>JAGNUG010000124.1 GCA_017987115.1 Flavobacteriales bacterium | reverse complement strand
GCTGTATGTGTTGCGGTCGGTCAGTGGTGAAGTGGTTCGGGTGGTGGTGGAGTAGCGCGTGAGGGATAGGAGCGGCACCCCGCAAAGGACCGAGGCGTTAGCCGAGGACCTGCGGAGTAAAGCGGATAGCCCGACGGTGTGCATTCAACACCGGCACGCCCAGAACAAGACTCAAGTCACAAGGCTCAAGTGATCAAGGTCTGGTGCATCGCGAACCTTGTTTCCTTATGTCTTGACACTTGTATCTTGAGCCTTGACTACGTTCTCCTATTCGCCAACAACACCGGCGCCTGCCCATCGAAGGGGTTGTCCATCCTGCCGATACTTGTAGCACCCATACCGGCCGCGCGCATCACGGTGCGGTCGCCAAAGCGCTTGCGGATGCGGTCCATCGCTTGGTACAGGTTCATGGCCTCCTGCGTATCGGTGAAAGCATCCATCTGGTGGCCGCCACCCACGAGGTGACTGAAGCGTACACCCACCAAGCGGATCCGTTGTCGACGATCGTACAACGTGCGGAACAGCTCGTGAATGGCTGGTAGTATGATGTGGTCGCAGGCCGTGTATCCGATGCGCAGTTGCTTGGTGTGCGTATTCATATCGGCGTAGCGGATCTTCACGGCCACACAACTGGTGAGCTTGCTGCCCTTGCGCAGTTGGAAGGTGAGGCTCTCGGCCATGGCGGTGAGCAGGCCCTTCAGCTTCACCACATCGATCGTATCGCGGGAGAACGTGCGCTCCGTGCTGATGCTCTTGCGTTCGTGCCACGCGATCACCGGACTATCATCAATGCCGTTCGCCTTGCGCCACAGCACCGGACCGTGCTCACCCAAGAGGCGTTGCAGCAGGTCCATCTGCAACTCTTGCAAGGTCAGGATCTTGGCCACGCCCATGCTGCGCAACAGGTGCGCCGTCTTGCCGCCCACGCCGGGAATGCGTTCTATCGGCATGGGCGCGAGGAAGGGCTTCTCCGTTCCACCGGGCACTTGCAACTGACCGTCGGGCCGGTGCTTCGCCTCGCCGGTGGCCACTTTGCTCACCGTCTTGTTGATGCTCATCCCGAAGCTGTTCGGCAGCCCACTTTCCTTGATGATGCGTTGCCGCAGTTCGGTCGCCATCTTCCAACTGCCTTGGAAACGGTCGGTGCCGCTCAGGTCCGCGTAGAACTCGTCCACACTGCTCTTCTCGAACAGCGGCACATGCGCACGAATGATCTCCGTCACTTCATCGCTCTTGCGCAGGTACGCACCGCTGTCGCCACGCAGGATGATCGCCTCGGGGCAGAGTTGTTTCGCCATCTTCATCGGCATGGCACTGCGCACCCCGAACGTGCGCGCCTCGTAGCTGCAGCTGGCCACCACGCCGCGGTCGCTATCGGCGCCTATCAGCACGGGCCTGCCGATCAACTTCGGCTCGCGCAGGCGTTCCACGCTAACGAAGAAGGTATTGAGGTCCAGGTGGAGGATGGTTCGCATTTGGATCATAAGATCAGAAAATTAGAAGATCAGAATATCAGAAGATTGCTCCTTGGTGGCATTCCCATTTTCTGATCGTCTGATCATCTGATCGACACGTTGACAATATATCCATCATGTTGCGGTCAGTAAATTAGTCACTACATTTGTCATGTCAAGTAATCGGTCAGTAGAATGTTAGAAACTTTGTCAGGAAATAGCGTGCTTATGGAGCCGCCTACGCCCTATACGGCCGTAGCGCCTCCCGATGCGCTGGTGGCGAGTCGGATCCACCATATTCGCGGTCAGAAGGTGATGCTGGACCGAGATCTGGCGGAGTTGTATGGTGTCGAGGTCAAGCGCCTCAAAGAGCAGGTGCGTCGCAACAAGGATCGGTTCCCAGAAGCATTCATGTTTGAATTGACATTGGAAGAGGCAGAAAATTCAAGGTCGCAAAATGCGACCTTGAAACAGGGTGACAACATCAAGTACATGCCATTCGCATTTACCGAGCACGGTATCCTAATGGCGGCCAATGTGCTAAAGAGCACGCAAGCGATCGCGGTCAGCATCCGGATCATTGACCTCTTCGTACGGATGCGTGAGGTGTTAATGGCCCACAAGGAAATACTACTTCGGCTGGAACAACTGGAGAAAGGGGTAGGCAACAACCGTGGAGACATCCAAACGATGTTCCATCACCTGAAAAAACTCCTTACCGAACCAACCATGCCGCGCACGCAGATCGGCTACAAACCCTAAAGAAGCATGAACGCATTTACGCACACTAACGACTCTTACATTTACTCAAATGGGAATGTATCCGCATTTCTGTTTTCTGATCTACTAATTTTCTGATCATCTGATCGACCAATCCCAACACCATGACAACCAACCCCGTCTTCGGAGCTAACATCAAGCTCCTCCGCTCACGCCGCGGTCGTTCCCAAGAAGAAACCGCCGCCGGCCTCGATGTTAAACGCAGTAGTTACAGTGGCTACGAGAACGGCACTGCAGAGCCGTCGTTCGATCTGCTTTTGCGCTTGAGTGAATACTTCAAGATCAGTGTGGACAAGTTGCTCAAGGACGACCTTACGGCATTGAGTGAAAGCCAACTCGGAGTATTGGAGCGTGGCGGCGATCTGGATCTAAGTGGTAAACGTCTGCGTGTATTGGCAACCACAGTGAACAGCGAAGACCGTGAGAATGTGGAACTGGTGCCTGAAAAAGCGAAGGCCGGCTATGCGCTGGGTTACGCCGATCCGGAATACATAAGCATACTCCCCACTTTCCAGATGCCATTCTTGGCGCGCGATCGTAAGTATCGTACCTTCCAGATCAGCGGCGATAGCATGCCGCCCGTGGCCGATGGGTCCTGGGTTACCGGCGAATACGTGCAGAATTGGCAGACCATTCGCGATGGCCAACCATACATAGTAGTGACCAAGGATGATGGCATTGTTTTCAAAGTGCTGTACAACAAGCTGAAGGAGAACGGAAACCTCTTGCTTTGCAGCACCAACCCCTTGTACGTTCCTTACGAAGTACCGATCAACAACGTATTGGAGATCTGGAAATTCGTACACTTCATCAGTGCCGAACTACCAGAACCGAACCTTACTCGTGATGAACTTACACGGAGCGTACAGGATCTGCGAAAAGAGGTGAGCCAATTGCGCTTGGCCATGGAGCAGCAGGGTAGGTTGGCTTTGTAAAGGAAAGGTCATGGTCCTTGAGAAGGGCTTCATTCCGTTGTAGTTTACCAAAGGCGGGAACGCACTGGAACTGCGTGCGACGGAGGTTCTTGGTCGGTATCTATAATCAGCCAAGGTCCGTGAACGACACGCTCTGCGAAATAAACGCACCAACGAATAGCCCACATCGCCTTGGTCGTTAAGGATTACGACGAGGCCATTGCATTCTACACGAAGAAGCTGGACTTCGAACTTATCGAGGACACCAAGCTCAGTGAAGAAAAGCGTTGGGTATTGTTAGCTCCAAAAGGTAGAGAACAGTGTTGTCTTCTACTTGCAAAGGCTGCGAATGAAGATCAGCTCAAGATCATTGGGAACCAAACTGGTGGTCGGGTCTTCCTTTTTCTTTTTACCGATGACTTCTCGCGGGACTACAAAAAGATGATCGAACATGACATAAAGTTCGTTCGAACGCCAAAAGATGAGGAATATGGGTTGGTCGCGGTATTCGAGGATCTTTACGGGAATTTGTGGGATCTGATCCAGCCGAACGAGAAGAACAGAGCCTTGTTTGGCGCTTATTAAGCATGCAGTTGATCATTTCAATTTCTACATTCTTCATTTCATTCCCAACGGGTATGTTAGATCCATGTTAACTAATTGTGAAACGATCCTTACATTTGTACGTATACCAGCACAAACAAACCTAGGATCAACATGCGGGTCTTTCTTATTTCAGTACTGCTTTTGCTGGTCTCGGGTCTACAGGCCCAAGAGATCTTATCCCAAGAACGTTATCCCGATGGAACGTTACGTTCCACCCGCTATTCGGAAGGTGGTCGCATCCACTTTATTACTTATTTCGAGAACGGTCAAGTGATGGAGATCGGATGTTTCGAGCATGGCAAGCGTGACGGTACTTGGAAACAATACAGTGCTACCGGCGCATTGACCACAAGCGCTTATTTCGACAAGGGTAGGAGCCAAGGTACCTGGGAGTTCCGCACAGAGGATGATAAGCCGATAGGTCGTTTGTCCTTTATGAACGGTGCACTTACCCAAGGCCAACAGTTCAATGACGCGGGCGACCTTGTTGCACAAAGGGATTATCGTTGACCATATGGTCACGTAACAAAAAAGGCACCCGGACAGGGTGCCTTTTTTGTGATCCAGTGATCATCACCATCATTCTTTCTTGAACAATTCTTCAGCATGCGTAAATGCTTTGAACTCGATCGCATTGCCCTCGGGGTCTTCAATGAACATACTCATCTGTTCCCCAATTTTTCCTTTCATCACGATCCGTGGTTCCATATAAAAGGTGATCCCCAGTTTGGTGAACTTATCGCGCAGCTTCTTCCAGTCCGCAATGCTTAGAACAATTCCCCAGTGGTTCGCTGGTACGCTACTTTTCGGGTTGTAGATCCTTGCGGTCTTGGTCAGTTTCGGAACTTCCTGCACGGTCAGTTGGTGACCGAAGAAATCATAATCCACCCAGGTCTCCGCGCTGCGCCCTTCCGTGCAGCCAAGGAATTTCCCATAGAACGCTCTTATGCGTTTCAGGTCAGTGGTAGCAAACGCAAGATGAAATTGGCTGTTCATACTGAATGGGCATTACGGTAACCAAAACTAAGTGGAATTATGCCTCGAAAATAAGAAGTGCAAAAAGAGAACGCCACTCGTAAGAGCGGCGTTCAAACTTAGTGGGGTAGCAATTGAATTGCTCATAACAAATGCACTACCCAAAGTAGTAGTTCTCGTTAATCCTCATCGTCGTCTTCATCCACCTCTTCCGGCGCGTCGTTGTCTTCATCGTCATCGACATCATCATCGTCGCCCTCCAGATCATCTGTTCCGTCATCTACAATATCATCGTCAGGTACGTCACCATCCTCATTATCCAAGTACTCGTCGATCTCCGCACGGCTTTCCGGGTTGATCTTGATCAGGTACATGGCATCGGCCGTGCGCAGTTCGATCACGCGTAGCATTTCTCCCTTGGCAGTCGGCACGGTTTTGATGTGCGAACTATCGATGCCATCGGGGAACTGGATCTGTAATTTTTCCTTGAGTTCATCTGTCAAGGTGTTGAAGGAGCGGATCAGTCGTTGCATGGTGAGAGGGGCTACATATCCAATACGTATGCAAATATCAGCGGTGCAACAATTGTTGCGTCACTTTCTATGATGAATTTCGGAGTTCCAATGTCCAACTTTCCCCACGTGATCTTCTCGTTGGGTACTGCACCACTGTAACTACCGTAGCTGGTCGTGCTATCACTTATCTGGCAGAAATAGCTCCAGAATGGGGTTTCGCGTTGAAGATCCTGTTGCAACATAGGCACAACACAGATCGGGAAATCGCCTGCAATGCCACCGCCGATCTGGAAAAAGCCAATTCCAACATCGCCGCAATTGTTGGTATACCAATCGGCCAGGAACATCATGTACTCGATGCCGCTTTTCATCATACCGGGTTTGCAGTCTCCGACCATGCAATGACCAGCGAAGATGTTCCCCAACGTACTGTCCTCCCAACCAGGACAAATGATAGGAATGTTGCGCTCTGCAGCGGCTACCATCCAACTGTTCTTCGGGTCGATCTGGTAATACTGTTCCAGAACTCCCGACTTTATCATTTCATAAAAATACTGATGGGGAAAACGGCGATTCCCACTTTTATCATCAGCGGTCCATAGTTCCACTACATGCTTTTCCAATCGGCGGAAAGCTTCGTGTTCGGGTATACATGTATCCGTAACGCGGTTCATGCCGCGATCCAACAGCGCTCGTTCCTCCGTTGGGGTAAGATCCCGATAATGTGGAACACGCTCGTAATGATCATGCGCCACAAGATTCATCACATCCTCTTCCAAATTCGCACCCGTACAACTGATGATATCCACTTTCCCTTGCCGGATCATCTCTGCGAATGTCTTGCCCAGTTCGGCAGTGCTCATGGCGCCAGCTAGGGTCACCATCATTTTTCGGCCTTGGGCCAAGTGGGTCTTATATCCTTTTGCGGCGTCCACGAGAGCAGCTGCATTGAAATGCAGGTAGTTGTGCTCCATGAAATCAGAAAGGGGGCGTGTACTGCTCATGATTCAGGTGCCAATATTATGGCAAAGTCGTTTTGGTTGGAAGGGTAGGTCCATAAAAAGAAGGTTCGGCTAAGTTATGTTCCGCAGAAAGAAAAGATATATGGTCCGGTCCATTGGTCCTTACCAGTGATCCGTAAACGTTATCCAAACATGAAATACCAAGCATCCATTATTCAATGTACCCCAACAGTTGCAGCATCCGCTCAGCGGATTGGCGCTCAGCAAAAACACGGTCGACCAGCGTTCCATCTTCGGCGCGATCGATCAGGACGTGCTTAGGTTTTGGTATCAGACAATGTTGAATTCCACCAAAACCACCGAGCGTATCCTGATATGCACCGGTATTGAAATAGCCTATGTACTGCTTTCGGTCCTCCTGGTATTTGGGCATATAGATCGCGTTGATATGCTGTTCGCTGTTATAATAATCGTCACTATCACAGGTCATCCCACCAAGAAAGACACGTTCGTATTCATCGTTCCAGTTGTTCACGGGCAGCATGATGAAGCGTTTACTGATCGCCCATGTATCCGGCAGGGTGGTCATGAAACTACCATCGATCATGTTCCACCTTTCCTTGTCATTCTGCTTTTTCTGATAGACAACACTGAAGAACGTAGCGCCACTATCACTGACCGTGAATGATCCGAACTCACTCCAGATATCGGGTTCCGCTACACGATTCTCGTGGCATACATCTTTTATGCGGCCAACGATCTCTCCGACCATATACTCCACATCAAAATTGAAGTTCAGGCTGTTCTTTATCGGTAGACCACCGCCAATGTCCAGAGTGTCCAACGTTGGACAGAGCTTTTTAAGATCGCAATAGACATTCACGCATTTGCTCAGCTCATTCCAATAATACGCAGTATCCGTAACACCGGTATTGATGAAGAAGTGCATCAGCTTCAGCTTGAATTTCTTCTGTTTGCTGACGTTCCGCATGTAGAACGGGATGATATCCTTGTATCCGATCCCCAAGCGACTGGTATAGAATTCGAACTTCGGTGCTTCCTCCGCCGCGATTCGGATCCCAATATCACACGTGCCTTCAATGACCTCATCGAGCATGTACATTTCCGCCATGTTATCGATGATCGGGACCACATTGAACCCTCTGTTCACCAACGAGCCAATGCCCTTGATGTAGGGTTCATCCTTGAATCCGTTACAGAGGATCTTTGAATCCTTGGTTATGCGACCACGCTCTATCAGCAGTTCGATCATTTGAAGATCGTACGCGCTGCTTGTTTCAAGGTTCACACCTTTTTTCAATACTTGATCCACGACATAGCTGAAGTGATTGCTTTTCGTGCAATAGAAGTATTCATACGATCCGTTGTATTCGTGCGTTTTCAATGCCTTGGCGAAACATTCACGGGCCAGGTCGATCTTCTCGCCGATCTTCGGTAACCACGTAATGCGCAGTGGCGAACCATGTTTTTCAAGGATGTCCATCAATGGGAGGTCATTCCATACCAGATCATCTCCATTAAGTTTGAATTCGTCCTTTGGAAAGTCGAAAGTTTGTTCGATCAGGTCGATATAGCGGGTCTTCATAGCGCGCTTACGCGAAGAGGTTTGGTGCTCGGTGAACTATCGGTCACGATGACATCAGCATGAAGATCGCTGAAGTATCGGAACGGATAGAACTCCTCAGAAATAATTGAACGGTCGTTCCGGAACCCGTGAGCGGATGCATAAAAATGCACTATCCGGGAAAGAACGTGTACTAACATCAGCGGAAGAAGTGCGAAATAAAAAGTGCGCAATAGCTTCCGACCCGAAACAGATCGAACGAGTTAATGCTATTGGAAAGATAGGGAAGCCGTGACATTGATACCGTACAAAGTAAAAGCAGAGAGCAACGCGAGCAGCCAAAAGCGTAAAATTTCTCACAACCAGCCTTTCCGTCTGAACCAATATAGCATGGCAAGCGAGAGAACGAACATCACGAACAACACGATCGGGTAGCCCATTGGAGCTTCCAACTCAGGCATATACTTGAAATTCATACCATATACACCAACGATGAAGGTCAACGGTATGAAGATGGTACTTATGACCGTGAGAAGTTTCATGACCTGTGCCAGACGAGCATTGAGTTGCGCGTGGTAGGTATTCTCCAAATTGGACAACATATCGCGGAACATGCCAATGCTCTCTGCTATATACACGGTGTGATCCTGAAGATCGCTTACATATCTGCGCGTACCCTTATCGATCAATGAGGTCTGAATGGTACTGAACCGTCCGGCCAGTTCCCGAGTAGGAAGAACGAAGCGATTGATCGTGATCAGAAGACCGCGTAGCTCCTGAAGTTCCATGAGGCTTTTATCATTGGGCTTGGACAGAACCTTATTTTCGAGCCGTTCGATCCGATCACCAATGCCGTCAACGATGGTGAAGTAATTGTCCACGATCACATCCAATAATGCGTACAGTAAGTAGTCTGGACCTTTTCGTCTTAGTCGACCAAGCCCGTTCCGTAATCGTTCCCGCACCGGGTCAAGTATATCACCAGGGTGTTCCTGCAAGCTAAGTACGTAATCTTTTCCGATGACGAAACTGATCTGTTCCACCTCGAGGTGGTTCGAAACAGGATCAATGGAGAGCATTTTCGCTACAACGAACAGATGGTCCTGGAACTCTTCGATCGTAGGTCTATGTTCGGTGTTGAGAATATCCTCAAGTAACAAAGCGTGAAGACCGAAACGCTCACCAAGCGCTTTGATCAATTCCACGTCCGCAAGTCCGTCAGCATCGATCCAGGTGACCTTTCCATCGCCTGTATCAGGTAGGTCCTCGAAGCGCGTGGCGGTCAATTCCTCATAGCTCTCATTGTTATAGGAGAACACCTTCATTACGGTGTTACTGTTCGTTTCGTCACTTACTGAAACGAGTGAGCCCGGAGGAAGGCCTTTCTTTTCACTTCGCTTCCTTACCATCCAATTGAGGTTTGACGTACGGGTTGTAGTTCACATAATGGGTAAAAGGTACCGCAACAGGCAAATGGATCGCAGCGAAACGTTTCAGGACCCGTTCCTGCAGGTCATACCGCATCATGCGAGCAAGAACCGGGTCCAGTGCCCAAACGTATGCCCGCATCAAAATGAATCCATTATTGACTTCAGCGACGCGGACCTGAACTTCTGGTTCTCCTGCTTTTTTTTCTTCAGGTGTGCGCCGATCGATCTGATGATCATGTGCCATGGCCTCTTCCTGAATGATCTTTCGGGCCATATCGATATCGGCATCCATCGCGATGGGTATCTCCACAAATTGGCAGGTGGCTTCGTCCCTGATGCTGCTATTGACGATACGTTCTTCGCTAAGGATCGAATTCGGGATCACTACGCGTCGGTTCTCGAATGTCACCAATGTTGTGTGCCGAAGGTTTATGTCCTCCACCATTCCGAAGAAACCTTGTGAGCCGGCTTGGATCACGTCACCTACGCGGAATGGTTTGAAGGCCACGATAAAGACTCCGCTGATGATATCGCTGAACGCTTTTTGTGCAGCAAAACCAAGGATGGCCACCAAAATACCAGCACCCGCGAACAATGTGAATGCGAATGATCGAAGCGAAGGTATCGCGTATACGATCGCGAAGAATGCGCTGATCACAACCACTGTTCTTACAGCATTCCGAAGGAACCGGTATTGGGTGAATTCATTACGGCCTTTCGCCTTTCTACGCGCATAACCACGGCGTAGGATCAAATAGATCAGCCGTTCCACCAGCCAAGCTGCGCCGATGATCGCAATGATCTTCAGCAGTAAAAGCAGGTCCATGCCCAACGTATGAAGCAATTGTACGAAACGACCTGGCTCCTCCGGAATAATTGAAGGCGGGACTTGTGGCATGCAGCGAAACTACTCGGGGCATACCTCGAGCTGAAGCTGTTCGCCAATGAGTTGTGAGATTCCGAATGTCAGATCCAGTTACGATCTGCTGCTTGGCGGTCAGCTTGTGATCGGTCGAAGGTCCATCCGCATTACGCTGCCTGCTGCAATGATCTCTGGATCCTTACCGGCGTTGAAGACTTTCATATCCTTACCCACTAGCGTACAC
>JAGNUG010000024.1 GCA_017987115.1 Flavobacteriales bacterium | reverse complement strand
CCAACAACACCCCCTACGGCCTAAGCGCCGGCGTGTGGACGGACAAAGGCTCCAAGATCTTCAACCTCACCACCAAACTCCGCGCAGGCGTCATCTGGGCCAACACCTTCAACAAGTTCGATCCCACCTCACCGTTCGGCGGCTACAAGGAAAGTGGGTACGGAAGAGAGGGTGGCGTGCACGGGCTGGGTGCGTACTTGAATTTGAATTGATGCACGGCAAGGAGCACTTCGAAATTCATCATTCGATGTTCCTTGTTCGATATTCTTTTTGGGCGATCCCCTCGCAAAACCTCGGGTCGGGCTTTCCGCTTCAATCTCTCACGCAATAGCTACATTTTTACAAAGCGTACTGGTGGTTGGCCATCTGTTTTTATCAAGTAGATGCCTGGCTGAAGACTTGTCACATCTACAATTGATGTCGTGCACTTTAACGTTTGGGACAGCACGTGCTTACCGGTCAGGTCGAGAATGTCCAGAGTTGCCCTTCCACTTACGTCCAATAACTCTACACGTAGTATTTCACCAGCAGGGTTTGGTGAAATTCGCATTGTGCTTGAGGTAATTCCTTCGATGTCCAAAATTATCGAGCAAGCGCTGGTCATCTTAAGTACGAATATGTCTGCCGTGCCTGCGGTCAGAAGTTCTGCGGTTCCTTCTTCGCTGAGGTCGAAGTCAGTCGTATTGTTGAAATAACCTGTGAGATAAAGATTGTCATCGCCGTCCAATGCGATGCCGTTTCCCTGGTCCCAACCCGAAGAAGATGTCGTAATCTTCGCGCATTCGAACTCCCCCGCTGAATTCAACACGGACAGGAACAAGGACGGGTTGCTAGCAGCAATGTTATACACTTCAGGCCCAGGGTCAAAGTCGGTTACGCTGTTCGAATTCACATACCCCGTGGTGTACACATACCCTTCTTGATCAACCGCAATAGCGTACGCGTGCTGCGCTTGTGGCCCAGCTATCGCTCGAGCCCATTCCAAGGGGCCGGCGTTGTTGAGCTTTATTATGAAGACATCGGTTTCGCCGGTGTAGGGTATGTCGATGGTATCGGAGGGAGTGGCTACGGTGAGGGGATCACCGTGAAACTCTCCAGTGCCAAAAACATTTCCTTGATCATCTATTGCAAGTGCTAGTACCTGATCAGCCCCTGCCGCGGAGGCCAATGTCGCTGACCACAGATATTCGCCATTGGGATCCAGTTTACAAATGAACGCATCCGTAGAAGGACCGGCATCCGCTACGAATACTGTATTTGGTCCAGGGTCTAAGTCAATATCAACAAGGTATTCTCCGGAGACAAAGACATTACCGGCATCATCCAACGCAACATCATGTCCTTCATCAGCACCGGTTCCTAGAAAGTTGACCGCCCAACGGTAGTTGCCATCAGTATCCACCGACAAGACGAATGCATCATAAGTATCGGTAATTAGCGAGTGGTTTTCCGGCCCTGGATCGAAATCAACAGTGCCTGCGACACGGCCAACTACAAAGACATTTCCCGTATCATCGACGGTGATCCCATTCCCTCGGTCTGGGGATGAGCCACCGAAGGAATAAGCCCATATCAATTCACCAATGGGAGAGAATTTGCATACGAATATATCCTCCTGATTCACTGAAGTCATCGGGAAGGTATCCGGTCCCGGGTCGAAGTCCACATCCGTTCCCTTAAAACTACCAGTCACATACACGTTGCCTTGTGCATCCGAGGCGATTCCTTTGCCTTCATCGTTGTATGTACCACCAACACCGATTCCGAACGCCCAAGCTAGAATTCCATCTGGTCCTATCTTGGCAACGAAGATGTCCGTACCACCAGCAGATGTAAGGGTTATGCCAGATGTGCCTAACTCAAAGCTGTCGCTGAAAGAACCGGTTATGAGCACATTGTCTTCGGTATCCACTGCAACCGCATTGCCCTTATCACTATCTGGTCCGCCATAGCCATTTGCCCAATGAACAGTTTGAGCATGGACAAGCATCGGAAAGCATAGAGTCAGGATCAAGAGTCTGGTATTCATTTCTATACTTAATGTTAATTGAACGGCCGAAGTAGCGATGCCAGCAGTGTAAGATGTTACTACGAATATAGACAGAACAGGCAACTGGCTCATGTCCCACTAAATCGTATAAGGAACGAAGAGAATTAAGATGAATCAATTAATGAATACCCATCTCACCGATTGCCTCTTGTCTAACTGCAATATTCACACCTTTGAAGTCAACCACAACCACCATGGACTACACAAGAGTTTTCCGCATGTCCTTCGCGAGCGTCTATCCCCATTACGTCACCAAAGTGGAAAAGAAAGGTCGCACAATAGAGGAGCTGCACACCGTCATCCATTGGCTAACTGGCTACAATGAGAAAGCGCTCCAAAAAGTGCTCGATAAGAAGATCGACTTCGAAACATTCTTTGCCAAAGCACCGAAGATGAATCCGAACGTCTCCAAGATCACAGGCTTGATCTGCGGCTATCGAGTAGAAGACATAGAAGACCCGCTCATGCAACAGATCCGTTACTTGGACAAGTTGGTGGATGAGCTGGCACGGGGAAAGAAAATGGAGTCGATCTTGAGGAAGTGAGAAGTTGGGGAAACGACTTCACCTTGTTCGATCAAGATCGATATTGATCCAATGATCTGCACATGATTATAAAATTTCAATTGGCCTTGCGTATTCTGGCGAAACGTTTTTTCCGTTCGAGCGCTGATCGGACCCACGCTGTCAGGTATGCTATTCAGTTCTGATAGCCTGTTCGGTCTGGTGCAGGATCACGAGATCGATATCCGACTTCATAGTTCCACGCAGTGTAGATCACGTTAGAATGAAGCATGTCATGGGATCTTAGCCTTTGCAAAGCATAAGGACCTTTCTTGCTTGACTGAAACAAGTCCGCGCTGTCAACCAATGTTCTATGGTCGCATGGTCCATCGGCACGCTATTTTTGCGAGCTAACAGATTATGTGATGAAGAACCTACTGCTCCTTTTCCTGCTCCTTCTCGCAGTTGCTGATCTCCGGGCGCAGCAGGATCATGATGCCCGCATCTTGGCTTATCGGGGATTGCGCTTTGCGTGCGGTGATTCCGTAACACCGGTGTTGCGCATCCAGAACGTTGGTACGCAAAGTATGGGAGCTTGTGTAGTAGAGACGTGGAAGAATGGGCTTATCCTGAACTCATTCAACTGGCAGCTGGCTGTGCCAGCGGTAACCGACGAGGTGCGCCAACCCGCCATGCCCACCGTGTCCGCCGTTGAAGGGGATGTGCTTGAATTCCACATCATCTCGGTGAACGGAGTCCCCGATGAGGACAGTACGGGCAATGTGTCCAGCTTTACGGTTGGCGCAGCTGCCACTACCTGTGGACTACAGACAGTGGAGGTTGAGGTGCTCACGGATGAGCAGCCAAGCGAGACCACTTGGTTGATCCGCAATGACCTGGGGCAAGTCTTGGCGCAAGGCGGTCCTTATACCAATCCGACGAGCACTGAAACGCAATGGCTAAGTCTGCCTGTAAATGCCTGTTTCGGTGTGGAATTGAGCGATGCTGGTAGCAATGGTATCGCCGGAGGTCATTTGAAAGTGCGATGCGATGGGGTTGATGTGATCCAGGTGAACGGTTCATCTTTCACGGACGAAGCATACGAAGGGCTGCGTTCAGGCGCGGTGCTTGGCATACCGCAAACAGGAATAGGCAAGCCCCTACAAATAGTTCCTAATCCAGCGCATGATCAAGTCGTTCTGCGCTGGTCTACGCAGCCTGCTTCAGGTCATCTGCTTGATGCTTCCGGGCGAACGGTACGGGAGCTGGAGCTGGCCGGTGTAGCCCAGCAGATCATAGTGGATCTGCAGCACCTGGTTCCAGGGATCTATACGGTTGTGCTGCGTTCGCCCCAAGGTGTGGTCACTGATCGGTTGCTCGTTAAATAGGCCGCTTCAGACTTCGGACACAAAGAACATTTCCAAGGCGCCTTTACCCTTGGCATCCATCAATCCACGCGCGGTAAATTGGAATTCGTTGGCGGCTTGAACCTGCAATAAGGCCAACGTTGCCGCACTGATGTTCACTTGGCCCACTTCGCCGCTGCTTTCCATACGGCTGGCAGTGTTCACGGTGTCGCCCCAAATGTCGTATTGGAACTTGCGGCTACCCACAATGCCTGCAACCACCGGACCACTGTGGCAGCCCACACGCATTTGGAAGGCGGGCAAGCCTAAGACGCTGCGTTCACGATAGCGCTCTACCATGAATTTCTGCATGGCCAGCGCGGCACACACGGTGTCCACCGCCGATCCGTTCCGTGCTTCGGGCACGCCACCTGCGGCCATGTACGCGTCGCCGATGGTCTTGATCTTCTCTACTTGATATTTACCGACGATCGCATCAAAGGCCCGGAAACAGGTATCCAATTCAGCCACGAGCTCGGCTGGGGAGAACTGTTTGCTGATCTGGGTGAATCCTTTGAGGTCAGTGAACAGCACAGTGACCTCATCCAAGTGGCGTGCTTGGGCACGACCTTTCTCCTTCAGTTCGGAGGCCACCTCCTGAGGTAGGATGTTGTGCAGGAGGTCGTCGCTGCGCTCTTTTTCGCGTGCGATGGCGCTTCGCGAACGGTGGGTGAATCGCAAGCGGTTCCATAATCCTCCCGCCAGTAAGAGCAGCATGGCTGCACCCAAGATCAGCAAGTTGCGCCTCCGTTCTTCACGGCCCAGTTCCTTACTATGTGAAAGCTCAACGGCAAAGCGCGCTCGTTCCGCCACTAAACTGTCCGCTATCTGCTGCTGCTGGAACTGCCTTTGCAGGTCAAGTCGCAACACTTCCTTGGCATTATTGCGTTGGTCCAGCGAATCGCTGACGGCCATGTATTCCTTCTGTGCATGGAACGCGCTGGACAGATCGCCGAGCTGCTCGTATGCCTGCATTAAGCATTCGCTGCACTCCTTGCGCTGTAGGTCGAGGTCCGACTTGCGAGCGACCTTTAGACCTTTGTCACAAGCGTTGCGGGCCGCAATGGCATTGCCTTGTTTCAACAGCAAAGTACCCCTGTGGTATAGGTTGCGGGAAAGCTGCCGAGCGCTACCGATCTCCGTGAATAAGGCGTGTGCGGAATCGAGTGCGGCATATGCCTCTTGGATCCGACCAAGCTCTCCATAGTTACGGCCCAGATTGTTGTATGCCATTCCCGTTTCCAGCGTGCGTCCCATACTGCGGTAAAGTGCCAAGCTCTCGTTGAACTCTTCCAGTGCCAAGGTCCGCTCACCCAGGTCCAGGTGTGTGGCGCCCAAATTCATCAGTGCTTGTGCACGGCCCTTTACATTGTTCCCTTTGGCGTATAGTGCGGCACTGAGTTCGTAGTTCTCCAAGGCCTCGGCCAGATCATGCAGCTCAGTATGCACGTTGCCGATGTTGTTATAAGTGCCGGCCAGCCCTTCGTCATTGCCAAGTTGCGTATCGATGCGCAGGCTCTTTTGCAACTGTGTTAGAGCTGTTGGCAGATCGCCCAGATTTCGGTATACGTTGCTAAGGTTGCTATAGGCGTTCGCCTCGCGGTTCAGATCGCCCATTTTCCGGGAAATGGTCAAGCATTGCTGCAGATGTGATAAGGCCAATGGATAGTCGCTTTTCATACTGCTACCCACAGCCAAGGTGGTATATGCCTCGTATCGCGCTCGGTCATCGCTGGCACTATCGGCCAAGACCAATTGCATTTGCGCAAGGGCCATGCCGCTATCGGGTTGTACGAAAACGGCCCGCCAAGCGAGGATCTGCATGGCTTTCAATCTGGCGCTGTCCGGAAGGTGGGTTGTACTCCAAATACCCCAGAGCGAATCGTTCTGTGGTGGGGCAGCACTGGCTGTAACGCCAAGGATCCCTGCAAACAAATAGACTTGTCCAAGATGCCTCATGAAAGATCAACCTTGAACGGTGCTGTCCTGCTTGTTAGCGACCGTGCCGAGTTACCGGTCGATGATGATGGCATGTAGATTCTGTTCGGTCTTGTGTGCATTGGTCAGCTACTGGAGAATGTCGCCCACATGGCGAACATACGGCCAATACCAATGTTCTTGATCATGACGCGGATCGGACAGACTGTAAAGTACACGACGCGATGTCTGCTGTTCTGTGCTCAATTATAACGAATGTGCCACAGTTAAGCACTTCAACCCATGTTCATAGTTTCACCGCATGAACCCCAACGTCGATTTCTATTTCTACAAAGCCAAAAAGTGGCAAGAGTACTTGGCGCAGTTGCAAACGATCGTACTGGACTGTGGGTTAGAGGAAGAACTGAAATGGGGCTTTCCGTGTTACACGATCGCCAGATCCGCTTCACCGGTCTTCAATAGATCCGCAAGCAAGCGCAGCAGGTAAAGGCCATCATCCAAGAAGCCATCGAAGTAGAACAAGCCGGCCTGAACGTGGAACACAAAAAGACCGCCGAATTCGAAATGTCGGAAGAGTTCAAAGTCCAATTGGAGAAATTGCCCAAGTTGAAGAAAGCCTTTTATGCCCTTATGCCCGGACGGCAACGTGGCTACCTCTTGCACATCTTATCGGCCAATCAAGCCAAGACCAGCGAGGATAGGTTGCAAAGGCCATGGAAGGGATCTTGAACGGTAAGGAATTGGATGATAATTCGGTGACTATTGGTAACGATTGACGCTGGTAATATTTCCTAATTGAACTCAGTAGTTGTTATTTCCATGACATCGGAACTTCATCTAGAATCCCAATTTTCAGTGTCAAACGCCACGACAAATTAGATCTCATCCATAAGCACTGTACCCAAAGTTGTCCTAACGCTGCAGAACCGGTTCAACGTATTATGGCCTCAACAACTTGTAGCTCTTCACGCGATCACCATCCGTGATGCGCACGATGTACAGGCCCGAAGCGAGTGACCGAAGATCGACATCTTGAGTTCCATCACTGTTGAAGCGAATGAGTTTCAAAGGTTGCCCAGCTGAGCTGAATAGTTCCATTGTTGCGTATTCACCTAATGTGCAAGCAAGAGCATAGAGGCCCTCCGGGTCCAGCGTACGTACAATGCAATCCTTGTCCTCTTCCAACCTGTTTGTTAGTGATAAGACATAGGAGTAAGTACTGGTGCCGTCGAGGTCCACTTGTAACAAGCGGTAATAGTTGAGGCCCTGGTGTGGTCGGTCGTCTTCAAATGCGTAGTGGGTAACCTGTTGGGTTGTGCCTGCACCGGGTAAGTTACCGATAGCCTCGAAGGCGATCCCATCCGCGCTCCGCTCCAAAACGAAGTGATCGTTGTTGAGTTCTGTGGCTGTCGTCCATGTCAATTGATTCGTGGAACCAGTGGTCTCTCCTAGGAAATTGAGCAGTTCGATCGGAAGTGGTGTGAGGAGGAAGTTCACCGTAGCCAACGTGAAGAATGATCCCGCCGTGAAGTCCACACTGTTGAAAACCACTCTGCCGCCAACGGATGTTGCTCCGGAATACACTGTGGCGTTCGTCCAGTTCGAACCATCATCATCCACCAGAAGGCGAAGGTTGGAGAGCGCGGTGTATCCCATAAGTGCGCTTTGGTCGAATGCGACGGTCACGTTCTGAGTGAAGTTGGTCATTTGCACTTTCCACTTGCGTTGGATGCGGGCTTCAACACCGGCTGGGAGTTGGTTGAAGCAAGCGGGGTCGTTGAATACGGAGTTGTGCGCACCGCCATCATGCCCCCAGATCAGGAAAGAACGATCCTGCAAGAAAGAGCTTGCATTAGCTGCGTTGCTAGCGGCGATGGTTCCTAGCCCCATCGTCACACTGCCCGTAGAGTTGACACTGTTGGATTGCTTTTGCAGCAAAGCCGTCCCATCATCCTTTGCTAAACCTGCTATGTCGTTATTGTAACCCGCGTTGGTGGTCTTGTTCCAAACGGTGGCACCGCGAGAGTCCAAATAATTGTAGGTGGCACTTGTACCGGAATTACCACCCATAGTGATCCCGTGTTTAAGGGATAGGTAGGTCTCTACTTGTTTGCTTTCGGTAGCGCTCAAGGTCTTTTTGTACCAGATCACTTCCTGGAGATCGCCAGGCAGGGCGCCATTTGGGGCAAGGTTCCCGTAACCGATCATCAGGATATCACCGCGCATTCCTCCACCAGCGGTGATCGCGGTGGTCGTGTATTCGCCATCCAAGCCGACACCGAGCGTGGTGCCAGCGGTATAGGCGGAGAAAATACCGGACCGATCCACCGATGCATTCAAAGCACTGGTGTACGTTACGGTACTGGTGGACACCCGGTGGAACCGAGGGCTCGCGTCGAAGATGCTCAATCCGGGATCACCACCGTTGAGGTTGCCATCATCAATGCCCATTATGCGGCCATCGTTGGTTGCGTGGTTGATCCGCGCTACAGCGAAAAGGGTCATCTCGGTTGCTTCGAAAGTATTTTGCGGAGCGAGTGAACTGTTCGAGTCCTTGAAGTGATTTGCCGCACTGAAGCTGTTGAAGTAGGGTTGGAAATTGTGGGCAGCATTCGCGGCTTGGAGGGTGCGAGTCCCCACGGTCTCAACCGGGTTGTTGGAGCGCGATAGGTCATCCCAATCCGGCGCGTTGCTGCCGGGGGCAACACCAGATGCATCGGAGGCCAGCCATAAGGACAAACTGGAGACCACACCGCCCGGCGCTACAACCATGTTGCCGAAGGTGAAGAATTGTCCAGTGGTTAGGTTCACAATCGCTTGCCGATAAGGAGTGCCATTTATGGTTATGGCCGTGGTGGCAATGGCGTTGTCCGATCCATTGAAAACGGCATCGTTGCTCACGATCAATTGGATCGAAGCATCGTTGTCGGGCCAGGCGATCGTTACGTTGCCGATGGTGCCGGTCTCCTGCACTTTCCAAATGCGCCCCAAACGTTGGTTGATCCCTGCGAGGCCTGTAAGGTCCGTGGTGAACGTTAAGGAACCATTGTCTGAACCTGCGATCAGGAAGGAGTTGTTTGTGCTAAGATTCGCTCCACCACTATTCAGGGTAACCATGGTTGTACCATGGGCGATCACCGGTTGTAGCCCGCCGTTGATCGATACGCTTTGTCGCTGATGAAGGCCGCTCGTATTGTCCAAGCCGATGCCGAAGATGTTGTTGTTGTAACCGGTATTGGTGGCGGTATTCCATACGATGCTAGCGCCACTGCTCAGGTAGTTGGTCGCTCCGTTGTTCAGAGTGATGCCATATTTGATAGCAAGGTAGGACCACACCTGTTGGCGTTGTCCAGCGCTCAAACTGCTATTGTACATGATCACCTCAGCGATGTTTCCACCATTGAAGCCATACGCATCACCGTCGAATCCTACATAGAACGGTACGGTGCTTGTGGTCTTGTCACTGGTGTTGGTAGCAACAGCGGTGCCGTTGTAGCACACAGAGACCACGTTGGTGCTCGCGCCACTGCCGAAACCGCTAGCGATGTACGGTATTGCGGTGGGCACCCCGGTCTGCTTGGCTACGTTGGTTGTACCCGTACCGTCCCAGTTACCAGTCGTAAAACCTAAATGCGAGATCGGGTCCGAGGTGGCCAGCACCCATCCGGATGGCCAAGTCTGATCGGCGGTCTTCGATGCGAAAGGTGAGTAAACACCTCCTCCGGCCAAGCCCACCGCGAATACGGAGATCGCACCGTTGTTTGCGTTCAAGGCGTTGTTGTGTGGCACGAAGAAATAGCGTGTTGTCGTCAAGCCCGAGGGAACATTCTGAAAATTGTAAAGCGCGGTATTTGCCACGGTACCCACCTTGGTCGCGTTACGTCCATTCCCGCTGGCATCCGTCCAGGTGGCACCACCAGTATAGCCCTCAGCGCGTAGCCAAAGTTGAAGATTGGTACCTATGCCTCCGGGTGTTTGTCCAAGTACTGGAACAGAAACTATCCAGTAGAGCAGAGGCAGGAATGAGCGACGCATGGCCGTATTGTACCCGGCTAGGACCGGTGCGGCTTGTTACGGAGTATTCGTCGATAATGTTCTTGTATTCGTCTCTGACAACTATCCTTTCGTGTCACATGTGGCACGGTTTCCATTATTCCTCTAGGTTTCATTCGGGACGTCAAGAGAGCGTTTTCCAAAGTAGTTTCACAATTACGAGGATATCGCGGTTGAGTGAACTCGGCTACGACCAGCTGAATGGTAACCACTTAGCATTTTCTGCTGCATTCAATGACTCCAAGGCCAAGTTGTAACTTCGCCTACGAACAACCCTTACCATGTCCAAGACCATTACCAAGAAAACGTCCTCCAAAAACACAGTGGCCAAGCCGGATTTGAACGGTCATGGAACGAATGGTACTACTGCGAGCAAGGAGCGTGTCCCGGTGATGAAGACGTACAAGATCTACATCGGTGGTAAATTCCCACGTACGGAAAGCGGGCGTTATTATCAACCGAAAGGCACGGATGGAAAACCGTTGGCTAACGTGTGCCGAAGCAGTCGAAAGGATGTGCGCGAAAGTGTGATCGCAGCGCGTGGTGCAATTGGTGGTTGGGCTGGTCGCAGTGCGTTCAATCGCGGACAGATCCTATATCGCATTGGTGAAATGTTGGAAGGTCGAAGTGTGCAATTCGTGCATGAGCTCATGCTCCACGGAGCCACTAGGAAGCATGCGGAAGCCGAGGTTGCTGCGGCAATAGACCGTTGGGTCTATTATGCAGGATGGTGCGATAAGTACCAGGCGATCTTCAGCAGCGTGAACCCGACGAACAGTTCGCATTTCAACTTCAGTGTGTACGAACCTACCGGGGTTGTTGGCGTAATGGCACCCGGTTCAAGTGGCCTTATCGGCTTGGTCAGCATGGTGGGTCCGATCATTACCGGAGGCAATGCCTGCATCGTTGTTGCAAGCGAAGAACACCCATTGCCAGCGGTAACCTTCGCAGAAGTTCTCGCTACAAGCGATCTGCCCGGTGGCGTTGTGAATTTGCTTACCGGTCTTCGAAGCGAGTTATTGAAGCCGCTCGTTTCGCATATGGATGTAAATGCTGTTGTCTGTGATCAACCTACCAAGGAAGAGCGCATGTTGTTGGATACCGAAAGTGCGACCAACATGAAGCGTGTAGTTGTTCCGAAAGTGAAAGATTGGATGAAAGCAGATGCCGAGGATCCATATATGATCCTCGATACCCAGGAAGTAAAGACCACGTGGCACCCGATCGAAGCTGGACAGGGTGGTGGTGGTGGGTATTGAAATGTGTTCATTCGTTAGTGATCAGGAAACTTCCGACGAGGTCGTTTTCCGGATACTCCTTTCATAATGTACCTTCGTAAAAACCATAGCGTCATGTTACAGCAGTATCGTATACTAGTGCTCAGCATAGTTCTAGGCACATTCCAACTTGGAGTAACCGCACAGAAAGAATGCCCGATAGCGAATGGCGCTTGTCCGTTCTTCAGCCAAGCACCGGATTTCGGAAAACAGGAGATCGGCATTAACGCCGTAAGTTGGATCAATGCCGAGGTAGGCAAGAAAGGTCCGAAAGGAGGCGATTGGAGCTACGGCAATGGATTCCTGTACAAAGCACATTGCGATAAAGGTGCTTTGCGGATGGGTCTGGATGTCTTCCGCAGCAAATACCAAGTCGGTAACAAGTTGGAAGGTGCTGATGTTCCGGTGGCCAGCGATTTTTACAAGTCGGTGAACGTTACAACGGTTGAAGCACGCTTGGGAATGGAGCGGACATTGTGCAGTTCACGTTTGCAGCCATTTGTCGGAGTGGATTTTTCCTATCGCCGGATCCAGAAAAAAGGCCTGTATGAGAATTACGCGGGTCCGTTGCTGGTTCCTACATCAGCGGAGATCAATTCTGTCACCAAACAATTCCTTGCTTCACCGTTGTTCGGAATACGGTTCCGTGCCACGGATCGGTTCTCCATTTCCGGCGAAGCGAGTTATGCATTTGGTATTGGTAGAACGCGTGACAATGTAAAAGCGGAACAAGGGAAGAGCGAGTTCGTTCATTTCGCTGATCCGTTGCGCACGTTATCGGTCAACTATCATTTCTGAGACCTTGGCTTAACGGGCAATTACGATCTTTCCCGTGATCTTTCGCGCACCTGAAATTGCGGTGAGCGAGTATGTACCTACTGTCCATCGGGCAGTTTCGTAGTGTTCCTGCCCCCCACGAAGTTGTTGCGTATGCACTAGACCGCCGCTTGCATCGAATACTTGAACGATCCATGGCGCTTGAGATGATACGAATGGCAGATCGAAGAACACATGATCATCAGCTGGGTTCGGACGCACATCGATGTGCTCCGTTGACCGTATTTCTTGGATCCCGTTCGTTCCATCGAATCCATAGATATAGATCGTTTGATAAGCGAATGCACTTCCGCCTTGTCTGTTCGCGATCAAGTACAGGAACTCACCATCGTAGTACATACCGCGTGGAGACATGTCGTTGTCGGTCGGTGTATCCGGCAATTCGATCCAACCAATATCCTGTTCGTTGGTGAGGTCATAGGCATAGATGCGTTCCTGATCACCGTTCAAGTTGTCCGTAACGTAGAACATTGTGTCACCTTTCACTGCTACACCGTAAGGTTGTTCACCATGTAGCGGAACCGTGTCCATTGGTGCAGGATCTCCTGGTATCCATTTGTATGCATATGCGAATGGGTCATTGTCGAAATCCGGGTAATACATCGTGTACCAGACCGCATTACCGTCTGGGAACAGATCACCGATCCCTGAAGAGTTGCCACCGATAACGGGCGGGAATGTCCAAGTATTAAGCGATGATCCTGTAAGACTGATCTCATACAAATTCGCACCTGCCGATGTATAATCCTGAGCGATCAAGTAGGAACTTTGGCGCTTGATCAGACCATGATTGAAGGTGTGCCCGGTCGGCAAGCTCCCTACTATGTTTCCATTAGGATCCATGAAGACGATATCACCAGGACCATCTGCACCAATGAAGATCGTATCGGAGTCTACGTGGATCCCCCAAAATGAAGCATTTGATCCCGGAAAAGGGATGCTGTCCAGCAATGTCTGCGCTTTACAAGGAGCAATCGAAAAGCAAATTGCCAAAGTGGTAAGAAAGTTCTTCATGCATATGATTTATTTGACCAAACTACTCGATCTAGTTGAAGGAACAACAGAGCGACGGAGCTATTTTTCGATCTGCGCGATGAAATGCGCACCACCGCGCATGTATTCCACTTGAATGGGTGAAGCGAGTTTTTTCAATTCTGCAATTGGATCCATGTCCGGGTCGCCAAGTACGGTTCGTTCCATAAAAGATCGGATCAACGGCATCGCTGGTCCAGCCCATGGACGGATCCTTACGGGTATCTGTACATCAAGAACCACCAGTTTTCCTCCAGGCTCCAATAAATTCCAAGCGTATTCCAATGAACGATGAGGTTCTCCGAAACTTGTTAGTGAATAAGGGAAGTAGATCGCGTTGAACGACCGAGAGTTGGTGTAATTGAATATGTTGGCATGGAATAACTCCGTATTGTTGAGTTGATGCTCAGCGTTTTTTACACAAGCCCCGTCAAGCATTTTCATGGAGAGGTCGATTCCAACAACGGTGCCATTCGGCCCGACAATGTTCGATAGTTCGAGCAGTTCGGGGAACCTCCCACATCCAACTGTAAGAACGCGGTCATCCCGCCCTAAGTCCAGTTTCCCAATAGCTCGGGTTCGTGCTGATCGTGATACGAGGAACAAGCGTTCGAACAACCAATACGATCCTGCGATCCGATCAAATCGAGCTTCAACCCATTTAGGGTCGGATCGGTGTTGCGGAATTGTTATCGGCATCCGAGTGGAACAAAAGTAACGTGTTCAAGTTCGGGTTTGAACCAAGAATTGTTTCGTTCTCAAGTAGGATATCCGCTGAATAAAGTGTGTTTTTTATATTCAACCAAAAGGTTGAATATATTTGCACCCGATGACCCATCAAGGAACCATTGATAAGACACTCCTAGCACTTGCGGATCCAACGCGTCGTGCGATCCTGGAACGCTTATCAATGGGCGAGGCACGTGTGACTGAGTTGGCCCAGCCATTTCGGTTGTCGCTGAATGCCGTGAGCAAACATATCCTCGTACTTGAGCGGGCCAAACTGGTCAAGCGTCGCAGGATAGGGCGCGACCATTTTCTGAGTTACCGATCCGGTCCTTTGGATTCTGCTGCGCATTGGATGGAGGAGACCCGGAGTTTCTGGGGTGGTCGCTTGGATGCGTTGGAACAATTGCTGATAACAGAGGATGAGACCAATAAATGAATTTCACCTAACAACAATGAAAATGAACAAGTACGGAATCGTCACAGAACCGAACACCATTCGCTTCGAGCGCGTATTACCCGGACCCATCGACCGCGTATGGGCTTACCTTACGGAGTCGGAAAAACGTGCCAAATGGCTTGCTAGTGGTAACATGGAACTGCGTGTTGGCGGTAAAGTGGAGCTATTCTGGTTACATAGCATGTTGGATGCTGAGCCCAGTGAGACGCCTGAGAAATACGCACAGGGTCACAGAATGGTTGCCAGGATAACGCGTTGCGAACCACCCAATGTGCTCAGTTTCACATGGGGTGCTCGCGAGGATGCACTCTCCGAGGTGGTATTCGAATTAACGGAAAAGGACAATGAAGTCCTCTTGGTATTAGCACACCACCGATTACCTGACCGCAAGGATCTACTTAGTATTTCAGGTGGTTGGCACACACATTTGGATATCCTTTTTGAACATTTGAACGACAGGATCGCGCCAGCATTCTGGCCGAAGCACAACCTCTTGAACGCCGAATATCAAGCGCGTTTGGATAAAGCGTGAGACGATCGCGTCAGATAGTAATGGAAATGGTCCGATCATCCGATCTTGAGAAAGTGCTGTTCTGTGTGGGCACTGTTCTCTCCGCGAGCGATCTGCCCAACGCGCGCAATCCTGCATACGTCCTGACCATCGACTTTGGCCCATATGGTATTAAGCGAAGCAGTGCACAGGTAACCGGGAACTACTCAAAGAAGGACCTTATTGAGATGCAGGTGATGGCCGTGATGAATTTCCCGGAAAAGCAGATAGGCAGGGTGATGTCGCAGTGTTTGGTGACAGGTTTTCCGGATGAGAATGGTCACATTGTACTTGCTTCGGTGGAACGAAAGGTGCCGAACGGCACGGTTATCCGCTAACACGTGTTGAAAACCAATAGAACGAAAAGCCCGCATTCCAACTACCTTGCATCACATTAAGTAACCTCAAAACACCAAAGAAAATGGCAGATGGCGTAGAAGGCTATTGCGTAAAGTGCAAAGCAAAACGGATGATGAAAGATCCGAAAGAGAACATTATGGCCAACGGTCGTCGTGCCATGAAGGGCACATGTACCACGTGCGGCACTGGCATGTTCAAGATCATGGGGAAGGCCTGATCGGATAGCATACTTGGACCTCCGTAGGTCCATAAGAGCTTCCCGGTAGTCTTGGTTCTGCGCATGCGGACCACAGGCTACCGGGTTTTTCGTTGTTGCAAACATCCAGCGATCTTTCGGTTCCGTTGGCTTATAACAATTCAGCCTACGAGTTGAACCCGGGTCAGTAACCACTACCAACGAGATCGAAGGTGGAAAGCCCATTGTATAATTCTTGCTTGCTCGGAAATACACACAATTCGGTTTTGACATTTGTCGCTTCTCCGTAGTTCGCTGCGGACATGCCCGGTTAACTTTGGCCGTTGCATGCGATCTGGAACCGAACTGTTGCCACACTTGAACGCCGCTATCAATGCTGCGTTCAAGGCTGGAGAAGAGATCCTGGAAGTCTATTCCAGACCTGTTGAAGTAACCTTGAAAGATGATCGTTCGCCACTTACGGAAGCGGATCTGCGCGCGCATGCGGCCATCGTAAAAGTGTTAGCTGGAACAGGCTATCCGGTATTGAGTGAAGAAGGAAGGACATTGACCGCGACTGAACGCCAGAAATGGGACCGATACTGGTTAGTGGACCCTTTGGACGGAACCAAGGAATTCGTAAAACGCAATGGTGAGTTCACAGTGAACATCGCTTTGATGGAGCGCGACGATCAGCCGGCGGGTCCGCTAGGAACAAGTTCGCCGATCATTGGTGTATTGTATGTACCCGTTACGGATGTGCTGTATTTCTCTTGGGCCGGCGGTGGTGCATACAAGCACGAGCACGCAGCAACCTTTTCCGCTTCCGGCGCGTATGAACGTGCCGCTATGTCGCACAAATTGCCATTGGTCCAGAAGACCGCGAACTACACCATTGTAGCCAGTCGTTCCCATCAAAGTCCGGAGACGGCCGCATTCATAGCCAACAAGGAGAAGGAACATGGCACAGTGGAATTGGCGGCCATGGGCAGTGCGTTGAAGATCTGTCTGGTAGCAGAGGGTAAGGCTGATGTATATCCGCGGTACGCACCAACTATGGAGTGGGACACCGCTGCCGGACATGCCATAGCGAACGAAGCTGGAAAGGAATTGATCGACGTGACCACGGAAGGTCCAATGAGATACAACAAGAACGAATTGGTGAACAATTGGTTCATCGTACAATAAGCACATATGACCACCAAAAAGAAGTCAACGAAGACGCGCAAGCCAGTAACTAAAGTTGCCGCTGCGAAGAAGCCAACTGCAAAAGCAGCCTCCAAGAAAACGACCAAGGCCAAAACGCCAGCCGCTGCACCCAAGAAGCGCAAAGTCGCGCTGATCACTGGTGTTACCGGGCAGGACGGAGCGTACTTGAGCGAACTATTGCTGAACAAAGGATATGAAGTTCATGGCGTGAAGCGCCGTAGCTCTTTGTTCAATACGGACCGTATTGATCACTTGTATCATGATATGCATGAGAAAGGTCGTCCATTCCATTTGCATTATGGTGACCTCACTGACAGCGTTAATTGCCTCCGTTTGGTCAAGGAGATCCAGCCGGATGAGATCTATAATCTGGCGGCAATGAGCCATGTTGCCGTGAGCTTTGAAATGCCGGAATACACTGCCAATGCTGACGGTATTGGAACATTGCGTTTTCTGGAAGCCATCCGTATCCTCGGCATGGAAAAGAAGACCCGTTTCTACCAGGCCAGCACAAGCGAGCTATATGGTGGTGTGTTGCCAAGGGCACAGAATGAGGATACCCCATTCTATCCGAAGAGCCCTTATGGCGTAGCCAAGCTATATGGGTTCTGGATCACCAAGAATTACCGCGAGAGCTATAACATGTTCGCTTGCAATGGTATCTTGTTCAATCATGAAAGTCCGTTGCGTGGTGAGACCTTCGTAACGCGTAAGATCACACGTGCTGTGGCAAAGATCAAGTTGGGCCTACAGGATGCATTGTACCTCGGGAATATCGATGCGAAGCGCGATTGGGGCCATGCAAAGGACTACGTGGAAGGAATGTGGTTGATGCTGCAGGCCAAGAAGCCGGATGACTTCGTTCTAGCTACCGGAAAGACCTACACCGTTCGTCATTTCATTGAGCTGGCGTTTGCACAGACCGGTGTTAAGTTGGAATGGAAAGGGAAAGGGGTGAAGGAGAAGGGCTACGATAAGAAAACAGGAAAGATGGTGGTTGCCATTGATCCACGCTACTACCGTCCTGCGGAAGTGGATCATTTGGAGGGCGATCCTTCCAAAGCACGGCGCATTCTTGGTTGGAAACATAAATATGACCTCAAAGCTTTGGTATCTGAAATGGTTCAAAGTGATATTGAATTGTTCAAGCGTGATGTCTACCTGAAGAAAGGCGGTCATACCATTTTGCACGAGCAGGAATGATCGCCACTGGCGATCATTCCGAGGAGGGGCGATGCATGTATCGCCCGGATGAGGGACATGTTAAGCCCGCAAGAACAAAGAGAAAACAATGAACAAGACAGACAAGATCTACATAGCTGGCCACCGGGGAATGGTGGGCAGTGCTTTGGTGCGCAAGCTTACTACTGAAGGGCATACGAACCTGGTGTACCGGACGAGCAAGGAACTGGACCTCAAGGATCAACAGGCCGTTCGGGAGTTCTTCGCGGAAGAGAAACCAGCTTATGTAATTCTCGCAGCAGCGAAGGTGGGTGGCATCCACGCGAACAATGTTTACCGTGCCCAGTTCCTTTATGAGAACCTGATGATCGAGAGCAACATCATCCATTCAAGTCATGAGAACGACGTGAAGAAACTGTTGTTCTTGGGCAGCTCTTGTATCTATCCTAAAATGGCTCCACAGCCATTAAAGGAAGAGAGCCTGTTGACCGGCCTGTTGGAACAGACCAACGAGCCGTACGCCATTGCCAAGATCGCAGGTATCAAGTTGGCTGAGAGCTATCGGAAACAGTATGACCGTAACTACATCAGCGCCATGCCGACGAACCTCTATGGCCCGAATGATAATTACGACCTGAACAACAGTCACGTATTACCCGCGTTGATCCGCAAGTTCCACACGGCCAAGATCACCAATGCTCCGAGTGTTGAAGTGTGGGGAACAGGTTCGCCGATGCGTGAATTCCTGCATGTGGATGACCTGGCGGACGCGTGCTATTTCCTGCTTAATAACTACAACGACGAGTTATTCGTGAACATTGGTACCGGTGAGGATCTAACGATCAAAGCACTTGCGGAGATGATCAAGGACATCGTTGGGTATGACGGAGAACTAAAATGGAATACGGAGAAGCCCGATGGTACACCACGTAAATTGATGGATGTCGGCAAGCTCCACAAGCTGGGCTGGAAACACAAGATCGACCTACGTGACGGTATATCTGCTGTTTACGCTGAGTTTGCGAAAAGCGAGCTGGCCAAGGCTTAGAACTTATTCGGATCGAAATGAGCGCCCGGCTGAAGTCGGGCGTTCTTCGTGATAGGGTTAGCCGAGTTGCGTTCCATATGCACGACAGGAACGTGTATCTCATGAAGAACTTCCGCCCTACATTGCAGGCCTATACGCGAATTTACAGTGAACACCATCCGCATATTTGCCGTTCTCTTGTTCGTTTGGGGATGTTCTACCGCGTTCGCGCAACAGAACGTGGTGACCCTACAGAACGATTATAGCGGAAGCATTGAACGTACATCGACAAGAATTGAAAGTCGGGCCATCTCAGGACTGAAGCCAATGCTTGAGTCGCGTATGGATCTTAGCGGAACACTTGGATATATTAAGGATTCCACCAAGTACTATTATGGTTTAACGGAGAAGCTGTATCGCGATCACTTTCTCGATGTGCATGAAGGCGATGCAAGGCTTACCATCGACCCCCTTTTTGCTTTCGAGGTTGGATTTGATCCGGGTGACGCGACGCTTTATTCCGATACCAATAGATACTATCAGAATACACGTGGGTTCCGTATCACAGCGGATCTTGGTCCGAAAGTTTCGTTCCAGACCATGTTCCATGAAACGCAAACGATCCTACCGCAGTACCTCTTTCTGGATAGCCGTCTTCATGGTGTGATCAGTGGCCAAGCACGTGTAAAATTTCCGGCAGGTGCAAAGATGGATTATGGTTTTTCGCAAGCGAATGTTTCATACTCACCGGCCAAATGGTTCAATATCCAGCTAGGTCACGGAAAGCACTTCGTAGGTCATGGTTATAGGTCGGTCCTATTAAGTGACAATACTTTGCCAGCTCCGTATTATGAGTTCAGTTTCATTAGTTTGAACAAGCGCTGGCAATACACCACATGGCATACCAAGTTGCAACATGGCGTTGGACTTTCGGATCGCCTACCGACCGGAGCCTCCAGTGAATCATTGTTCTCATGGATGCGTGCTCGCTTCCATCACCTAGGTGTCAACTTGGGCAGAGTGGAGATCGGCATTTTCGAAAGTACGATCTTTCGCAATATCGACAACAATGGGGTAAGGCCGTTTGATGTTCTGGAATTGAATCCAGTGATCGGTGTTAATGTAGCATCCAATGGATTCCGTGGTCCTTATAAAAGTCTCGTAGGTGCTGACTTGAAGTTGAAACTGTATGACAAGGGTTACATCTATGGTCAATTTGCGACAGATGATCCAGAGCGCCAACGTTTTGCTTGGCAGTCTGGCGTCCGCATTTTCGACCTTGGCATTAAAGACTTGAACATTCAGTTGGAATACAACTCCGTACAGCCCTTTATGTACATGGCGGACCCCGAACAGTTGAACTATATCCACAGTGGATTGGCCATGGCACATCCGATGGGAGCAAATTTCAGCGAGGCGGTCGCGATCGTTGATAAGACCTTCAAGGATCGGTTACGTTTGCAGGCTAAGTTGAATCTTGCGCTGTATCACCCGGATACTGCGGCAATGACCAATAGAGGAAGTAGTTTATTTCGATCGGATACCGGTGTCCCAACGACCGAAGGTCCGGAACAACAACTTCTTTTCATGGATGTGAATGCCTCATATTTATTCAATCCGAAAACGAATTTGCGTTTTACCTTAGGCATGCGCAGAAGGGATCTTCAGGATGCTTCGGACAATGTTCAAAGTACCTATGTGTATGTAGTTTTTGGGACATCGCTCTTTAACCGATATTACGACTTTTGATCACGTGAAGGAACACGGTTACATAATCCTATTGGGCTTTCTCACGTCATTCTTCGTGGTACTGTTCACCATGCCGTCATTGATCAAAGTGGCGCGAATGAAGCATTTGGTCGATGAGCCATCCGAAGCTCGGAAATTACACCAACGAAGCGTACCGACCATTGGTGGTATCATCATCTTCGCGGCGATCATCTTCTCATATGCCTTATGGTTTCCCAAAGGCGCCATGCTGGGTTTACCGGACGCGGATTATCGAATGCTGTACAAGGCCATGGGGTTGGCATACACGGACTTCAAGTTTCTCCTGGCATCCATGGTCCTACTTTTCTTCATTGGTGTGAAGGATGACATCATCGGGTTCTCGCCGGTCAAAAAATTGGTAGGCCACATGGTAGTTGGGTATATCCTGGTGGTGATGGCAGATATCAGAGTCAAGGATATGCATGGCTTGTTCGGTGTCTACGAATTACCGATCACTTTGAGCATTGCCTTTTCGTTCTTTGTCTATATCGTTCTAGTGAATGCCTTCAACCTGATCGATGGTGTAGATGGTCTTGCAGGTGGAATTGGCCTGATAGCCGCGCTAACCTTTGGATGGTGGCTCTTAATGGCTGGTGATGTCGCTATGGCGTTGCTGGCATTCGTCCTTGCCGGTTCCTTGGTCGGGTTTCTGGTGTTCAATAGTCATCCTGCCCGGATATTCATGGGCGATAGTGGCTCGTTGATGATAGGAGCGATCCTCGCTGTTCTTGCTATTCGCGTTATCGATCATGATACTTCGCGTTTGCCGGTCTATCTCCAGCAGATCCCTACGCCGATCTTTGCGATGGCCGTATTAGCGTATCCGTTGGTGGACACCTTGCGCGTGTTCATTGTACGCGCGGCAAGCGGTGTGTCGCCATTTACCGCGGATCGCAATCATATACACCACAGGTTGCTCGACCTGGGTTTTGGGCATAGAGGAACTACATTCAGTTTATATGGTTACGCGTGTGTCATTATTGCATTGAGCTTGGTTACGCGTAAATGGCACCCCAATATCGGGTTGATGGTATTAGGGATCTCTGCGGTCGTATTGGCCATGCTCCCATTCGTATGGCCAAAGCGCGAACGAAAATGAGGGCCTTCCTTCCTATTCTCTGTCTGTTGCTATTCGGGACCGACGTCCTTGCCCAGGCGGATTGGTTGCCGTTGAGCCGTGATGTGGAGATGCCCTATGCCACAGCACAACAGGCTTATAAGGCCAATGAACATACCGCTATTCGTCCTTATCGTCGATCGGATATATCCTTGCTCAATGGCGCTGATTCACTTCGCCCTGAAGCTGCGTTGAAAGTGTTGGATAAATGGGCCGGTGCAATTGATGAACGAAAATTTCGATGGGGCCCTTTGTTGGATGCCAACGGAGGCTATGACACCGGTGCGGAGGGCGCAGTGATCCATCGCGGAGGCGCCGGATTCTGGTCGGATTATAATGTGAATGACAAGCTCACGTTCCATTTGGATGCTCAAGCGTGGAGCGAGCGGTTCGCGAATTATGTCGATACCCTTATTCAAGCAACCCAAGTAACCCCGGGTGAGGGATATGCTTATGGTTCGAAGCCGAACTATGTGCATTATGACTGGAATGGGTATGTGAGCTGGGACGCGAGCAAATACTTCAATTTCACACTCGGAAAGGGCAAGAATTCGTTCGGTGAAGGATATCGATCGTTGTTCCTTTCGGATGAAGCATACAGCTACCCGTATCTGAAGATCACGACAAGCGTTTGGCACATCAAATACGTGAACCTTTTCACGATGATGAATGATATTCGGGGTGCCAACGGAGTTGTTAGCGACTACCGTAGGAAGTACGCTAGCATGCATTACTTATCATATAACGTTACCCCCCGTATCAATTTCGCAGTGTTCGAAGGGATCGTGTTCAGTGCCGGTGATAGCCTGTATCCGCGTGGTTTCGACATGAATTATGTCAACCCGGTCCTATTCTATCGACCAGCGGAATACAGTATTGGATCGCCGGACAACGCCTTGGTAGGAATTGCTATCAATGTTAAAGCGGGCAAGCACGTTCTGGTCTATTCCCAGATCATGCTGGATGAGATGCTGTTCTTCCGAGTACGGGAAGGGAGAGGGTGGTATGCGAATAAACAGGCTGTGCAGCTTGGAATTGTAGCAAGGGATGCGTTCAAGGTAAAGGATCTAACGCTTCGTTTGGAATGGAATTATATACGGCCGTTCATCTATACCCATTCGGATACACGACAGAATTATGCGCAATTCGGCCAACCACTTGCGCACCCGTACGGAAGTAATTCGAACGAGTTCGTACTGCAGGCCGATCTTCTGAAAGGGCGAATGCGTTACAGCCTTCATACAAGCTACGCGATCCTTGGAACGGATACGGGAACGTACAGTTATGGAAACAACATATTCCGACCAGAGAATGAGCGTCCCTTGAATGATGAGGGCAAGCCGGATGACTTTGGTTACTACATGGGAGGTGTTGCGAACTTGAACGTATTCCATGGTGAGATCCGTGCTGGATATCTCCTGGACCCAGCTACATCCACCCGGTTGGAGGCCAGTGCTTTGGTGCGGTCGGCATCTTCAGCACTTGGTACGAGCACAACTGATCTGGTCTTCCGTTTGGGTATTGTCTGTTACTTCCGTGATCGACATGTGGAGCAACAGGTCCGGTATAGGTTGCCTTAGTGGATCGTATATCATTCACGTTCCGTAGTTGGTTGATCGTCAAGGACATTCGAAGTGCTATAAAAAAGGCGCGTCGCGAAGTATCACAATTCCAATTCAATGGATACTTTTGCGGCTTCTAAGCCCCTGAGCAGAATATGCCAAAACGGGGTACGGTCTTGGAAAGGTCCACTGCATACACCGCTACAACAACGCCGATCGCGAAATTCCGTGAGGTAGCGGTTCTGTTCAAGCTTCGGCTTGCTTCATTGGTGGTGGTTAGCGCTGTTCTTGGTTATTTGATCGGTATTCCGGTCGGGTCATTCTCTTGGCTGGGCATTATCGGCTTGGCCATATCGGGCACCTTATTAACGGGTGCCAGCAATGCGCTGAACCAAGTGCTGGAGATAAAGGAGGATGGGTTAATGGACCGTACACAACAACGTCCATTGGTGCAAGGCACATTGAGCACTGCCGAAGCGGTTGTTGCGGCTTTCTTAGCAGGTGGCCTGGCCACATTCATGTTGTGGTTCCAGTTCGGGCCGCTCACAGGAATACTTGCTTTCCTTTCATTGTTCATGTACGTCGCTTTGTATACGCCTTTGAAGAAGCACTCGTCATGGGCAGTATTCGTAGGTGCATTTCCCGGTGCGTTCCCGCCGATGCTTGGTTATGTCGCGGCCACAGGACAATTCGACCTTATCGCGGGCCTGCTGTTCGCCATGCAGTTCATGTGGCAGTTCCCTCACTTCTGGGCCATTGCGTGGGTGTTGGATGATGATTATGCCAAAGCCGGATATCGATTATTACCTAGTGCTGGCGGGAGAGATGGTCGCAGCGGCTTCTTGATCTTGTTGTACACCCTATTTGTTATCCCGATCGGCATGCTGCCATGGGTCTATGATGTTGTTGGGCCAATTGCTCTTTGGACCAGTATCGTTCTGGGGCTTGTCATGGTGGTTCCGGCATTCAGATTATTCCGTTCGCATGACAAGGCGGACGCACGCAAACTGATGTTCGCGAGCTTTCTATACCTCCCGATCGTACAGATCGCTTATGCCCTTGATCGATTATGACAACGATCGCTTTCAGCCCTGAACAGGAATTTCAACGTGCTATCCGAAGCAGGCGAATGATCACGTTATTGATCGTCTTCGCCATCGTGATGTTCTTCGCTGGTCTCACAAGTGCGTATGTTGTGAGCCGAGGTAGTGCGGAATACTGGGTCAATTTCAAGCTTCCGACTGCATTTTGGTACAGCACGGCATTCATTATTGGCGGTAGTCTTACCGTTCAAGCTGCTCTTATGTTGGCAAAAGCAGGTAAACAAAGCCTGGTTTCACAATTTGTAGCGTTAACGTTGGCGTTAGGGATCGGATTTGGATATTATCAGTTCAAAGGATGGAGCCAGTTGGCCACAATGGGAAATGTATTGAGCTTCAGTAATGTGTTGCAACCCATAGGCGATTACGGCACGGACTATACTGTAATGGCGAACAATACGCCGTTGGTAAAACAGGGAGAAGAATATTTCCAACAGGATGATGTCACCTTCAGCACCCCATTGAATTCGGATATGGCCGAACAGGTCAATGGGGCCAGTCAATATTTCTACATCCTTACAGGTTCGCACTTTGCGCATGCCGCGTTCGGGTTGATCAGTTTGGTTGTAATGTTGGTAATGGCATTGCAAAAGCGGTATACCCCGCAAGACCACGTGGGCCTTTGGGCTGGCGCGGTTTATTGGCACTTTCTTGGTGGCCTTTGGGTTTATCTTCTTTTGTTCTTGCAGTTTGTTCACTAACATTGCCACCGGAAATACCTACTAATGGCCGGAGACGCAAGTAAAGTCCTGAGTAACGACGTCCTCTGGGGAGGAGGACGCTCCCCGTTCAGCATCAGCTACGGGAAAATGATGATGTGGTTCTTCCTCGTGTCGGACGCACTGACCTTCTCTGGGCTGCTCGTAGCTTATGGCTTCGTGCGGCACAGCACAACCGAGGCCTGGCCGATCGGTGAAGAGGTTTTCCGCGCATTGCCGTTCCTGCATGGTAGTTATCCGCTCATCTATGTGGCGTTGATGACTGCGATCCTGATCTTCAGTTCCGTGACCATGGTTCTTGCTGTTGAAGCAGGCCACCGTATGGATAAAAAGGGCGTGATCAAGTGGTTGTTCCTTACGGTTATCGGTGGAGCGTTCTTCGTTGGTAGTCAAGCTTGGGAGTGGAGCCACTTCATTCACGGCGGTGGTGGTTACATCACTACTACCACAGGAGCAAAGTACTGGGTTCACAACGATGAGCACGATACACATGACCCAACGGCCCACGACAGCTTCCATTTAGTGCCAGCTGCCGCAGGCCATTATTTGGTAGGAGAGGAAGGAGCGCATCACTTGGATAAAGCAGCGAGCATGAAGCTGTGGGATGATCGCGTAGTCTACATCGACGGTGCAAACATGGACCGCAATGAATACGGCCCGGCACAATACGCGAATTTCTTTTTCTTCATTACCGGATTCCACGGATTCCATGTATTCAGCGGAGTCATCATCAATTTGATCGTACTGATCATGGTGATCCGAGGTGTTTTCCACCGCCGAGGTCATTACGAAATGGTCGAGAAGGCTGGTCTATACTGGCACTTCGTGGACCTTGTATGGGTATTCGTGTTCACCTTCTTCTATCTACTTTGATCTGCCATGGAGCGCGACGATATTATTGAATACAGCCTGGACGCCCATCATAGCGAAGAGGCGGGCCGAAAAATTCGCCGGACCATCTGGATGGTTACGCTGCTTCTGGCAGTGATCACTACGGTTGAAGTGGCTTTGGGTGCCTATTGGAAAGAGTGGATGCCGGACAGTTGGAATCTGGTGAAATGGTCCTTTGTGGTGCTTACATTGGTAAAGGCTACTTACATCGTCATGACGTTCATGCACTTGGGTGATGAGCGTCGTAATATCCGGGCTATCATCCTGTTGCCATATGGCCTGTTCATCCTGTATCTGCTGTTTATTGCAATATGGGAATCGAACTACGTGAATTGGCTTTGGGAAACGTTCCTTTGATCTGCATTGAGCGACCGCGTGCCATCTTCCCGTAGGACCAAGATCCTTGTGCTTGGCGGCTTTGTAGTCTTCATACTAAGTCTTTTCCTGTTCTTTTCACCCATGTTGGGATTGGTGAAGCATAACTTCATCTACCTACCGTATTACGGACCAAAAGAAACCGTGCTTGTGGAGAAGGAGGGAGAGATGGTGGTTGATACGATCTACGCTACAATACCACCGTTCACGTTCACGGATCAGTTCGGCAAGCCCTTCTCTCAGGACCGGACTCAAGGCAAGATCATTGTGGTCGATTTTTTCTTTACACGGTGTACGACCATCTGTCCCAAGATGAGCACCCATATGCAGCAATTGCAGTTCAAATTGGATGACGATGCCTTCGACGACGTGCTGTTTCTGAGCCATTCCGTTGATCCCGAATACGACACGCCTGAGGTGCTGCGTGCTTATTCCAAGAAGCTCGAAGCGGATACCGCACGTTGGAAATTCCTGACCGGAGCGAAAGCCGATCTCTATCTACAAGGGTCAGAAGGGTACTATCTCGCCGCAAAAGAAGACGTAATGGCCCCTGATGGTTTCTTGCATTCCGAGCAATTCGTACTTGTTGACAAGGACAAGCACATACGTGGATATTACGACGGTACCGACCAAGAGTCCATGAATAATTTGGCGGGCGACATCAAGATGTTGTTGAAGGAGGAGAAGATCAAGAACGCCGCTGCAATTAAGGCCGAGCGCGCCAAGCGATAGTCCACTATGACGAATAAACCCTATCCTGCACGCGCGATCACTATTGCAGAGGGCATTGCCAAACGCTGGATCTGGATCGTTTCGACCATTGTGTTTCTCGCAGTTGTGATCTTGAACAGGATACAGATACCCTCTTCAGGCAACTGGGACGTGCATGTATTTGCAAAGGTGAACGCCGTGATCAATAGCATGGTAAGTGTCCTGCTATTGGTCGGGCTGTTCAGTGCTCGATCCGGCAAGTGGAACTTGCATCGCAATGTAATGATGACGGCCTTGGTCCTATCGATCGTTTTCCTGACCTCCTACATCCTGCATCATCTGTTCGCAGGCGAAACAAAATTCGGCGGCGAAGGATCAATACGCATCGTGTATTACGTGATACTGGCAACGCATATCATATTGGCATCCACTTCGTTACCATTCATTCTGCTTACCGCATATCGCTCGCTCTCTGCGCAATGGCCAGCGCATCGAAAGCTAGCGCGTAAGGTATGGCCGGTCTGGTTCTACGTCAGTGTTACAGGTGTTGTCGTGTACTTACTGATCAGCCCGTACTACTGATCATTCTGTGACTTCAACTTCTTGCAGTTCCACTGGATATCAGCTCAGATCAGGGCGATCGGGCCATAACAAGCATAGATAATTAAAGAATGTATATTTGATCTCCCATGATCACCAGGTCAGTACTCTTCGTTGTCGTTTCGCTGTTCATGCTTATGCCGGAACTAGCGTTGGGTCAAGGCTGTTCCATGTGCAAGGCAGTTGTTGAGAACGGTGTCAGTGGTTCCGGACCAGGCACCATCGGCCACGGCCTCAATATGGGTATTCTGTATCTGATGGCTGTTCCCTATGTGTTGCTCTTCCTGCTGTTCCGTAAACGCATTGTCGCGTTTTTCAAGGAATTCGCGGGAGCACAGGGTTGAGGATATAGTCCCGATCAGAAGACTCACTTCTTTTCCAGCACCACTTCAATAATATTCACGGCAAGATCTTCCGCGGATCCCACTTTTCCCTTGAAACATGAAGGAAAGCGGCGCACGACCATCAAGTCATCCAGCCACGTGAACTCCTCATTCGTGCGGACCACCGCAAGGTCGTTAACACGCCTCCAAAGTTCACGGAACTGTTGCAATGACCATTGGTTGCAATGAGCAGGGTCGATCTCTTCGATTGAGCCTTTCCTTAAGTAGCCGTTCATCACCTCCAACGGAAAAAGGAATTGGCAATATGGAACAGGAATGCGATCGTATGCGTGCAACCCTTTTGCGGATGCATATAACGGCCCGAAACGCAGGATTACATGGCCGCCGGGTTTTGTAACGCGAAGGGCTTCTCGCAATACGAGTTCCGGGTAACCAAAATGTTCAAAGGCATTGAACGAATAGACGACGTCGAAGAATCCTTCATCGAATGTCATGGCGCTTGCATCCAATGCAGCGAATTGCACACCAGCATGGCGCGCACGTGCATCGAAACCACTATCGGTAAGATCAACACCCCAACAGCGTTTGCCTTGTTGCTGTAGTGCTGCTGCGGTCATGCCATCGAAGCAGGCGAGGTCCAGGAACGTATGCGCCGGTTTGCCGTTCAATTTGTTCAGCACGAATTCCGCACGCTGTTGCCCCCGCTCTTCCACAGCATTTTCGTCGTAACCATAGGGTTGAGGAAATGGGAACTCAACACACAATTGCTCAAGATGATCGGTGGTAAGCCATATGGGTGAATCCGGGGCGGTGTCTAGAATGATCTGGAGATCGGCAATTGCGCGACCCGCCTTACATCCACGCCAGTTGCGGATGATCCCAAGAACCGGGTCAGGGACAAGGTTGCGCAAGAACGCCTTTGGGTCAGCTGCCATTCACGTGGGGAAGGTACTAGATCAGGCGTTTTCCTGGTTTGCAATGGCCCAAGTTGATTTTAGTTCAAGATCGGCCTACTTTGCCGCCCGGATCCGACAGGTTCACGCTCATAAGGGCCTGCTTATCATGCACAAGCGATGATGCATTTGATCCGCAAAAACAATAATTCAGATGGCGAAATTGAATTACTTGAATGTGGGTTGCGGAAACAAGACACACCCCGATTGGGTCAATATCGATATGGCCTCCAACTCACCGGATGTGATCGTTGCGAACATTCTGAAAGGGATGCCATTCCCGGACAATACGTTCGATGTGGTCTACCACTCTCAGGTACTGGAGCATTTTCCGAAGGAGCGAGCACATGCATTCATCAAGGAATGTTGTCGGGTTCTAAAACCGAACGGGGTCATTCGTGTAGTGGTTCCGGACCTTGAGAACATTGTGGACGAATACAAGAACTACCTGAATAAATGTTTGGAATCGCCGACCGAGATGAACCAAGCCAATTACGATTGGATGATGCTCGAGATCTATGATCAGACGGTCAGGAATCACACTGGAGGCAATATGGTGGAGTTCCTCCGGCAGCCCAAAATGGTCAATGAGGATTTCGTTATTGGTAGAACAGGATTCGTTGGCAATGATATCCGGTCCAGCTATCTGAGCGGAGGTGGCGGTAGATCGTTCTCGGAAACATTGAAACGAGCGTTTTCGTCCATGTTCATGTTCAAGAAGGCCGTGAATTTCGGGGTCAGCAAGTTGCGTCAAAAACTGAACCCGTTCCGTTCCACGAATTCAAAGGTCGGGGCGTTCAGAATGGGCGGTGAGGTCCACTTGTGGATGTACGACCGATTCTCGCTGGCCCGGCTACTCAAGGAGTGTGGCTTTGAGAACGTTTCCATTGTAAGCCCTACTGAAAGCCGAATACCCAACTGGAGCGATTACGGATTGGATGTAAAAGGTGGCTTCGTCCATGATCCGACATCCCTCTTCGCAGAAGCGGTCAAGAAGTAGTTCCGGACAATTTGAGGGAAGGTCATCGAGCCGTGATCCTGAATTCACGACGCAGTTATCCCCCAAAACGTTTATCGGAGTAATTCTTCGCTCAGCGATCATCAACTCTTTCAGCGTCAGCCCGCAGAAGAAAAACGCGGGAGCGTTCCAAACTCTTCGACCGATCAGACACTCCATCGACTGATCATCACATCACCTGATCAGCTAATCAATTACCTTTGCCCCTCGTTCTTTTCGTTTCGCTTATCCAGAAAGGCAGAGGGTTTTGGCCCGATGAAGCCTTGGCAACCATCCACATTGTGGTTAAGGTGCCAATTCCAATCCCGCATGCGGGAACAGATGAGCCGTGATCAAGAAGACCCAGCGCTGAGCGTTGCAAACCTTGTCCGGACATCCGGATGGGGTTTTTTTGTGCGATGACGGGGCAGAATTGAACGTGATATGACATGAAGAACATCGAAGAACTTGCCCAAGAACGAATCCTCATTTTGGATGGCGCCATGGGCACCATGATCCAGCGACTGGGACTTACCGAACAGGACTTTCATCCACCGGGAATGGAAGACCATGACATCCTCTTGCAAGGCAACAACGAATTGCTCTCGCTTTCAAAACCAGATGCCATTCGTAAGATCCACGAAGAATACTTGGAGGCCGGTGCCGACATCGTGGAGACCAATACATTCAGTGCTACCACCATTGCACAAGCAGAGCACAAGTGCGAACATCTGGTTCGCGAGTTGAACATCCGATCGGCGCAATTGGCTAAAGAAGCGTGTGCGAAATACGCGGCGCTGGATCCAACCAGACCGCGATTTGTGGCGGGGGCCATCGGTCCAATGAACAAGACCGCATCCTTGAGCCCGGATGTGAATGATCCCGGATTCAGAGCTGTGACGTTCGATCAATTGGTAGCAGCATACAGCGAGCAAGTGGATGCGTTGTTGGAAGGTGGTGTGGATGTGCTGTTGGTGGAGACCATCTTCGATACGCTCAATGCTAAAGCTGCATTCTATGCGATAGAAGAGGTCTTCGAGAAGCGGAACGAACGCGTACCGATCATGTGCAGCGTAACCATCACGGACGCGAGCGGCAGAACACTGAGCGGACAGACGATCGATGCGTTCATGATCAGCATGGCACATGTGAAACTCTTCAGCATGGGGTTGAATTGCGCGTTAGGTGCAGCCCAGATGCGTCCCTATTTGGAAGCGATAGCCGAGCAGGCCAATTGCCGCGTAAGTGTTTATCCGAACGCAGGCCTACCCGATCAAATGGGTGAGTACCGCGAAAGCCCAGAGGTCACTGCGAAGCTTGTAGGCGAGTTCATGTCAGAAGGCTGGTTGAATATCATTGGTGGTTGCTGCGGAACTACACCACAGCACATAGCGGCATTGGCCAAAGAAGCCGCAAAGCACGAACCAAGAAAGCAGGTTGTCCTTTCTTGAGCATCTGATTTTCTAATTGTCTGATTGTCTGATCAAAATGTCCATTCCAAATTACTCCGGCCTTGAGCCACTCCGCATATTCAAAGGTGCCAACTTCGTTAACATCGGCGAACGCACGAACGTTACTGGTAGTGCTGCATTTCGCAAACTGATCAAAGCCGGCGACTACGACAAAGCAGTCGAAGTGGCTCGTCAACAAGTGGAGAATGGCGCCCAGGTCATCGACGTGAACATGGATGAAGGCTTGATCGATGGCGTGCAGGCCATGACCAAGTTGCTCAACCTGATCGCTGCCGAACCGGACATTGCACGAGTTCCGGTGATGGTGGATAGCAGTAAGTTCAGCGTGATCGAAGCTGGCTTGAAATGTTTGCAGGGCAAAGGCATTGCGAACAGTATCAGTCTGAAGGAAGGGGAGGAGGAATTCCTGCGTCAGGCCAAGATCGTTCGTCGGCTAGGCGCTGCCGTTGTTGTAATGTGTTTTGATGAGCAAGGTCAGGCGGACAATTACGAACGCAGGATCCAGATCGCACAGCGTGTGTACGATCTGCTCACGAAAAAGGCAGGATTTCCACCGCACGATATCATCATCGATCCGAACATTCTAACGGTGGCGACGGGTATGAGCGAGCACGATCGCTATGCCATCGAATACATCGAAGCGGTGAAATGGATCAAGAAGAATCTGCCCGGTGTTTTGGTGAGCGGAGGCGTGAGCAATGTGAGTTTCAGCTTCCGTGGGAATGAACCCGTTCGCGAAGCGATACACACAGCATTTCTGTACCACGCAATTCAAGCAGGAATGGACATGGGCATTGTGAACGCGGGTCAGATCGGTGTGTACGATGACATTCCAAAAGACCTGTTGGAACATGTGGAAGATGTGTTGTTAGCGCGTAGGCCCGATGCTACGGAACGCATGGTGACCTTCGCGGAGAAATTCAAAGCAGCACCAACTGCGGAAGTGATAGCACAGCAGGCCGCTTGGCGCGAAGGTGACGTGGCGGAACGTTTGAAACATGCATTGGTACATGGTATTACGGAATTCATTGAGATCGATACGGAAGAAGCCCGCCTTGCAATGGAGGATCCGGTAAAAGTGATCGAAGGTCCGTTGATGGCGGGTATGAACGTGGTCGGTGATCTGTTCGGGTCCGGGAAAATGTTCTTACCGCAAGTGGTTAAGAGTGCGCGCGTAATGAAACGTGCAGTTGCGTATTTGGAACCTTTCCTGCAGGCCAAGAAAGAAAAGGATGCGCTTGCTCCAAAACAGGAAGGAGTTATTCTGGGAACACGCGCGGAAGGTGCGCCAAAGGTCCTGCTTGCGACCGTGAAAGGCGATGTCCATGATATTGGCAAGAACATCGTCGGTGTGATCCTCGCATGCAACGGTTGGCAGGTGATCGACCTCGGCGTTATGGTACAAAGTGCCACGATCCTTAAGACCGCCAAAGAGATGCAGGTGGACATTATCGGGTTGAGTGGATTGATCACGCCATCGTTGGATGAAATGGTCCATGTGGCCAAGGAAATGGAGCGCGAGAAATTTACCATTCCGTTAATGATCGGTGGTGCAACAACAAGCCGCGTGCATACCGCTGTGCGCATTGAACCGCATTACAGTCAACCGGTGGTACATGTCATCGATGCGAGTAGATCCGTTCCGGCTGTGAGCAAATTGCTCAGTAAGAATGAGCGCACCAATTTCGTGAAGGAGATCAAGGCTGAATACGAACAGGTTCGCACGCACTACGAGAACAGCCAACGGGCCAAGGAGTACATACCGATCAGTGAAGCCCGTGAAAAGAAGTTCATCATCGACTGGAAGACCGAACCACCGGTATTGGCCAAAAGCACAGGGGTATTCCAATTCCGGAATTTCCCGATCGATCAGTTGATCCCATATATCGATTGGACACCGTTCTTCATGGCGTGGGAGCTTGCTGGAAAATTCCCTGCAATATTGAACGATGAACTGGTCGGGGAGCACGCCACGAAACTGCATTCCGATGCGCTTGCCATGTTGGATCGCATCGTAAAGGAGAAATGGTTGCAAGCCCATGGTGTAGCTGCGATCTGGCACGCTAATTCGGTGAATGACGACGATATTGAGCTCTACGCGGATGCTTCACGCAGTAAAGTAATTGGTCGTTATCAGACGATGCGACAACAGAGCAAAAAGGCACCCGGTGTGCCTTACATCGCTCTTGCTGACTTCGTTGCCCCAAAGGATGTGGCTCCGGATATGATGGGTGGTTTTGCGGTTACCACGGGCCATGGCGTTGATGAACGTGTGAAGCGATTTGAGGAAGCACACGACGATTACAATGCGATCCTATTGAAAGCACTGGCCGATCGTTTAGCGGAAGCGTTCGCTGAGAAGCTTCATGAAACCGTCCGGAAGGAGATCTGGGGTTATGCACAGAAAGAGCAGCTCAACAATGATGAACTGATCAAGGAAAAATACACCGGGATCCGGCCGGCACCGGGCTATCCGGCTTGCCCGGACCATACCGAAAAACCCGAACTGTTCAGGTTGCTGGAAGCAGAGAAGCATACAGGTATCAAACTCACTGAAGGATTGGCCATGTGGCCAACGGCAGCAGTAAGCGGTTTCTATTTCGCACATCCGAAGAGTAAGTATTTTGGCGTTGGTAAAGTGTCCGCCGATCAGATAGCGGATATGGCCGCCAGAAAAGGGCAGGATCAAGCTTGGATGGAGCGCTGGTTGGGTAGCAACTTGGCATACGGATAGCATTTGTGCGGGTGGTTGAAACCTAGGGCATTGTATTTCGTATCAATGCGTTGTGAGAACATTACGCCAAACTCTCTTTCTGGCTCAAATTCTTCTGGTAATAGCGGTCAATGCTCAAGAGCGACCGTTCACTCAGGAGAATGGTGATTGCACCGGTGCGATCTACATTCCGGACTCGTTCTACGTGAACGATCAGGCGGTTCGTGGTTTCGGTAATGTGCTGGAGATCAAGGAGAATCCATTCGAGGATAAGCAATGGTTCGAGCGTGAACACCATACCACTTGGTATAAATTCAGGGTTCCCGTGGCATGTAACCTCACCTTCGATATCATACCAAAGGACATCCGTGACGATATCGATTTTCTGGTATTCGAAGGTGCAATTCCAGGTATCTGTGATAAGGTGATATCCAAGCAGGTGGTTCCTCTCCGTTCCAACATTTCTCGTAACGATACCACGATCGGATCCAAGTGCGGTCTGAGTAAGAGCGCAACTGAGGATTACGTTCGTTCGGGCCTGGGGTCGAGCTACAGCAATTCCTTGAAGACCGAAGCCGGGCAGCTATTCTATTTGGTGGTGGACCAAAGTGAGCGTCCTCGAGCTGGCTATACCATCCGGTTCCACTATGACCCGCCACCCCCACCTCCGGAACCTGAGGTTGAAGAAAAGAAAAAGCAGGCATTGGAGATCCATATTATGAGCGCTGTTACTCGTGAGCCGCTTATGGCGAAGATCACCATCGATGGGCTTAAGTTCGATGAAGTTTTGGAGGCCAAAGGGCGCTCCAGCTATAGCTTTGAACAGGATTTCTACCGCAATCTGAAGATCGGTTGCGCGCGTAAAGGGTATATGTTCAGTACTGTAAGGGTGAAAGGCAACAATGAACCGGTCAATCGGGTAGAGATCAAACTGGTGCCCATTGCGCCTGGGGAGCAAGTGATCCTGGACGATATCAATTTCGTTGGTAATGAATCCAAAGTGGTGCGCAGCTCGGAAGCGTCACTCCTTCTCCTAGCGCGTTTCATGCAGGAGAACCCCAACGTAAGCATAGAGATCCAAGGCCATGTCAATGGGCCAACGTTCAAGAACAAGAAGGAATTCATTGAGCTCAGTACGTCGCGGGCTCAAGCCATATTCAACTATCTTTTAGTGAATGATATAGAACCCGATCGCATGACGTATTTGGGTTACGGGAACTCCGCAATGATCTATCCGGAGCCGACCAATAAGGAACAGAGTGAGGCCAATCGACGCGTTGAAGTAAAGATCACGGGTATGTGATCTCCGCCCGCACCGTTCTTCCACCGTTCATCATATGGGCTTGGTATGCCGGGAACTCCCCGGTATTTTTGTTCGCTCCGGTAACCACCGGAATGAACACCTTGCCGATGCGATCACTATCAGCCCTTCTATTTTTCTTGGTTTGTATGAGCAGCTATGCCCAACAGGCATGGACCCTTCAGGAGTGTGTACAGCGTGCTGAGGAACGCAACTTGGCGATCCTGAACGCCCGGTTGGATATGGAACTGGCCGGCAAGAATCAAACGCGCGCAAAATGGAACCTGCTTCCTGACCTCAATGGAGGCGCCACGCATGGATACAACTATGGCCGTGTGATCGATCGATTCACCAACACCTTCGCGACCGACCAGGTCCGTACGAACAATTTCTATCTGAGCAGTAATGTGGACCTCTTCCAAGGGTTCAGTAAACAGAACGCGATCAAACAGGCCGGCATTGATGTAGAGGCCGCGGCCATGGGTATGGAAGCGTCCATGAATGATGTGCGTTTGACAGTTGTGCAAGCGTTCTTGGATGTACTTGGGTTACGTGAACGGATACGTGCTGCTGAAACACAAGTGGAAAATACCAAATTGCAGATCAGTCGTACAGATGCCTTGGTTGAAGGGGGGCGCGTAGCGCGTGCGGAACTATTGACCTTGCAGTCCCAGTTGGCGCAGGAGGAATACACTGCGACCGATCTGCACAGCCAACATGACCAACGACTATTTGCATTGGGCCGTGGTATGCAATTGGAGCCTGCGGAATTGCAAACATTCGATATTGTAGCACCAACATTGAATGATGCGGATATCCTTGCACCCGTGCTCAGCACCGAACAGGTTCTTGATAATGTGATCAGGACGAACCCTGCATACGCACAAGCTGAACTGCAAGTGAAAAGTGCAGAGAAGTCGGTGGCAATTGCAAAGGCCGGTGTGATCCCATCGCTCTCGTTCAATGGTTCGCTGGGATCGGGATTCAGTGGAAGGAATGTGCAGCAAGTTGGTGATATCGTAGTGAACGACCCAGTTCCGATCGGTGCAACGGCGAGCGGCGAAACGGTCTTTGCTCCGGATTTTTCGATCAATACGGAGTTGGTGCCATTCGGAGAACAACTTGATCAGAATTTCAACCAATCCATTGCGTTTCAATTGAACGTTCCGATCTTCAATAATATGCGGAACAAGTACCAGATCGATCAGGCCAAGGTGCAACACGAGAAAGCACGCAACTACACGCTCCAAGTTCGGAACGACCTGCAGGGCAATGTCTTGGATGCCTTGGTGATGCAGCGCTCGGCCTACAAGCAATACCTGGCGGCCAACAAAGCCGTTGAAGCTGGCACGTTGGCATTGCAATACGCACAGGATCGTTTCGATCAAGGCGTGATCACATCCATTGAACTAAGTACATCCAAGACCACGTTGAACCGTTCCACGGCGGATCTGATCAGCGCCAAGTATCAGTATCTGATGGCCACGAAATACCTGGACATCCTGCAAGGAGTACCCGTTACTTTGTGATCGTGGCATTGATCCTTGCAATAGAGACAGCGACGAAGTTGTGCAGCGTGGCCGTAGCGCGTGATGGCAAATTGCTGGCCATCCGTGAGAGTGACCCAACGACGAATGCACACGCCGAAAAGTTGAACGTATTCATCGAAGAGGTGATGCAAGAAGTCGGGTGCACGTTGCAGGAATTGGATGCAGTTGCGGTTGGTATCGGTCCCGGATCCTACACCGGTCTGCGCATTGGTCTATCTGCTGCAAAAGGATTGTGTTATGCGTTGGATATCCCGGTGATCGGTCTCAGTACATTGGGCACCTTGGCACAAGGGGCATTGATCCATTCGCAAGTGCGTAACGCCGAATTATGGCCGATGGTGGATGCACGCCGCATGGAAGTTTTCGCTCAACCTTACTCACCGGAATTGCAACCATTGGCACCAGCCGCACCATTGATCTTGGACGCTGCATGGGCCGCTGAACCTAACGAACGCATGGTCTTCGGCGATGGTGCGGACAAAGCCGCTGAGCTATGGAACGGCAACAAGAACATCACCTTTCTACAAGGCATTACGCCCAGCGCCAAATACATGTTCGTAGCAGCGGAAAAGCGCTACGCTGCAGAAGCTTTCGATGACCTCGCATACTTGGTGCCGGATTACGGCAAGGCCGCGAATGTTGGCATGGGGAAGAAGGGGTAGGGAAGTGAGCTACTCGAAAACAATGGTCGCGCTATAGCGATGTGCCCCATCCAGCAAATGCACCAAGTAAACCCCTTTGGCTTGTGCTTGAATATCCTATTGCCCGGTAAGTTGTTCCAACTCCCAGATCACAACCCCGCCATTATCGCCAGCAACGCAACCAGGGGTACATTTCCTTTGGTCTGTAGGATCGCATCGGTCTTGCTTGCTAATGGGCCTTCGGCTAAGAATATGGTGTTGCCTTCTATGAAGAATGCACCGCTGTTCTTGGCACAGAATGCGCCATCACCGCGATAGATCTTGTTGCCTTCCATGAGCAACGCGCAAGGTCCTTTGGTGCAGAATGTTCCTGTACACCGGTAGAAGTTATCGCCTTCCATAAGGTAAACGCCGGTGCCTTTTCTACCGAAAGCATCCGAGCTGCGGAACACTTGTGTTTCATCGAACACGAATAGGCATGCACCTTTCTCTCCGAAGGGACCACAGGCTTGGTAGATCCGGTCGTTCTCCAAGATGTATGCAGCATCGCCCATGGTCCCGAATGGCCCATACGCCCAATGCACGATCGCGCTTTGCGCATTCAGTTCCCCAACGAATAATAGAACAATAAAACAGAACAATACTCTCATCTTTCGAACGATTCAACGAACTGCCAATTGCCTCTTGCTTCCTGCCAACTGCCAACTGCCAACTACTACTTCCTCTCAGTTACGTACTTCACGATATTCATATGTCCCGTTTCCATGTCCTTGGTTATGCGTGCGCTTAGCGTCATGGAAACTTCTTCATACAGGTATTCGGTAATTTCTTTTTGCACATTGTCCTTCCAAAGGATCGCTCGCATCAGATTGCCAACGTTGTCATACGTGTACGTATGTTTCTTGGAATGCAACCAACCGATATCGGGTTGTTCAAGGCGTTCGGCGAGCCGTCCTTTATCGTCGTAGGTGAAAGTGATGCGCGCGCGTTTGTTGCTCATCAGATACACATCCTCGATGGTGAGCAGGTAACCGTTCTTATCCTTTGCAAGTAATTGTTCGCGGTAGGGTAGGTCCAGATTGTTCAGGAATATCTTTTTGGTCAAGGTATCGCTTTGCATAGCGTAGCGGTAGCGTTCATCACTGATCACTGTAACCTCGCCGGGGATCACATTATACCTGTCGGTGCCAAGGTTCTCGATACGCGAATAGGTTTCGCGTTCGGGCAGGCCATGAACGCCATAGTCGATGGTGTAGGAATAATGGCACCAAGGTCATTGCGCATACGTTGCGTTACACGATCGGCCTCATCGTAGGTGTAGGTTATAGAAGCGGTATCACGCCCGCTACCGGGATGGCCGAATGCATTGTTGCTATATAC
>JAGNUG010000123.1 GCA_017987115.1 Flavobacteriales bacterium | reverse complement strand
GTTCAAGCATGACCTTGAACAACCTGAACACCGAAGCTGTTCTTGCGCATTACGGTGATATCGCCTACCCGAATGCTGGGGCTTGGGGCACAGGTGCGTCTGAAGTGCAATTGTTGGGTTCCATCCTTGCACGGAAATACCAACCGAAGACCGTGATCGTCGCGACGAACATGATGGACTTCAAAAAAGAAGAGAACGTACTTGCTGAGGATAGTGCATCGATCGCAACCTATGTGAACGGTGCATCGACATGGTGCAGTTATTTGGCCCATTGGGATGCGCCTTACTATTTACGCCAATCGGAATCGAACAAACTGCGTTTCACGGATCCCGCCAACTACGAATACCTTGGTTTCGACGCCTGTGGTGGTGCGACGCTGGTCGTGCCACAAGATCGTATTGACCAAGGCCGTTTCAATGCAGGTCCGCCCAAAAGCGAATTGATGGATGAGGTACGTTACAATGCATTCACCGACTTCGCCAAGGACCTGCGCGCGTTGAACATCGACCTGGTCGTCTTGGAAGGTGCTTACCGCGATGGTTTGCGCACGCCGGAGAACGACCAACAACATGCAGCACATGTAGCGCGGTTACGTGCCATGTTGCAACCCTTAGGGCATACCCTTACGGATGCCAACCAACGGCACTGGGATGATGCACTTTACGTTGATGGCTCGCACTTGGGCCAAGAGGGTTCGAAGGCATTTACGGCGTACTGCTTAGGACAATTGGCTCGGTGATCATAAGATCACCAGCGCGGCAATAATGAAGATCACGATAATGATCAGGTATTGCCAGATATCCACGAAGTAGCGCGAATAGGTATTCCAGAATTCTTTCAGTGCTTTCATTTCCGCATTAGGGGACCTAACCTAATTCAATTTCCCTCATCCTTCGTCCATCGCATTTGCGTATATCCATTTCACAGATTGTTCGTGTGCGAACAAAACCATGGGCAAGCTTGTTAAAGAATGCCTTTAGTTCGGGGATGAACGACCCCATAGCTGGAACAGGAGCGTTTCAAAACTTAATTTGGCGATCTCAGATCAACCTCTATGAGAGCTGGCCAACAAATACCATGAACAACCGTAATACCACTCTTGTTCTTTTGTCGCTTGCAGTGCTGTTCCTTGCGGGATGTACCATATCCAACCCCTTGAAATACTACGACAAGGCATTGGCAAAACAACCTTATGATGCGATCATCGTTCCCGGAACCCCGTTCGTAAATGGCCAATGGGACAGGACCACGCAAGGCCGCATGCTTTGGGCGAAACACCTTTTTGATAGCGGCGTTGCAAAAAACATCATCTGTTCCGGGTCGGCTGTTTACAGTCCGTATGAAGAAGGCGAGATCATGCGCTTGTATGCACTAGAGATGGGCATTCCGGCAAACCGTGTGTTCGCTGAAACACAAGCCGAGCACAGCACCGAAAATGTGTTCTACGGATATAAGTTGGCCCGCGCACATGGGTTTGAGAAAGTGGCCTTGGCTTCGGATATTTTCCAGACCAAACTGCTAAAACGATTCGTTCGCAAAATGCACCGCAGACTGGAGGCGGAGATCACCGTGATCCCAATGTTGGAAGACACCATTGCTGTCATGGACCAAAGCACTCCGGCCATTGATCCAAGTTCTGCTTACGAGTCCGATTTCGTTTCGATCGTGGATCGTGAATCAAAATGGAAACGCTTCATGGGAACGTTGGGCAAGCACGTGGAGTGGAAGGAGTGAGAAGACCCAAGTAGCAAGGCTCAAGTTACAAGACTCAAGTTACAAGACCTATGGAGTAAGACTCTAGTTACAAGGCTCAAGTGGCAAGTTCTCAATACAACGTGCACTGGACCATGATCATATGAAACGTCCGTGGTTCACAAGGAAGACCAGTGTGAAGGTGAATGGCGGTCATAAGTGACCGGATAATTGATCGACTTTGAGCGTAAGAGATAATATTGCGTGCGTCCATTTACAGACCGAACAGGTCACCGATCACGCACGTGCTATGGAAGTCCAGATCTACTGATCGTCGTCCTGTGATTCCGCCTTGGCATGGACCATCGCCCGCATCGATCACGATAGCATGTCCCACCCCCTCGAATAGGAAGCTGGTCACAACTGCTCGTCCAGCACCATCGTTGTATTTCAATTGCGATATAGCCGGATGTCCATTCATTTGCACTTGGCTTCGATCGGTTTCTGCATCCAACCCGGTCAGGCCTAACCATTGGTCGGTCAATTCTTGGGAAGCGTGTTGATCAACGATCTTGTCCTTGGTTCCGTGCATTACGATCAATCGTGGCCAAGGACCCGATGCGTTCGGATACGATTCATGAACAACTGCTCGCCATTCAGGCGGAGTCCGGTCCGGTGGGTCGCCCAGTGATCGCGCCGCAGTGACCATGCTTGCATTCCCCAGGAATGGGCCACCAGCAATGGTTGCACCAGCTCGGAACGAGGTCGGATGACCGACCATTGCATTCACCGCCATGGCGGCACCTGCTGAAACACCGTAGATGAACACACGTCCCGTGTCGATCGGCCACGTTCTCTTGACATGTTCCACCATGCTCATGATCGATGCCAATTCACCTTTATCCCCAACGGCATCCTTGTCCCGGAACCAATCGAAGCAATGCATTACATTATTCGAACTGCGCTGCTCCGGGCATAGGAGTATGAATTCGCGTAGGTCCGCAAGTTTGTCCCAACCGGTCATTTCCAGCAGTTCCTCAGCGTTCTGTGTGCAACCATGCAAGGCCACCACCATCGGATAACGCTTCACATCCGCTTCCATGTTCGGAGGCAGGTGAACGATCATGCGAAGGTTTCCGGGATCAGGACCGAAATCCTTGACCTCGAAGGTTTCTTGTCCGAATAGGTAATTCATCCGGAGCAGGATGCACACTACCAGGAAGGGCTTTGAAATGGACGCACCGCGATGCATCAACCCCTTTACTCTCCGCTGTGCTTGATGCATCACTTTTCTTTCTTGTTCTAGGTCTTTTTCTGCAAGCGATGTACTTATCACTAGCGCATTCGTGGGATGGTGTGCTTTCCATAACGCCCTGACACAACGTATTGCATCCATTCCATCACATACGAATGTAACGCACGAACCTCTGTTGGAATGGTTGCTGTACAGGCGTTCGATCATTAATAACCGAAATAACTTGATCTCTTTCAGAAGTTCAAAAAAGAGCGCGGTGCCGTATTGATCCGGATACTACATTTGAGATATTCTTTACCACACACCCCATAAAACAACTGCATGACACACCGATACGCTGTTTTCACGACCTGCTTACTGATCAGTTCATGGTCAAATGCACAAACCGGCATCCTGAATTCCAACGAGATGCTTCCCATTGGTTCCAGTTATGTGGTAAGAACGGTGCAAGACCCTTCCATGGTCACTCTTACTACAGGCACTGGTGTGGTGTGGAACATGACCACGCTGGTCCCTACCGGACCCGACCTGGATGTCGATATCCTTGCACCTCAGACCACCCAATACGGCTCCAATTTCCCGCAGTCCAACTATTGTATGTATGAGTCCTCGATCCCGCGGTATTCCTATTTCGACCTTAACGCATCGTCCTTCTCTCGCATTGGGTTCTGGCGTAACCAACTCGGAACTTATTCAGACGCACAAACAGAATATGTGTTTCCGGTCCAAATGGGCTCCACGAATAGCGACACATGGGCCAATAACACGGTCTCCTTTCCAGGAACGTATGATTACGAAGTGGTAGGAACCGGTACGTTGCAGCTTCCCGGAGCAACCTACACTGATGTGCTACTCATTCGGGTCGTATCCACGAATTTGATCGACTTCGTGTCCTATCAATGGGTGTCTGCTCAGAACGGCGCTTATCTAATGCTCTATTTCGAACCTAGCGCTTTCCTTGATGAAGGGGCCCAAATGATAACCTCATTGCAGGTCGGTCTCGATGAGGTGTCAGGCGGCATTGACCTCCGTGTACATGCGCCTTCCAATGGTGTGCTTCCGATCAGCTACACTGCCAATGAGTTGCTCAGTTATCGCTTGTATGATGTTACAGGCAGGCAGATCACACAAGGCATTCTCCCGGCCACCACGGATCCGCGCACCGAAATGCTGGACGTGACCTTGTTGCGCACGGGGATACACCTGATCGAACTGACCAGTTCGACCGGCCAAAACACTGCACGATTCATGATCGATCAGTGATCATGTAAAGTTCGGTGTGATCACTTCTCTTCGTCGAAATAGATCTTGTAGAATTTCCGACCGCTTTCATCGGTGCCACGCTCGATCTTGTTCCGATCCCCATGGATGTAGATGTGGAAGTTCTTGTCCAATTTCAACACGCTCTTGAAGATGCGCGCTTGCTTTTTTACGGCTTGTGCTGAGATCTCGAAATGCGTATCCATTTCGAGGTCATGCGTTTCTTTGAATTCATTTCCGAAACGCTGGAAGGACTCGATCACCTTCGGCTCTTGGAAAACCGTTCGTTCGAATTCGCTCTGATCGTATTCAGTATTGCTCTTGAAGTAATTCACTGATCGGTTCAACAGATCGATCTGATCCGCCTTGGCGATCTCATAGTTCTGAGGCAATTGATCGGTGATGAAACTCTTGGTCAGCTCCAACATATTGCTGGTGCTGTTCACGTTGTCATGTTTGGCACGAAGACCAATAAAATCATCTTGCCAATAGGTTGTATGGTCGTTGTCATCGATAACGAACAATGTGGGTGTTTCCTCGGTGAACACCACTAAACAGGCTTTGTTCGGTTTGGCGCCACCTAAGCCCTTGCGTAGATCCAGCTCGATCGACTTTCCGCGCACTTTAGTCTCCAGGAATACTTCTTTGCTGTCGTATTTATAGATCCCAATGGCCTGGTAATGCCTCAGCCCAAGTTCAACATCATTGAAGCGTACAATGAACAGATCACCGGACTTTATGTTGTGGTGTTGACTGCTATCGATCAAATGCTTGGCGATGTCCCGTGAACGTTCCACGAACTCACCGGCTTCTTGAATTGAGCTGCACAACCGGTGCAGCACGTTGTACTCCAACCCGACGGCATGTGTGAATTCCGAAGTGTGTATCGCCGTTGCGAATGGTTTCAGGAACAGTTTGCGTAGGAACTCCTGGTCCTCCTCCCGCATCATCTCTTCATCCTGTTCCGCCAACACGCTTCCTTCCACAGCCGCCCCAACGCGATGAAGAATGAATTGACCTACACTTGCCTCTTTACCGTTGATCATGTTCTTCGCTTTGCTCGGGGCGGCAAAGAAAGCAGATCGTACGTGAGGGCCGAATTCCTTGGCTCAAGTTCAGCGGTCCGGAGAATAGTGGTATTTTGCACATGCACTGGCACTCTTCAATTCCAGTTCCATCTACAATGATAAATAAGGGCTTGGTCAACCACGTGTCGATCTTTTCAATTGCTTTGATCTGGATGTCCTGTGGAACTCCACCAACCCCTGACCCGGTCGAAACCAACGCTCCAGTGGCTGCAGCGCCGGCACCCATGTTGGTGATCCTGGACGCGGAACGGACGGGCATCAATTTCGTGAACCGCATCATTGAGGACGATAGCGCGAATTACCTCAACTTCCGGTACATATACAACAGTGGCGGCGTTGCGACCGGTGATCTGGATAATGATGGACTGCCGGAGATCGTTTGCGTGAGCAATAGGAACGGTGGAGCGATCTACAAGAACAATGGGGACCTGAAATTCAGTGATGTTTCGCAGAACGCAGGATTCAACTTGGTAGGGCAATGGGCGACCGGTGTCTGCATGATGGATGCGAATGCCGATGGATTGCTGGACATTTACGTTTGCGCCTCAGGCCCAGGATACTGGCCCGTGAAATACCGGCGCAACCGGTTATACATCAACAAAGGTGATCTGAAATTCGTGGACGAAGCCGTAGAAAGAGGAGTAGCGGATGAAGGGCACCACACCACGGCCAGTTTCGCAGATCTGGATGGAGACGGAGATCTTGATCTGTACATCCTTGCACATCGCGTGGACTTCAAGAACTTGAACAATGCGATAATCGACCCTCGGTTCCTACCTGTAGCGGACCAATCGGATCGATTGTACCTGAACGATGGAACCGGACACTTCTCTGAACATTCCAAGACCTCAGGAACAGCGAGCCGTAGTTGGGGCCTCGGCGTTGCGATCGGTGATGTGAATGGCGACGGGCGTAATGACATCTATACCAGTTGCGATTATTATTCACCCAATAAGTTCTTGATCAATGACGGAACAAGGGATGGCATACCACGCTTCACCGATCGTGCATTGGAATTGCTGAAGCACACCTCATATTTCGCAATGGGCGTTGATCGGGCGGACGTGAACAACGATGGCGTTGCGGATATGATGGAATTGGACATGGCCATTGGGGACCATAAACTGAGCAAGGAGAATATGGCCGGCATGAAACCCGATCAGTTCCGGAACATGGTAAAGAACGGTATGAACCACCAGTACATGGTGAACTCGCTACACCTTGGTTTGGGCAATGGCCATTTTGCAGAGATCGCGCAGGCCGCAGGGGTGGATAAGACCGACTGGAGCTGGTGCCCCCTCATTGTGGACCTGGACAATGATGGGTGGAAGGATCTATACATTTCCAATGGCATTACGCGCGATGTGGGCAATGTTGACTTCAACATAAAAGCAAATGCCGTTACCGAAGCGGGTGGTGGTCAGCCGCATTTCAAACAGATCCTTGATCTTGCACCAAGGCACTACAAAGAGACCAGCGTGTTCCGCAACAAAGGAGACCTGACCTTCGAAAAGGCCATGGACCCGTGGAACTTTCACCACAGTACTGCAGCCACCGGTGCATCCTACGCGGATCTGGATGGAGATGGCGATCTGGATATTGTTTCCGCCGATGTGAACGACAAATGCAAAGTCATCGAGAACCGAGCACGTCAACTAGGAAAGGGTCACTTCGTTCAAGTTCTACTAAAAGGTGAAGACCTTAATCCGAATGCTATCGGAACCACCGTGACCATTAAGAACGCTAAGGGCATTCAATCCTTCGAGCTCTGGCTTGGCCGTGGTTTTCAAAGCAGTGTTGAACCACTTGTACATTTTGGATTAGGTGATGGAAGCGTGGATGAAATGGTAATTGATTGGTATGATGGGACACGAACAATGATCAAGACACCAACGATCGATCAACGCATGACCGTGGACATGAAAACATCCGAACGTTCAGTGCGCACAGTTCAAACACCAACACCATTTTTTGCTGATCGTTCCACTGATCTTAGCGGGATCACAGCACATAATGAGAATGCATTCGACGACTTTGCACGTGACCCCTTATTGCCTCAACAACAAAGCCAACATGGCCCAGGTGCCGCCGTGGCCGATGTGAATGACGATGACCTGGATGATGTGATCATTACCGGTGCATCAGGAACCGCTGCAACGTTATACCTCCAGAATGGATCCGGAAAATTCGCAAAAGCAGGCTCACAACCTTGGAGCGTTTTCAAGAATTCTGAATTCGTCGGCGCACATTTTTTCGATGCCGATGGCGATGGTGATCAAGACCTATACCTCGCTGCTGGGAGCACTGAATTTCCCCAAGGTGCGAAGGAGTATCGTGATAGGCTGTTCTTGAACAACGGAAAAGGCAGTTTCGCTGAAGCGGTTGATGCTTTGCCCGAAACCTTTCACAGCACCAGTTGCGTGATCTCAGAGGATCTGGATAATGACGGCGACTTGGACCTGTTCGTGGGCGGTCGGAATGTGCCGGGCTTGTATCCCTATTCGCCACAGAGCCAGGTATTGCTCAATGAGAAAGGTCGATTCGTGGATGCCACTTCCAATTGGATACAACAGCGCGAAGGATACGGTATGATCACTGCAGCGCAGTTCGCGGATCTCGATGGCGACAAGAAGAACGAATTGATCCTGGCTGCGGAATGGATGCCGTTGCGCGTGTTGAAGAATACGGGCAAGAACTTTTCTGATGTCACTTCAAGCATGGTCGATACCACGCTATCCGGCTGGTGGCAAGGTCTACGTGTAGAGGACATCGATGGTGATGGCGACATGGATATCCTTGCTGGCAATATTGGGATGAACAATAAATTCCATCCGAACCGGGATCATCCATTAAAGATCTACTCGGGTGATCTCGATGGTTCAGGCACCAATGATATCGTGCTTGCCAAGACCGGAGAAAGCGGCGAGCTCCCTGTACGTGGACGCGAATGTTCTTCGCAACAATGTCCAGTGATCCTGCAGAAATTCCCGAGCTTCAAGTCTTTCGCGGAAGCCGACCTGCAGAAGATCTATGGTTCGGAAAAACTTGCACAAGCATTGCAGCTTTCCGCTTCCGAATTCAAGAGTATGGTGTTCATCAACAATGGCCAAGGCAAGTTCACAGCAACCGCATTACCGAATAGGGCACAGCTGTTCCCTATACGCGACTTCATTGTTCAGGACGTGAACGGTGATGGTAAGAAAGACATCATATGCGGCGGGAACCTGTACGGTGCGGAAGTAGAGACCGTGCGGTATGATGCGGGTGTTGGTCTTTTACTCTTAGGCGATGGCAGCGGCAACTTCAGCCCCGTTCAGGTTACTGAAAGCGGGATCTTTTCACCCTACGATACACGGCACGTGTTACCAATATCCATTGGGGCTTCCGGCAACAAGGGTGCTCTTTTCGTGAACAACAATGGACCTGTGCAGTTGTTCCTACCGACCGGAAACGCGGTAAGCGGAATGGCCACATTGCACTGACGCTACGATCGCTGGTACTTGAAAAGTGCCTTTACCTCAACAGCGTAATGGAACCTACCACGCTCTTATGCTCTTGGTATGGCAAGGTGTAGCCGACACGATACGCGTAAACGCCATCGGGTGAGATCGTTCCACCATACGCACCGTCCCACGAGTTCTGTGGGTCCGTAGTCCTGAAGACGACTTCTCCGAAACGATTGAAGATCACCATGGAGAAATCCTCCGGAGCACATTCTCCCTTCCAGGTCCATGCATCGTTCTGTTCGTCGTTGTTCGGCGTGAAGGCCGAGGGGATCCAGACCGTGCACGAGTCGGAGCAATCCTCAATGAACAGTGGACGCTCCACCGTTATTACACCGCAGCTCAATGTTGCTTGCAAGGTCACCAGCACTTCACCTTCTCGTGAGAAACGGACTCGGGGTTCCATCGCTGTTGAATTATCCGCAGCACCATTAAAATCCCACTGTACGCTCACAACGGCTGAATCGGCTTCCAGAATGAAATTCACGGGATCCTGCATGCACTTTGCATCCTGCACATCAAAGTCAGCAACGCAAAGGCATTCAATATTCATCACGGTCGCTTCGGCAGCGTCCGTGCACCCGTTAAGGTCGGTTACGGTTATTGTATAGTTCCCTGCATCATAGACCATCGTCGGATCAACAACCGGATCACCGTTGAGAAGATAACTTGCTGACATTCCACCAACAGGGAACGCTGTACTCAGATCAACGGTCTGCCATGGGCAAAGCGTGAAGAGCTGATCGGCACCCAGTATCGGGTTGTCATTCACCGTGAAGAATACAAGTGCGGTATCCGTGCATCCTGCATTGTTGCTTGCCACCAATTGATAGGTACCCGATTCATCCACTGCCATTGGATCGGCTACAACTACCCCATCCGCTGTCCATTGTGTGCCAAGGCCTGCAGTCGCATACAGCGCGCTAAGATCGAACGTTGAACCACCACAAATGAATGCCAACTGGTCCGTACCCAATGCAGGCGCTGTTTCGAAGGCCAACGTTACAATTGCCGATGCCGAACAACCGGCAGCATTGGTCAGATCAAGCGTGTAGCTGCCAGCATCCATAACGGCTGTTGGATCCGCAACGGGGGCATTGTTCAACGTCCATGCTGCCGTATTCGCACCGGTCGCGTATACAGTTGTAAGATCCACCACCGTTCCATCGCATTGGGTGAGCGATTGATCAGGACCGATAACAGGATTGGCCGAAATAACCAGATCCACGGTTGCATCATCGCTGCAACCATTCGCACTGGATGCAACAAGGGTGTAAAGTCCAGTTGCATCCGCAGCCGTTGGATCGGGAACTGGGGTACCTGCAATGGACCAAGTGGTAGTTAAGCCCGTTGTAACGAAAGAGGAAGTAAGATCCACTATGTCACCTGCACAAGCAGATGCTGCAGCATCGGGACCGAGGTCGGGTGGCGTAAGTGCATTCACCGTGACCAGCGCAGTATCCGCACAACCGGTGCCATTCGAAGCGATCAGCTCATACGTACCTGTGGTACTTACCGCTGAAGCATTCGCCACCGGTACTCCAGCTAGTGACCACGACGCAGACAAGCCAGTTGTGGTATAAAGCGAAGTAAGATCGAGCGTTGCATTGCTGCACAAGTCTACCACTTGGTCAGCTCCCACAGATGCCAACGTCTGCACTACAAGCGTCACTTCAGCAGTGTCCGTGCAACCCGTCGGCGCA
>JAGNUG010000122.1 GCA_017987115.1 Flavobacteriales bacterium | reverse complement strand
GCCAACAATGCTAGCAACTTCCTCTGGTTTTCCGAAACGCCCCATCGGTACCAATTGTTTCAGTTGTGCTTCGTCCAGATCCTTGGTCATATCACTGGTAATGAACCCTGGAGCTACCGCATTCACGGTAATGTTCCGTTTGGCAATTTCTTGCGCCAATGAGCGCGTTGCGCCAATGATGCCTGCCTTTGCTGCGCTGTAATTGGTCTGGCCTGGTACTCCCTTGGTTCCGCTTAAGGAGACCACATTGATGATGCGGCCATAGCGCTGTCGCACAAGACCTTGCAGAACAGCTGTGGTTACATTGAAGAATCCGTTCAAGTGCGTGTTGATCACTTCGTGCCAATCGGCTGGCTCCATAAAGACAAGAAGGTTGTCCCGTGTAATACCGGCATTATTGATCAATACTTCCAGCCTCGCCTCTGGATGGGCCGATCGCCACGCATCCACACCGGACTTGACCGCCTCTGGATCTTTTACATCGAAGGGAGCAAGGAATACATCAACGCCCATCTCCTTCAGCTCTACAGCAGCGGCTTCAGCAGCTTCTTGGTTACTCGCGTAGTTCAGCACGATGCTGAGACCATGCTTGCGCGCCAACTCGAGTGCAATTGCACGACCAATGCCACGGGATCCACCCGTGACCAATGCCCATTTTGCTGTTTTTACTTCTGCCATGCTGGGATGGGTCGGAAGATCGCTCGTTCAACGGCTTCTATGCACATTGATGGAGCACTTTTGGATGTGATGGCATCGCTGGCTTTGCGCACCTTATTGTAGAAATCAACACTCGGTCCAGAGAGCTTTTTCATCTCACCGCTGATGTCCACGGCCTGTGCGACCGCCAAGGCCTGAATGGCCATTACGCGATCCGTATTATTGAGCACGCGTGTCGTTGCATTGGCAGCATTCGTACCCATGCTCACAATGTCCTGGTTGTCGTTGTTGTTAGGGATACTATGCACGTACAACGATGTTGAAAGTGCCTGGTTCTCTGCCGTGGTGCTGGTCGCAGTGAATTGCATGCCCTGCATTCCGAGTGTGATGCCAGGCCGTTCCATATTGAGGAATGCCGGGAAACGTTGGTTCACCTTATCGTTCATCAGGAAATTGAGCTGACGTTCGCTCAACATGCACATTTTTACTACGGCCAATCGTAGTTTATCCATTTCCAAAGCAACTTGATCACCGTGGAAGTTACCGCCATGGTAAACGCCGCTTTCAGGGTCGGTCAGCGGATTATCATCCACAGAATGCAATTCGTTCAACAATACTTTCTCGGCATTGCGAATGGTATCCAGAATTGGTCCTAGGATCTGCGGAATGCAGCGGATGCTGTAATGTTCTTGAACGATCTCGGTGAAGACGCCTTCTGTATTCACCTCTTCCTTGCCCGCATAATGATGGCTGCTACGATCCCGTGTCAATTTGGACCCTTCGATGTGGGTGCGCATCCGTTGCGAAACCTCTTGCTGTCCTGGGTGGAGTTTGGCACCGTTCAGCTTGGCGCTCAAATGGTCATCCCATGAATTCAGGATCTCCGTCATCACCGATCCCATGGCAATAGCGTTATCCAGCAAACGATAAGCGTGGTGAATGTTGAGCAACCCGATCCCTGTCATACAGGCGGTGCCGTTCAATATGGCAAGTCCGTCGCGAAGGCCCAATTCAACCGGCTTCAATCCAGCTTTCTTCAGGATATTTGCCATGGTATCCTTTTGGTCTTTGTAGGTTCCGAAACCTTCGCCGATAAGGCCCAAACCCAAGTGTGCTTGTTGCACAAGATCACCACTGGCTCCAACACCGCCTAATTCAGGTACACGTGGACAAATACCAAGGTTCAAATAATTCGTTAACCCTTCGAGAACACCATGTGTAACGGCAGACCCACCTTTCAAGAAAGTGACGGCACGTACCAATAACATGGCCCGAACAGCTTCATCCGGAAGGTCTGCACCTGCACCGGAAGAGTGGCTGCGAACCAGATTATACTGCAACGAAGACCGATCGGCCTCTGGAATGGCCCGCTGTGCCATGGGGCCGAACCCCGTGTTAATGCCGTAGATGACCTTGCCTTCCGCATATTTCTTCAAATATGCATGCGATTTATCCGCAACGCCCAGCTCAGCCTTGCTAGGCTTGAAGGATGCGTTCTTCAACACAATGTCGATAAAACCGTTCAGATCCATTCTTTCCGCTGCCATTGTCGTTTGGGAGAGGTCCCGATTTTTCAATAAGGGTGGCGAAGGTAACCTGTTCTTGGATATTGCCATAAGTTTACCCACGGAGCCGGGTGGCAGTGGTAATGGGTGAATTGGTAGCACGAGTTTATGATCGAACGAAAGGGCTGCGCTGGATATGGGTGTTCCTTGTGCTGGCGGTTATTGCCGCCTCGTTGTGGTCAGCTTCCCGCGCACGCTTCAGCGAGGACCTATTTGATGCCCTGCCACGCGAAAGAACGCTGGATAACTACAGGACCCTGTTGGATGCTTCGGGCAGTACCGGACGGATCGTTGTTGGTTTTTCAGGTAATGATACCGTGTCTATGGATAGCCTTTCGGCCCATGCCGATCGGTCCGTTCATTTCTTGCAGACCACGAATGGAGATCTCGTGGATAGCGTTTTCTTTCGGCCGGACCCCACTGGTTTTCAAACTGCGGTTACCGAGGTTCGGAAGAACTTGCCTTTGTACGCAGATAGCGGTGTTATAGCAACTGTGGCGCATTGGGATAGTGTAGCACTGTTGAATGCTTTCGCCGACTTGCGTAATGATCTCGCTCGGCCTGGTGCCGAAATGGATGCGGACCGGATCGTTCTGGACCCTTTTGGTCTGTCCGATCCGTTGATCGATCGCGTTATGCGTTCCGCCATACTCGGAGGAATGGCCGTGATCGATGGGCAATTATTCACAACTGATAGCGCTATGGCGGTGGTGGTAGTGATGCCTAGTGCCACAGGGATCACCCGGGGAAAGGAATTGATGCAAGCGATCAACGGCGCGATCGGTAATGGTCCTACAACCAATTTTACCGGTACTGCCTTTGGTGCAGTGCCAATGGCTGTGGCAAACGCTGACCGCATTGCGGACGACGCAACAATGACCAGCATTGTAGCCGTTCTACTGATCATTGGGTTGCTGATCTGGAGGTATCGTAGTGTACGTATTCCGCTGCTCTTCTTTGTGCCTCCCGCAGTAGGTTTTATCATTGGTCTGGGTGCAATTGCTGCGGTTCGACCTGTCATATCCGCTTTGTCATTGGGTGCTAGCGCAGCGCTGCTTGGTATCGCGTTGGATTATTGCTTTCACTTCTTTACGCATCTGAAACATACAGGTAGCATACGAGCAACATTGAAGGACGTGGCGGGTCCGATGTTACTCGGTTGTTTTACGACCGTGCTGGCCTTCGCTGCACTCTCTTTCGTAGGTAGCCGGATCTTAGCGGACCTGGGTTTCATCGCAGCATTTTTATTGATCGGTGCGGCATTGACCGTTCTGTTCGTCCTTCCACATTTTGCTCCGGTTCCGCAACACACTGCTGCGGTCAATGAAATTGTTGCTGAACCAAAGAAGGGCAGTGCGCTCTGGAAATTATTCCTCATTGGTGCCGTTACTGCCGTGCTGTTGCCTTTTGTGAGCCGAGTTAGCTATGACAATGATCCGGAGCACATAAGCTACATATCGCCGGAAATGAGTGCTGTTCGGGATAGGATCGAAGGTGACACGGCACGTGCGGTTCCTCTGTTCTGGTCGGCAACCGGTGCGAATGAAGAGGAAGCAAGGCAAGCCCTCGAAAATTCTGTTGATCACGTGCGAAGAACCATGGTCGGTTCCATTACGGAACAAGCAGCAATGCCCACGGATCTTTGGCCTTCAAACGAACGTGCGACGGTTCGAGTTGCAAATTGGAAGGCATCCTTTCATGGTGAAGGAGGAGACCGGTTCAAAAGATGGTTCGTGAATGCTGCAATTCAGAACGGGTTTACTCCTGATGCCTTCGATCCATTCCTTGATCAATTGGACGTGGATCAAGTACGAAGACCTGCCGAAGTAGTTCGTATGATCGGCGATGCCGTATTGGTCCATGGATCGGATAGCGTAACGATCGCGGGGCGAATGCTTCTTCCACCGGATGAGATCGCAGCGCTGGAACCCATGGTCGGTTCAATGAAGAATACCAGCGTGTTGCATCGTGGAATGCTCAGTGAGCGCATACAAGAGCTTGTCGGTAGTGATCTGAATGCGATCCTCTGGCGCACTTCACTGATCGTATTCATTGTGCTGTTGCTCACCTACGGTCGTATCGAACTGGCGCTGCTTACGTTCTTGCCGATGGCACTTGGGTGGTTCTGGATCCTGGGCATCTGTGGACTTTTTGGGATCCAATTCAACTTGGTGAATATTCTGGTCTGCACGTTCGTTTTCGGTTTGGGAGATGACTATTGTATTTTCACGACGGAAGGCCTGCTTGCGCGATACAAGACCGGGGTGGATCATACCCGTTCCTATCGGAATGCCGTGGTACTTTCGGTAGTTACTACGATCATCGGTACGGGTGTGCTGCTCTTCGCTGAGCATCCCGCTTTGCGTTCCATCGCGACCCTTAGTGTGATCGGAATGGTGGTCCTGCTTGTTATTTCGTTGACCGTACAACCCGTTCTTTTCCGCTTGTTCATTGGTGGTCGTGCGGCCGCCGGTAAGCAACCGTTCACGTTATTCTCATTCCTGATCTCCGGTTTTGCATTCCTGTACTTTTTGATCGGTTGCATCCTTACAGCGTTGATCTGGTTGTTGCTATTGATCTTCCCTGCCCCGAAGAGAATAAAGCAGCATTGGCTCCGGCATGTGCTACGAGCCTTCACTGGGTCGCTTGTTTATGCGATGGCGAATACGAGCAAGGATATTCAAGGATACGTACCGGCGATCAAAGATCAACCAGCGATCATCATCGCAAATCATGCTTCGTTCATCGACATTCTCGCTATGCTTATGTTCTCATCCAACGTGGTGATGATGACCAACCGTTGGGTATGGAATAGCCCATTCTTCGGCAGAGCAGTTCGCTATGCAGGTTACCTCAGGACGGAAGATGGAGTGGAGGTGAACACTGAACGCGTTCGTGAAGCGATGGCTCAAGGTCTTTCAGTAATCATTTTCCCTGAAGGAACACGTACGAAGGATGGAACGATCGGTCGGTTCCATAAAGGGGCGTTCCATATTGCGGAAGCACTGCAAGTGCCAATAGTTCCCGTAGTTCTACATGGTTTCGGAAAAGCAATGTCCAAGAATGACGCGTTGTTGAAGAATGCGTTATTGACGATCCGCACGTTGCCCGTGATCCAACCAAGCGACCCACAGTTCGGTGAAGGTGATCGTGAACGCACCAAGAAGATCAGCGCATGGTATAAAGCAAAGTACGAAGAGATCAGAAGTACCAAGGAAGGACCCGTCTGGTACCATGAACAGTTGATGCGGAACTTCATGTACAAAGGCCCTGTGCTGGAATGGCATACGCGTATTAAAGCACGCATGGATGCTGGTCTCCATGATCTTTTGCACAAGCGGATCCCCATAGATGCCCGCATCGTTGACCTTGGTAGCGGCCACGGCATGGTGAGTTTTTTATTGGGCTGGAGTGCTCCGGATCGAGTTATTCAAGGGTACGAGCGCGATGCCGACAAGGTGGCGATCGCCAACAACGCATATAGCAGAAGCCCCAACGTAACATTCTCCGTTGCTGACCTTGAAGGCTTGATACCGCCGCCTGCGGATGCATACATTCTGAAGGATGTGCTGCACTACCTTCCACCAATTGAACAGCGTGAACTCATTCTGGCATGCGCTAAGGAACTTTCACCCAAGGGTGCGATCTTTGTACGTGATGGTTTTGCAGCGAACGATGAGCGGCACGATAGAACGAAAAGAACCGAGCGTTACTCCGTTGGGCTAGGTTTCAATCAAGCCAAGGGTGAGTTGCATTTCATGACCAAGGAAGGAATTGTGGCCATTGCTAAGGAAGCTGGACTGAACGTGGAGTGGGCCACCAAGGAAATGCGAACATCGAATGAATTAGTGATCTTGACAAAGGGATGAACGATAGTGATTTTGATGTGGTGATCGTTGGGTCGGGAATGGGTGGCCTGGAGTGTGCCTTGATCTTGGCACGTGAAGGTTATTCAGTGTGCGTTCTGGAGAAGAATCATCAGCTAGGTGGTAGCCTTCAGGTGTTCAGCCGCGATAAGACGATCCTTGATACCGGAGTGCATTACATAGGCGGATTGGAACCCGGTCAGAACCTTCATACTTACCTCAATTATATGGGGATCATGGATAAGGTGAAGATCCATCAAATGGATATGGACGGGTTCGATCGGATCGAGCTGGGAAGTGATCCCAAACAATACCATTACGCTCAAGGTTATCCCAATTTCATCCGGCGCATGGTCGAGGATTTTCCGAACGAGCGGGCAGCCATCGAAACGTATTGCGCAAAGATCCAAGAGGTATGCGATCTCTTCCCATTATACCGCGTCCGCTTGGATGACAAATCGCAATGGTTGGGAGAGGAACTGAATTTGAACGCAGAACAGGTCATCGCCTCATTGACCGATAACTTGACCTTGCGAAATGTTCTCGCAGGAACCAGCGCGTTGTATGCCGGTGATCATTTTTCACCTTTCTATGTGCATGCGTTGGTGATCAATACTTACATAGAAAGTGCATGGCGTTGCATTGACGGAGGTTCGCAATTCGCGAAGTATTTGGCATCCAATGCGAGAAAAGAAGGTGCCGTGATCCACAACCGGAGTACGGTTACGCATTTTGATATCGGCAGCAACGGTGTCAAAGCCGTTCATACTGCAGAAGGCGAAGTGTACACGTGCAAATACTGTATTGCGAATGTGCATCCAAGTCTGGTGTTGGATATGGTAGGTCCTGGACATTTGAGGCCTGCCTATGCATCGCGCATACGCTCGTTGGAGGATACGATATCGTCGTTCACCCTTCATCTGATCATGAAGCCCGGCGAGTTTCCGTACATGGACTACAATATCTACTCTACTGATGTTGACAATGTTTGGTCCGCAGTGGAAAAGGCGAACGACCCATGGCCTTCGGGTTATATGTTCACCACACCGCTTTCTTCGCGCGCTGGGGGCTATGCGGATGCAGTGACCGTTATGACCTATATGCGCTATTCCGAATGGGAGAAATGGGGTGGGAGTTACAATACCATTGTCTCGCCGGACGAGCGTGGCTCCGACTACGAGGAATTCAAACAACAGAAGGAAGTTGAGTTATTGGCGTTGATCGAAAAGCGTTTTCCAGGGATCTCCAATAAGGTGAAGTCCATGCATAGCAGTACACCGCTTTCTTTCCGAGATTACATTGGCTCGCCTACTGGTTCCATGTACGGTGTGCATAAGAACAGCAACGATCCCATGCGCACTTTTTTGGCACCGCGCACCAAAGTGCCGAACCTGTTGCTTACTGGACAGAACATGAATCTGCATGGGTTGCTGGGCGTAACGGTCAGCGCCATTGCAACCTGTAGCGAGCTGGTAGGTAAGGAATACTTAGTGAACAAGGTGCTCGCAGCGAGCTAGCTCTTCACCATACGAATGGTGTGAGCTAGGGCCTTGATCAACCTATCATGCTTGGTAACATACGGATTGCTCTGGTCCCACACGTAGCCGGCCAGAACACTGACGATCCGTTCTTTGTGTGACTGCTCTACATTGTCTGCGAAGAACACTTCTTGCAGATCTCCACTATACCAATCATCGATGTAGCTCTTGAATACCGCGGCACCTTGCTTAATATGCGCTTCGTATTCCGTTTTCCAGTCGATGGTCTCACCTTTCAATTGGCGATCCAACAACTTGGCAGCGCGCAAGCCACTTTCCGTTGCAAAGCCCACACCGCTGGAAAAAACAGGATCCAAGAAACCCGCACAATTACCGGTTAGTACAAACCGCTTTCCGGTAAGGTCTGCGGCGTAGTGTGTGTATTCGTTGATCACGTGCGGCTCGAAATCGAATTCAGCACCCTTGAAGCGTTCCCTGAACTCGTTGGAAAGCTTCAGCATTTCGTGCATGGCCGTTTTGTTGCAACCGCTTTCCATCGCTTTGTTGAAATGGCTTTTGTGCCCCACGAATCCTGCGGAAGTGCTACCATTGCTGAACGGGATGCTCCAGAACCACAGGTCGCGTTCCAGTACTTCGAAACTGATGCGCATAGGTTCCTTGAAGTTGGATCGATGCTCGTCGGTTTCCTTAATGTGCGTGAACATGGCCATGCGACCGTTGCCCTCCGGTTTATCGCTAAGACCTAAGAGCCGCACGAGTACGCCACCATAGCCACTGCTATCGATCATGAATGGCGCTGTGAATTCTTTGGTGTTTCCGTCCTTGTCCTGTGCTACCAGATGCACGCCTTTCGCATGATCCAGATCTACGGAAACCGCAGCATGGCCAAAGTGGATCGGTACGCCCTTGGCCACAACAGCCTTGGCCAACGTATCATCGAAATCAGCTCGTGGTACCTGCCAGGTCCAGTCCCAGCCCGGTGTGAAACCTTCGCCGAACGCCAGGTCGAAAAGCTTGTCGCCCCGAAAGAAACTGGCTCCGTCCTTCACGGCATAGTTCTTTGCCTTAAGCGCAGGTAATAGGCCGGTTTGTTCCCAGTGCCCCATGCTCAACGGCAATAGGCTTTCACCAATAACGAAACGCGGGAATATCGCCTTCTCTACGATCGCCACCTTATGTCCTCTATCAGCTAACCAAGCGGCCGCAACCGTGCCGGAAGGACCTGCACCAATGATCAGTGCATCAACGTGTTCCATTAATTTGATACCGTATAAGGGTGATGTTCAATGTGTGGAAAGGTTCCACAAGTTGGTTCAGTAGAACCGGGCCAAAAGTACAATGCCCCGTGAAACCATTGTTGCACGGGGCATTTCATAATTCGGCTTTCGTTCTCAACACTGGACGCATAAGCGACACTTATGTAGGACCTGCTCCCTTATTGGAAGCGCTTCAGCCAGGCTTTGCTGTATTCCTTTTCAATGTTCTTCAATACACTGGTCACAGAACCTGCCCAGAAATTGCGCAATCCAAAACCGGTAGGTTTCCCTGAGATACGCTCAGAGTGAAGCACGGCCTTGGACTTCATGTTGAAGAATGTTACATAATACTCAGCCATCTCCTGTGTTTTGTTGAATGTGCTCACAATGAATACGATACCAACACCTTCACCATCCTCGGTTTTGTACTTCTTTACCATGGCAGGTACTTTTTCCTTGTCCAATGTACCAGCGCTTCGGCTCAAAAGATCGGTGCCGGTCAAACCATCATTCACGCCTTGTACGTATGAGGTATTGTTCGTGCAAGCGCCTATTCCCAAAGCCTTTGCCATATTGAATTTCTCGGCTTCCGCCTCCAACAAGTTGTTCCACTTCATGATCATTAGTCCGGGGTCGGCTTGTACCGGAGCGAACTCTACGGTAGGTACTAACGTTGCTTCAGAAAAATCCAGACCGATCCATGTTACTGCACATTTGTTATTCAGCGCATCCGCCATGGTCTGCGCGTTGACTGCCGCTCCTAGCGTAAGCATTACGGCCAGTGATAGAGTTGTTCTTTTCATTTGGTTATGGTTTTGGTTTGTGGGTATTGTCTATGAACGGTGTAGGCTTTCTATTCCGTGGATCGTTCCTTAGTTTTTCGATGGTCTTTCGATCCGCAATTTCCAATAGAGGCTTTACACGCAAGGTATCACTAAGCAGAGTTCCTACAAGTTCTAAAGACTCCTGTGGCGCTTCCAACAAAACACGTACCACATCCTGGGAATTCTCATCCAGTTCCCGCAGTATGACAAATGATCGCACACCGGCGGCATTGTTCATTGCATCAACGATCTGCTGAGGATACACAGTGGTCCCTTTAACTTTCAAACGCTGGCCTTTTCTTCCGATCACCGGCCCCAGAACGCGTTTTTCGGACCCATCTGCTGTGAGGATAATTCGATGCGAGCAAATATCCCCCGTTCGGAATCGCAATAATGGCATGGCTTCAACACCTAATGGCGTAGCTATTACCTCGCCAATTCCACCATCCGCAACCGGTTGGTCATTTTCGTCCAACACTTCGATGATGATCAGATCGTTCGGAACCACGTGACCTCCGAAAGGCTTTGTCTCTGTGCAGGCCGTGGCCATTTCCGTACTCGCATAGGTGCCGAAAAGGGCAATATCGCTTAAGGCCATAATGCGCTTTGCCAGTACGTTCGGCCCTCCATTTGGATCGGTTATCGGTTCACCGATACAGATGGCGCGTTTGATCGTTGTCTTCCGAATGTCCTGAACGTGTAATGCACGTTCTTCCAGCATGCGCAATAAAAAACTCGGTACCGTGATCAAGGCCGTTGTGCCGCAGCGTTCTGCGGTTTCCCATTGGCCTGCAGTATTGCCTGGGCCACTGCGTATGATACCTGCACCGATCCGACGTAGACCAAGCCAGTATGCCAATCCAGCCATAAAGCGCTTGTCCATTGTAGTGG
>JAGNUG010000121.1 GCA_017987115.1 Flavobacteriales bacterium | reverse complement strand
AGCAACCGCATCGCTATAACGCCACAATTCGCGCAAGTAGAATTTCTCCGGATCTATAGGGGGAATATGTATTTCCTTGATCCCTAATGCCGCCCTGAACACTGGCATCTCATGCGGATGAAGTACTGTTAACTCCACATCTTCTCGTTGTGCTAAATGCGCGGCGAGCAAACTGGAATGGCGCTGCATACCTCCCATGGCATGAGGAAAGACTCCATCTGTGCAAAGGGTTATTTTAAGCTTAGTGGACAATGGTTCAGAATCTGGAAGCACGTTGCAGCGCGAGACATATTCAGGGTTGTTCCTATCCAATAGGAATCTCCTTCAACAAGGTTGCGATACCCTGATCGAGATCCTGTTCTGGTTCCCACCCCGTTCCATGCTTCAGTTTGGAAACGTCCGCCAACAGATGCATCCGTTCAACTTTGCGCACTCGTGTTGGATCCACTTCGATCGTGAGCTTTTCGCCGAGCTGCCGTTCGAATGCCTCTACAACCTCGCGAACGCTGTATTCGATCCCTCGACCAATGTTGAATTTCGGGTTTCCCTTCAGTCCTTTGGTCAACAATGCACGCATTGCACGGCCCATATCGGACGTATGAACAAAATCCCGTTTCGGATCCAAATTGCCCAACTTCAAAGTCCGGGCGCCTGCTAGCACTTGTTTCTGGATCTCAGGTATCAAATGTGCATTGGTCTCATTGGGTCCGAATGCATTGAAGAACCTTCCGATGATCGCCGGAATACCTGTCCGATAGTGGAATTCACCGACCAAGCGTTCACCTGCAAGCTTCGTGGTTCCATAAATATCCATTGGTCCAGTGATGTGTTCCTCATCAACAGCACCGTCCGCGATCGGGTATACCGCAGCTGTACTAGCGAAGAATACTTGCATTACGGAAGGAGTTGCCGCACATGCGTCCAGCACATGGATGGTTCCATTGATATTGATATCCGCAGCTTCCACGGGATGTTGATTGCAGAACGGGATGAAGTGGATCGCCGCCAAGTGCAGCACCCAATCAGGCTGGATCCGCTGGATCACTTCAAGGACCGCTTTACGATCACGAATGTCAACTTTGTAGAAGCGCTCATCGGGCACCCTGGCCAACGCTCTCCTCCCGAACGAAAGATCATCCAATACATGTACCGTGTGCCCATCCGCACTCAACAATCGACCGAGTTCAGATCCGATGAATCCGGCACCACCGGTAATAAGTATGTTCCTTTTTTCCTGCATTGCCGCGAAGGTAGGGCTATGGCTTGTAATAGGGACGAATTCCGGGTCACATCACTTGCTGGAACGCTGATCCGGGCAGATACTATCTCAACGCCTCAAGAACTTTTGCGTAGGCTGAATAATGGGCTCGTTTCGTGAAGTGCTCACGCGCAACACGTATCAGCCGCTCGCGTTCATGTTGATCCGGACTATGGATGGGCGGCACGCTTCCATCCTCAGCTACAACAAGGCCAAGATGGTGCTCCGTCACGAGGTCACTAAGGTCACCCAGATAAGGAGATACCAATACTGGCAGACCAGCACTGATATACTCCGCAAACTTGGTCGGTGATGCTACTCTGTTCGTTAGGCTATCCTCTCGTAAGAGTATTCCAATATCGCAAGCCATTAGAAATCGTCGCACCTGTTCATGATGAACCCACCGTCTTTCGACCTGGTCCGGAAATTTCTTCATGAGCGAAATGGTCTGAGGCGACTCTTCGCATAGGAACAAGAGTTTCATGGAACGATCTGCTGTCAATAGTGGAACCAATTGCTCCTCCACCAATTCCAGGGACTGCCACCCGACCGTACTTCCGGCGTAGACCATGATCGTATCTCCTGCTGACCACCCAAGTTCCGAGCGAACCTGGATTTGATCTTGATACACAGGATCAATATTATCCGTACCCAGCGTACATGGAATTACAACATACGAAGTGCCTGCGTAACCATATCGTGCTTTCCAGTGCTTCACAAGTGCTCGGCTCACGGAGATCCGCATGTCGCTGCGATGCAAGGCGTCGGCTTCCAACGGTCGGCACTGTTCGATCAACTTTTCATCATCGACAACACGGTATTCTTCCCACTCCGCCGCATAGGCTCCTCGACCATCCATACACACCTTCGCGATCATTTTACGTTCACGCATTTCAAGCGCCATGTGCGTTGCAAATATGCCGCGGCCAATGATGCCCGTGGGTTTGAAGCGCCGACAGACCATGGATACCCAGCCTAGATTCATGCGCCAATAACGGGCACGTGGTACCATTGGTAGAACGATGGCATCCGGCACGCGAAGCCGTATTGCCTTCCTGGTACTCCAGAACTTCCGGATCGAGACCAATGCCACTAAACGCACTGGCTCCATCCCAAGCGTATTGAGGTGAGTGACCACATCGGTCACTTGGCTCCAGTAGACACCGGATGGTCGGTCGTTATAGGTCAAGTAGAGTATCAAAGCACACGATCCAATACGTCGATAACCCGTTCCGTGGCATGGCCGTCCCACAATTCAGGGATCCTGCCTTTTTTGTACTGTCCACTACTGATCCGCTCCAAGGCATCGGTCAAAGCTTCGGCAGTGAACGGAAGTAGCTCATTGGTGCCGTCGGTGACAGTTATTGGTCGCTCCGTGTTCGCGCGCAAGGTCAGGCAAGGAATACGGCGGAAGGTGGTTTCCTCTTGGATACCGCCACTGTCCGTGATCACCACTTGGCTGTGCGCAACAAGTTTCTGAAAAGCGAAATAATCCATTGGACCTTGTAGCTGAAGACCGGGTATCTGCTCCAGTTCACCGTAGATACCGAACCGTTCCATGTTCGTGCGGGTCCTTGGATGTACCGAGAATACAACTGTTCGATCGTGAGCGGCCACCTTGATCAATTCGATCATTTTCGCAAGCTCCTTCGCATCATCGACCGTCGCGGGCCGGTGCATTGTCATTAACGCATAGCTACCGCTTTTAAGCCCAATTCGCTCGAGAATATCATTTTTCTGGATCAATGGATCGAACTCCACCAAACTGTCGATCATGGTATTACCCACCAAATGGATCCGTTCGGGATCGGTTCCTTCCGCAACCAGATTGGTGCGCCCACTCTCCTCCGTTACGAACAATTGATCGGCTAAACGATCAGTAACTATCCGGTTGAATTCTTCCGGCATTGCGCGATCACGACTGCGAAGGCCACTCTCCAAATGGGCTAAGGGCACTCCGACCTTATTTGCCGTAAGCGCAGCTGCCAAGGTGCTGTCCACATCTCCGACCACCATCATCAGGTCAGGCTTTTCCTGCAGCAAAACAGGCTCTAACGCCAGCATCATACTTGCAACCCGAGCGTTCGCGGTATCTGCACGTATGCCCAACGAATGATCCGGGATCATACCCAATTGCTGGAAAAAAATGGTACTCATACGATCATCCAAATGCTGACCAGTATGCACAAGCACTACCTGCCATCCGCCATGTTCCGCAGCCACCTTTTTAAAGCGGGCCACTTTCATGAAGTTAGGTCGAGCGCCTATGATGACCACTAGTTTCTTCATTGTCCTTGTTCACTTTCGTGGCCAGTAGGGCCTTCTCTGCTTGCTGCGAATGTAAGCCCCAACCAGATCCAGATCATAGCAATTCACCGATCCGCCGGTAGTTCGTTGCACAATTGAAGCCCTCCTGCCATGCTGCACGCACACCCCGCCGGAACTGTTGCGATAAAAGACGCTCCGTGTTCATTGGCTGCAGAGCATCTACAACTTCGGATACGTTCGGTCGGCTGCTCAATAACCGACCCGTTGAACTAGTTACGATCTCGCTAACACCCCCTACATCATTCGCCAGTAACGGTATGCCGAAACTGGCAGCTTCCATCAAGGCAATAGGCAACCCTTCACTGTCGCTAAGATGAATGAAAACATCCACCGGATGTGTGGCGTACCAATGCAACACGTCGGCATTGGATGTGTTTCCGCGCATGACCGTTCGGATGTTCCGAGGCAACCGATCAACAGCTTTCTGGATCTCCTCCCGATCCGGGCCATCTCCACAATGGGTCCATTCCACAGGCCGATCCACTTGTGCCAGTGCTTCTACGAGCAGGTCTACACGTTTAGGTTTGCGCAAGTACGAACAACTGGCAATACGGAGCGCAGGTGCGGGTGTCCATGGTGCCATGCCATGATCCGGCGTGCCCAAACGGGCCAAAACGGCTTTGGGTGCGTGGTGCGGGTATTTTTCTTTTATGTGATCGACGCCAGGGCCAGACACCAAAAGAAGTTGATCAGCAGCCTCTAACTGGTATGTTCTGAAAGGTATGTTTCCACTGGCCCGTCGATGTTCAAAGAGGTCCCAACCGTGGCCCATTGCCGAAAAACGGAACCTCGGCTCGCGCTCTTTGACCAACCCGAGGACGGTTACCCAGTCTTCCAACCAAACAGATAGGACCGCTACTTTTTCAGGATCATAGTTCTTGCCCAAGAGCGTTCGGAATACCTCAGCCTTTCGTACTAATTGCCGCGAAAGACTAAGCACATAGCGCCGAGACCTACCCTCTCGATCGCCATACCTGCTCACGGTACGTAGCACTGCTGGAGCATTCGCAAAAGTGGCGTAGTTCGATAACGGTGTGAACTCGTCGTCCTTCCACAAATGCATTACTTCGATACCGTCCGGTACAGGAAATTCCCCTTCTCCATCGAACATAGGGATCACCACCACACGACTGAACTGTTTCTTCCAGACCGGTAGCGCATGTTGCAAGAATGCTTCGCCTCTTCCCTTGGGATACTGACGTGTACACAGCCAAAGCTCTTTCATTTCTTTGGTGTGTTGATCTTTGTTCGTGCGCTCAACATGGTACGCAGGACAAAATACACTCTTCTCAGGTCGAGCGCTCCTCCTTCCTTGAGGTATGCACGGAGTGGCTCTTTGCCATGTTCAGGTAACTTATAAAGTAGTTGTCTCCAGATATCTTCAATCCGTTCGTGTAACGCAACTGGATCGAAGGTTCCGGTCACGGAATTGATACGTTCCATTTTGTTCAACCATTCCCGAAAGAACTTTACGGAATGGCCGGTCGGTGGTTCAGGGAATATGTTGAGTGACCATAAGTGCACGTTCATTTCTGCGTCGGATGGTAGTGGCCAGCCAAATTCAGAAAATGCAAAATTGATGCACTCCGGAAGCTCATCCGAGCGATCTCTTCCGAACGAAATACCTTGTTCTCCGCGTCTATACCGGACAGTGACATCATCTGAATTAGCGAACAGGACTTGGCGTCCTGCACGTGCTTGGAACATCCAATCCTCGCCGTACCGCGGCCACTCCGATTGGTAGCGCAGATCATGTTCCACCAGGACCGACCTGCGATAGATGCTTGTTGGTTGCATTACCGCGACACCGAATAGCAATTGCACTTTGCAGTCGTTCGGAGCGGTCGGCCTTTTGATCACTTCATCCAGGCCAAGTATGCTGATATTGGTACCACTGATGCCGATCTCCGGATGTGCATCCATGAAAGCGATCTGTTCCTTGAAGCGATGGGACAACAACACATCATCCGCATCTACACGAATGATGTATTCGCCTTTTGCCTGATCCATCGCGTTCTGAGCCGTCACTCCAGGTCCGCTGTTGACCGGGTTGGACAAGATCCGTACACGTGGATCATTGAAAGACCTTAATACTTCCAAGCTATTATCCGTACTGGCATCGTCCACCGCGATCACCTCGAATTCGGTGAATGATTGCGCGAAAATGCTCTCGAAACAATCCGTTAGGTAAGGTGCCTTATTGTACACCGGAACTACCACGCTGGCTCTTATCGCCATAGGTGATCCCATTTACGCTTCGCACGGAACGTTAGCCAACTTCCACCAACTACTTGATCGGCAATGACCGTTAGACGTTCTTGCTGTTCTGTGCTGAGCAAATGCGCATCAGCATGGCGTGTTGAAAGGAACATTCGCATTGCGTTGAACCTTCGTTCAGAGTGAATTACCCTGTTCCATTTCAAAAGAAACTCTACGACCATCCGCGAGACACGACCCTGCTCTGCCATGCTTACCGGTATGCCCCGCAAGCCATTGGGCAGTTCATGCCCGACAGAGAGTAGCTGCGCCAGATCCTGAAGCTCCACTGCACAACATAACCCATGCAGGACACCGGCCATTTCGTCCACGAATGCGTCGGGCACCGTGTCCGTTTTACTGTCTTCATGCATTCTGAATAATGCAAGCGGTACCGGTTCTATGCGCAACTGATCCGTTCCGTATCGAAATAGGAATTGCAGCCATAGTTCGTAGTCCATCACATAGTTGAGTGCCTCGTCCACACCACCGATCTCGTTCACTTTATCCAACGCGTAAAAGGTGGATTGCTGAGCGATCTTCGGAGAGTAATAAAGCGCTTCGGTATCCGACAAGCTGTCGAAAGGTGCTGGTACTTCGGTACCATCTTTTTGACGGATCATTCGAATTCCTTCGAAGATGAGTAGCTCGGGATCTTGCGCAAAAGCTTCCGATACTTTAAGCAGCGCATCCGGCAATAAGGCATCATCACTGTTGATCCAACCGAATATCGAACCGGTAGCATGTTCCAACCCCTTGTTGATCGCATGGCTCTGGCCACGGTCCTTTTCACTACACCACCAATGAAGCTGATCGGTATGTTGGCGGATGATGGTTCCACTGCCATCCGTACTTCCACCGTCCACGATAATGTGTTCCGTGATGGCACGGCTTTGGGAACTTACCGAAGCAATGCATTCCGGCAAGTAGGCGGCTTGCTGAAAACTTGGGGTTATGATGGAGATGACCGGTAAGCTCATTCGTGGGTGTGCAAGTTACTCGAGTCCGATCCCTTTCTCAACCTCTGCGCATCCAGCGCCTGAGCGTGACCTTCATTAAGTACATCAGCCGATCCAACGGCCATTTTCCGGATAACCGCATGTGGGTAATGGCAGCACCAATTCCATCGTCAGCTAAGAGGTAATACGCCGTATCCCAACAATATGCGATGTGCTTTTCGAATAGGTCAACCGGAAATAGCTGACGTGACCGGTTCATGGTGATCAATTTGGATCTCCAATTCCACAGGGATCTGACCCGCTCACTGTTGAATGTTCCTTTCTTGAGTTTGTGGAACATGAGTTGTAAGACGAATTCCTCATCCGTAGCTGAAATACCATATGATCCGAAAACATAGCGACAAACCTGCTCTTTGTCGTGTACCGGGTCTCTTCCATGGCGTTGGTTCTGCTCCCCAATGCGGTAGTTCAACAACGGCTCCGGTAAGTTCGCGAATCGTGTATATGCGCTGACCCGTATCATGAAGATGTAATCCTCAGCCGGCAATTGCCATTGCTCGTTGCTTCGTAGGTTATTTTCCAGAAGGACCGAACGGCGAATGATACTTGAACCATACAGCACCGGGTCAGTGAACAACAATTTTGCGCGGCATTCTATATCCGTGGCCGGCCAACGATCAATACCCTCACGCGCCCCGAAATAACACGCAGCGGTTCCGCAAACTCCGACTTCAGGATATGCATCCATGAACGCGACCTGCTTGGCCAAACGCTCAGGGTGTGCCGTGTCGTCCGCATCCAGGACCGCAATGTATTCGCCTCTCGCCGCTTCATATCCTCGGTTGGCAGCGGCGGCTCGCCCACCATTCTTCGCAGCCGAGATCAAGCGGATCCGCGGGTCTGTCATTGCTTTAACCTTTGCTGGCCCGTCATCGATACTAGCATCATCTATTACCAGTACTTCAAGATCATAGTAGGTTCCTTGTAGGATGCTCTCAACGGCCTCTTCAACGTAATCGCTTTTGTTGTAGAGGGTAATAAGTACGGTGACTCTTACCTGTATGGTGGAAGGATCCATGGTCTAATGCTTCAACCGACAAATATTATGGGCATTCAAGCTATACGCGTAGGTGTAGGAATAGGAGGGGAAATACCCTTAAGTTTCCAAAGTATGGCATAAAGCAAATACGATATGCGCTTTAACAAATATGAGATCCTGGAACCGGCCCCGAACATAAGGTCGAACCAAGCGTGGATGGTATCAACCTTTTTCCATTGTGAAGGACTTGTTAGGAGTTGTTTTGTCGCACTTCGTTTCTCCGCTTTCGTTGATGCACTTTTTACTGCGCCAAAGATCACTTGAGCTTTTAAACTCTTGATCACGCGTTGATCAACACCTTCTCTCTCCGCCCATTTCAAGAGGAACTTGTTATACTGCCAACGCCTTCGAGCAGACCTTGCATTGGCCGTAATGCGGTTATCTCCATGTACACCACGTAATGCAACGGCCCGATCAATACTTCCAGCGTACAATCTCAGATAGTAGGACATGCGAACGATGAATTCGGAATCCTCATGCATAGCCATTCCTTCCCGCAACAACAGTGGCATTTTATCCAATGCGCTTTTCTTTACTGTAAAGCCATCCAAAGAAAAATTACCAAAATCGTGGATCGGCGCCCCTACCCCCATGAATACTTCAAAGAGTCGTTCCGGCGGTACCGCAACCCGCACAGTGGTCAATTCACTGGAAAAGACCTTACCGAACATTTCTCGGCCTTGATCATCGTAATAATGTACACCTATAGCGCCATACACACCGTCCGCATCCGGATGTTCTTGGAATAACTTCCGATCCATTGCAAAACGATCCGGCACGAAAAGGTCATCCGCATCCAGAAAAGCTATGTACTCATGCTTTGCTAGCTCAATTCCCAGGTTCCTTGATGCCGAAACACCTTTATTCAACCCATTCAAGTGACGATAACATGAGATCCGCGCGTCATTCTTAGCCAAGTCATCACATAGGATCTGAGACCCGTCGGAGGAGCCGTCATCGACCAGTACCACTTCAGCAACCTCTTGCACTGCCAATGCCGATTTGACCGCTGCTTCCAAAAAGCGTACAGCATTGAAGACGGGAATGATCACGGAAACATTCATACGGAAAGAGCTTTCGGGCCATCAAGGAATCCACAGAAATTCGAACTGATTCGATCGGTCATATTCATAACATACGATCACTCGATCAAGGCGTTAAAAGTAGGGAACCTTGAAATGAGACGGGCTACCTTGTCCTCATTATGGACTGCAAAGTAAACTATGTATGTTCTATTTTTGTGCTGGACGTTCGATTCCATAGAACCTCATTCCAGTAACAGTTCATGCCCCGAATTTCGTTATTCTCATTGTTGATCTTGATCGTGCTCACCTGTTCCGGACAATTGGACGTTCCGGTGCGTATCGAACTTAATGGCTTACAGTCCGGAGATCGACAGATCTCCGGACTGGCGTTTCCGGCTACTCCCGATGCCGCAATGAGTGCCGAAGCAGTACGTTCCAACTCGACCACATTTACACAGGTGAGCGGAACTTCCATACTTTCTGGTGATCTGAATCCGCCAATATCGAGTTATGCTGCCGGGCTTGTTGTACAAGTCGTACCGCTTAGTGCCAATTGGTCCAATGCGCAATTGAACCTGAACAACTTAGGATCGCGACCTATTCATAAAGCCGGTGGGATGCCACTGGATAGTGCAGACCTTTGGCCGTCAGTGCCTACACAAATGATCTATGATGGTCAAAATTTCATCATACTTGGCACAGTATCGATTCCATGTAAAGCCGGGTTTCATGTCGGAGGACGGGAGTATTGTATTGAAGACTCCAGCAGAAGCCCACTCACATTCTCTAATGCAGCAATAGCCTGCAATGATATTGGTGCGAGGCTCTGCAAGAATAGTGAATGGGTATACGCATGTCGATCGGAGCCATCCTTTTTTCCTTCTGTTCTCGATTACGAATGGGTGGATGATGCCGCGAACAGCTTGAACAATGGCAAACAGGTTGGTTATGGTTTTAATGGCATGAATGCCGAGCTGGGGTTCGGGTGTGAACGCGGATTCTCTGTTCCGCCTAATACACTAACACGTTTCAGATGCTGTATGACCCGATGAGGTGTAATTGTGCCCTGTTGCTTACCCTGTTGTCCGGTCAACTTCTCTGCGGGCAGGTCGCTATGGATGTTCCCATACGAACCTCGGGAAGTACCAACGAGCGTGCGATCGACGGATTAGAGGAACCTGCTTCAGCAACCTCGGCGGTCAACGTAAGAGCATCTGTCGTTCATGGCGGTTTTACTTGGTGCAACGTGATCACAATCACCGATACGATTGAACTCGCTCCTGAGCCGGCGGTAACTGAGTTGAATAATGGTCTTCTATTGCGATTCCTCGCCAACGCGAATGCACACGGTGATATTTATATCAAGTGCGTTTCCAATCTTCCTGCCATCCCTTTGAAAAGACCTGATGGGGCTAAACCGGCAGTGGGTCAAATTGAGGCCGGAACCGTTTGTGAGATCATTTTCGCTAATGGTGTATTCACTTTAATCAATGCTTCTGGCGCGAATTGTCCGCAGGGGTTCCTAGCAGCTACGGAAAGATTGTGTTTGGAAGTTCAACCGGTGCCGACCATGCTTTTTCACCCTGCCAGGGACCGATGCGCTGCACTTGGAGGCAAACTTTGTACTTGGAGCGAGTTCGTCGTCGGCTGTAATGTTCTTGGCAGCCAGTTGC
>JAGNUG010000120.1 GCA_017987115.1 Flavobacteriales bacterium | reverse complement strand
ACCATCCAGAACAACGTCAACGGCGGTCAACAGAACATTGCTACGGATAGCAATACAGCAACGCTGAACATGTGGCCGAACCCGAACAACGGAGACCAACTCAACGTTAGTCTAAGTGCCATTGAAGATGGTGTGAACACCGTAAGCATGGACATCTATGACCTCAGTGGAAAGCGCATGATGGCTCGCACACTTGCGGCTCAAGATGGGTTCTTGAATACAGTGGTAGACCTGAACGGCGACCTCAATGCTGGAATGTACATAGTGAACATTACAGCTGGTGACGTTGTCTACACGCAACGTGTGGTGATCCAGAAGTAAAACAACGAATCGTTCCAAGCGTGAAAGCCGCCCTTGAAAAGGGGCGGCTTTTTGCGTTTCACTCGCGTAGCTTGCTGTCAATTACAATGGTCACTGGGCCATCGTTGATCAACGAAACTTTCATGTCGGCACCGAACTCGCCTGTGCCTATCGGCTTGCCCAATAATTCACAGAAAAGCTGTTTCGCACGCAAGTAAAGTGGCATTGCAACATCCGCTCGCGCTGACCGGACGTAACTGGGTCTATTCCCTTTGTTCGTGCTGGCCAAAAGGGTGAACTGGCTCACGAGTAAAAGATCACCGTGTACTTGATGCACATCCAAATTCATCACACCTTGATCATCCGGAAAAATGCGCAACTTCAGGATCTTTCCGCAGAGCCATTCAAGATCACTTTCCGTATCATCTTCACTGATCCCGAGCAAGACCAACAGACCAGAATGAATGTCCGCAACACGTCGCCCTTCGATCGTTACACTTGCTTCGGAAACACGTTGTACGACTGCACGCATGGATCAATAGTCATTAGTGCGGAACCATTCTTCCGTACGCTCCAGTTTTTCTTCATCCGTACCCTTGCCTTGAACAGCATCCCGGAAAGTGCCGTACATCGGATTCGGTAGTAACACGAAATAGCGGCGAAGACTGTCATTCATTGTTTCGACCAGGTCCTTGCCATAGTTCGTTGATCGTTCCTTGAAGCGTTCGTCGTAATCGCGCAACTGATCTCCGATCAACAAGGCTACACGATGCGTTGCCGAAACTTGCGCTCGTCGCTCGGTCTTATCACTGGAACCGTCCATTAACAACAGGTGATCCGCATCTGCATAAGGGAATCCAAGACTATCCAGATTGCGCAACGTGCTGGCCAGTTCACGCATATTCCGATTGGTGATGTAGAACACCTCACACTTCTGTTGCTCAGCAAATTTCAGGAATTCAATGGCTCCTGGCATCGCTGCAGCAGCAGACATATCCGTCCACTCTTTCCAGGATGCCTGATCGTAGGTGGTCTTCCCATGGCCAATATGGATCTGATAGGGGCTATTGTCCAGGACCGTTTCGTCGATATCCACGATCACGGCATTTGGCTTGGGCGAAGGCATTTGGATATTCTCCATCAAGCGGATCCGTGCAAGCTCGAATGCTTGATGTGAAATGCGATAGGCCTCTGCGGACGTGCTCTGCCATAAGACCGCATCGGCACCTTGGGCAGCGAGCATTGTCCCTGCACTCAGCGCCGGCGCCGTCACAGTTACTACGACCGGATCAGCTGGAGCATCTGCAACTTTGTTTGACGTACTGCACGCCGAACCAAATACAATATTCAACACCAGGATCAGCACTGCTTCTTTCTTCATGTTCATTCCGTTCTGTAAGGACTTTCCTCGTTCAATCCTGCTAACATATCCAAATAACTGGTGTATCGGCTTTGCGCGATCTCACCCGCCTCCACTGCTTTTCGAATAGCGCAACCCGGTTCTTCCTTGTGCATGCAATCATTGAATCGGCACCCGCCTTTCCGCGCGAACATCTCCGGATATTGATCTCCGATATGTACCGGTTCAATATCGACCAATCCGAATCCTTTAATACCGGGTGTATCGATGATGAAGGTTGACTTTCCGCCATCTCCGGCTGGTATGTCGAGCTCGTACATCTCTGCATTGGTAGTGGTATGCTGGCCTTTCTCCGAGCTCTCACTGATCTCCAGTGTCCATAGGTCCAGGTCCGGATCAATGGCATTGATCAGCGTACTCTTCCCTACTCCACTGTGCCCTGCAAGCAACGTGACTTTTCCGGCCAATTGCTCCTTCAACGCTTTCACCCCTTTGCCTTTCAACGCCGCGGTCATCAATACCTTGTATCCGGCTTCCTGATAGGTATCGACCAGATCGAACATACGCTCCTGTTCGTCCTCATCAAGGTCATCGATCTTATTCACAACAAGCATTGCCGGAACCTGGTATGCTTCCGCCGTGACAAGAAACCGATCGATGAATCCGTAGGATGTCCGCGGCCTTGCTACGGTCACCATAAGCATAGCGAGATCCAGATTGGCAGCGATAACATGTTTATGGTGTGAAAGGTTGACACTGCGACGAACCATGTAATTATGTCGTTCATGCAGCTCCAAAATGGAACCGACATCCTCTTCGCTTTTCTGCGGTTCAAAATCGACCCGATCACCAACAGCCAATGGATTCGTGCTGCTCCATCCCTTGATCCTCAAATTGCCCTTGGCCACGCATGAATGCAATGCCCCACTCTCCTCGCGCACCAAATAGCGTGATCCTGTAGAACGCATTATGAGTCCGATCGGCATGTTACAAAGGTGCGGGAAAAGAAAAGATGGTCGTGTAACCTATTACCATTCTTCGGATCGCCTCCTTTGCTTGAGACCGATAACGCTACCTTCGCATTCAGATCGCTCGATCATGTCCATTTCTGTTAGGAACATCACCAAGGTCTTCGGCGCGCAGCGTGCATTGGACACTGTTTCATTCGACATCGGCACTGGCGAAGTTGTTGGTTTCCTAGGACCCAACGGCGCTGGTAAAAGCACCATGATGAAGATCCTGACATGCTTTCTTCAGCCAACAGCCGGGAATGCTGTGGTGTGTGGTTTTGATACGCGCACGGAGAGCATGGATGTGCGACGAAATGTCGGGTATCTCCCAGAGAACAACCCGCTTTACTTGGACCTTTATATCCGTGAATATTTGGATTTCGTTGCTGGTATTCATGGACTGAAGAACCGTGAGGCGCGTGTTCGCGAAATGATCGGCATGGTCGGGCTGGAACGCGAACAACATAAACGGATCGGTGCGTTGAGCAAGGGATACCGGCAACGTGTGGGCTTAGCGCAGGCCTTGATCCATGACCCGCAAGTGTTGATCCTGGATGAACCGACCAGTGGCTTGGATCCGAACCAACTTGTGGAAGTTCGCGGTCTGATCACGCGCATCGGTAAAGAACGGACCGTGATGTTGAGTACGCATATCATGCAAGAAGTTGAAGCCATCTGCGACCGCGTGATCATTATCGACTGCGGCATTCTGGTCGCTGATGATAAGGCCAGCACCTTGCGCGGTGGAGATCAACAAAAGGCCGTGCTTGAAGTGGAATTCGATAGCGTGATCGAGGCGAACGACCTCTTGTCCATCAGCGGTGTACAAGTTGCAAAAAAGAAGAGCGAAACCAGTTGGCTTATTGGGTATGCGGCTTCAACGGATGTGCGACCAGCAGTCTTCCAACTCGCTGTTGATCGCGGAGCTAAGGTGCTGGGAATGCATAAAAGCGAACGTGGACTTGAAGAAGTTTTCAAGGAACTGACGACTGCCAAAAAGTAAGCTCAGAATTTATACGCTGCGCCCAGATTGAGGATAGCACTTCCGAATCCCAATTCCCCTTGAATGCCCCAATGCGCGCCTAAGCGATACCTCCCACCTGCGTAGAGTGTAGCATCCACACCGCTTTTTGCGGTAAAACCCGGTGCAGCCAACACGGGCCCGGTATAGGTTGCCGTTACGCTGTTATAGTGGACCATGAGGCCACCGTATGTATCCAATCGGCCCTTGTTGTGCCATTGGTTCCAGTGCCAGGCGCCTCGCACACCCACGATCAAATAGCTGTAGTTCCATTCAGCCTCGCCTACATATATGAGGCTGCGGTAGAGCAAATTCTTGTATCCGACGTACGCGCCTAACCCTAGCACACCGGCCCCAAGTTGAGTGACACCATGCTCATAGGCGATACCGACCACAGGAGTTTGGATCGTGTAGGTCGTGTACTGTCCACCAATACCGATGATCGGCCCAATAACGTCGTCTCCTTTTGAAAAATTTTGAGCGCAGCCATCGTGATCCGCAACGAATGAATGGAGTGCGAAAAGCAGGAACCGCTCAGGATGTCTTATGAACTTGGCGAACATTGTGACCCGAACATTCAACGCAACGCTATCAGCAATTCGTACATGGTCATAAGCAGGTTTGATGGACTTGTAAAATTCACCTTGTCCATTACGGCGGATCTGTTTCCTTTGCACCCTTCATATTTTCACATGCCATACCTCTTCACCTCAGAATCCGTTAGCGAAGGCCATCCCGATAAGGTCGCAGACCAGATCAGCGATGCCTTGATCGATCATTTTCTTGCCTTTGATCCAGACAGCAAGGTTGCTTGCGAAACACTCGTAACCACCGGCCAGGTGATGCTTGCTGGTGAAGTAAAGAGCAAGGCGTACTTGGATGTACAACAGATCGCACGCGAAGTGATCGCCCGCATCGGTTACACCAAAAGCGAGTATATGTTCGAGGCACATAGCTGCGGCGTTCTAAGTGCTATTCACGAACAAAGCGCGGACATCAACCAAGGTGTGGAGCGCAAAAAACCGGAAGAGCAAGGTGCTGGTGATCAGGGCATGATGTTCGGCTACGCAACGCGCGAGACCGACAATTACATGCCATTGGCCTTGGACCTGAGCCATCTTTTGCTGAAAGAACTTGCTGCCATCCGTCGTGAGGGAAAAGTGATGAAGTACCTGCGCCCTGACGCAAAAAGCCAAGTAACGATCGAATACGGCGATGACAATACTCCGTTGCGTATCGATGCGATCGTGATCAGCACCCAGCACGATGACTTCGATAGCGAGGCGAAGATGTTGGCCAAGATCAAAAAGGACATGGTGGAGATACTTATCCCACGCGTGATGAAGCTATTACCCAAACGCACCCAGAACCTCTTCGGTAAGGATATCGCTTACCACATCAATCCAACCGGAAAATTCGTGATCGGTGGCCCGCATGGTGATACTGGACTTACCGGACGTAAGATCATTGTGGATACCTACGGTGGTAAAGGAGCTCATGGTGGTGGCGCATTCAGCGGAAAAGACCCGAGCAAGGTGGATCGTAGTGCTGCTTACGCAGCTCGCCACATTGCAAAACACATGGTCGCAGCTGGAATTTGTGATGAAGTATTGGTCCAAGTGGCCTATGCGATCGGTGTGGCAAAACCGGTCGGTTTCTATGTGAACACCTATGGAACCAGCAAGGTGAACATGAACGATGGTCAGATCGCGAAGAAGATCAGCGGCATGAAGGAATTCGACATGCGTCCTTACTTTATTGAGCAGCGATTTGCGTTACGTACTCCGATTTATAGCGAAACCGCAGCATATGGCCATATGGGCCGTAAGAGCGTTGTTGTGACCAAGAAATTCGAGAATGCGGGTCAAAAAGCAACCATGAAGGTGCGCTTATTCCCTTGGGAAGACCTGAATGCTGTGGATGTTGTGAAGAAAGCGTTCAAATTGAAGTAATTAGTACAGAGTAACAAGTACAGGGTATTGAGTGCGTTGTACACAATACCCTCTATCCAATACCTGTTACCCTGTACCATCCAACCCCAAAAAACACTTTTACACGGGTACTTGTGAATTCCGTGCTAAGCATTACATTTGCACCCCATTTCCAAGGAAACATGTACGCTATTGTCGATATCGCTGGCCAACAGTTCAAAGTGACCAAGTCCCAGAAACTCAGTGTTCACCGTCTCGAAGCAGAGGAAGGCAAGCACGTGGAACTGCCTACTGTACTGCTCGTTAGCGACGGTAAAACGGTCACTGTAGGAACCCCTACAGTAGACGGCTATCGTATTGCAGCCAAGGTGCTGCGCCAGACAAAAGGTGATAAGGTGCTTGTTTTCAAGAAGAAGCGTCGTAAAGGATACCAAAAGCTGAACGGCCACCGTCAGCAGATCACCGAGCTCTGGATCGAAGCGATCCTGGGTAAGGGCGAAAAGTTCGATGCTAGCAAGAGCAGCGCTCCCGCGCCACGTGCCGCACGAACCGCTCAACCAAAAGCTAAAAAAGTAGCTGCTCCAGCTAAAGTTGCAGCCCCTAAGAAGGCCGCAGCTAAGAAAGCAGCTCCTAAAAAGGCCGCTGCCAAGAAAGCAGCTCCTAAAAAAGATAAGAAGTGATCCTTCACTAGCAGACCACCACCGGATCCATTCCGGTATCACAATACCCAAGATCAATGGCACACAAGAAAGGAGCAGGTAGTACCAACAACGGTCGCGAATCGCACAGCAAACGGTTGGGCATTAAATTATTCGGCGGTCAAGCTGCAATTGCAGGTAACATCATCGTTCGCCAGCGCGGTACAAAGCACCACCCCGGCAAGAATGTGGGTCTTGGTGTTGACCATACCCTTTATGCGTTAGCAGATGGCGTTGTGGTTTTCCGCAAACAACGAGGTGCACGTAGCTACGTTAATGTACTGCCAGCAGAAGATGTTAGCGCTGCCGCTCAGGTTACTGCTAAGAAAGTTGCACCCAAAGCAAAAGTGATGGACGGTACCACACTGAAGCCGGAAGCACCAGCAAAAAAGGCAACTGCAAAAGGTGATGACCTAAGTAAGGTTGAAGGAATCGGACCAAAGATCGCTGAGCATTTCAACGCTGCTGGCATCCATACCTTCTCTGAATTGGCCGCTACTTCCATTGAGCGCTTGCAAGAGATTCTTACTGAAGCCGGACCGGCCTACGCTTCTCACAACCCAGGCACTTGGCCAAAGCAAGCCGAATTGGCTGCTGCCGGCAAATGGGACGAGCTAAAGGCTTGGCAGGACGAATTGGACGGTGGTAAAAAATAAACCACTGCTATATCACCTTGAAAAGCCCTCCTTGTTGGAGGGTTTTTTCGTAATTGCCCGAACGTAAAGACCCTGTTGGGCTACTTTTGACCATTCGCATATTGCAACGCACTTAAATGCTCGAACTTCAATACCTACGCAACAACCGCCTAGAAGCGGAAACCCGCCTTGCTAAGCGGAACATCGATGTAAAGACCGCATTGGACCGTGTGCAAGAGCTGGATGATACGCGCCGGACCACACAGACCGAACTGGATGGGTTATCGGCAGAGCTGAATACCCTGAGCCGTGCGATCGGAGATCTAATGAAAAGTGGGAAGAAGGACGAAGCGGAGACAGCAAAATCCCGTACAACGGACCTAAAGGCTGCGATCGCCTCGCTTGGTGAAAAACTCACCACCACCGAGAATGACCTGCGCGATCATCTCTGCACCATCCCGAATGCACCTGCCGATAAAGTACCCTTAGGTAAAACACCTGAGGAGAATATTACGGTTGTTCAGGAAGGTGACATCCCAACACTACATACTGGTGCCAAACCACATTGGGAGTTAGGCGAGGAATTTGGATTCCTGCATATGGATCTCGGCGTAAAGGTGACCGGTGCCGGATTTCCCGTGTATAGCGGACAAGGGGCAAAATTGCAGCGTTCGTTGATCGCCTTTTTCTTGGAGAAGGCTATCGATGCTGGTTACCGTGAGATCATTCCACCACACATGGTGAATGCCGAAAGCGCATTCGCCACAGGGCAGTTGCCGGACAAGGAAGGCCAGATGTACCATGCTACCGTGGACGACCTGTACTTGATCCCAACAGCGGAAGTGCCTATCACCAACCTGTACCGCGATATGATCCTGGACGAAGCACAGTTGCCGATAACCATGGTTGGTTACACGCCTTGCTTTCGGCGCGAAGCAGGAAGCTACGGTGCACATGTACGCGGTTTGAACCGGGTACACCAATTCGACAAAGTCGAGATCGTACGGATCGAAAAACCCGAGAACAGCTATGCTGCATTGGAAGGAATGGTGGAACATGTGAAGGGTCTCCTTCGCGCACTGGAACTCCCCTACCGTCAGCTTCTTCTCTGTGGTGGCGACATGGGTTTTGCAAGTGCCATTACGTACGACATGGAGGTTTACAGTGCTGCTCAAGAACGGTGGTTGGAGGTGAGCTCCATCAGCAACTTCGAGACCTTCCAAAGCAACCGTATGAAGCTACGCCTGAAAGGTGCCGACAAAAAGAACCGCTTGGCACATACGTTGAATGGAAGTGCACTGGCGCTGGCGCGCATTGTCGCTGCGATCTTGGAGAATAACCAAACGCCGGAAGGTATTCGAATTCCAAAAGCATTGCAACCCTACACCGGGTTCGATATGATCCGAAAATGAACCGTGGCATACTGTTCGCTGTTGTTATTGCGTTGGCATGGAGCGGCTTGACCAATGGCTGCCGCAGGGCTGCAGATACAAGTCAGCTGAGCACTGTGGACAGCTTACAGACCATCATGGATAGAATGCTGAACACGCTAATGAACCTTGATCAACACGTATATGTTGTCTCCGATTCGATCCTGAAGGTTCGCGCTGAGAATTACAATGAACTGTTCAGCGATACGTTGGACCGTGCTACAGCGGATGCACTTGCCAACCAGTACCTTGTGCTTCGCGAAGCAGAACATGTGGAACACGACCATCTTGATCTGCAACGTGAGATCGCTTCCACGCAGCAACGCTTAACTGATCTTCGGAATGATCTATTCTCCGGCGCAATGGAAAATGTATCGGTGCTTACTGCACTTGCTTCCGAGCGACATAGAGCCGGTGCGATCGAGCACGCAACGGCGATGATCGCGAGCAACCATTTCACCATCAAACGGTCATTGGAAGAACTCAGCAGAACGGACTCTCTTCTCACTGGAACGTCCATAGATCAACAATGATCCGCGCATTATTCATATCGGTGATCCTGATCATCATTGCTCCGACCTGCACATTCGCGCAGCCCGGAGCGGATGAACAGTTAGCAGCGCAGTACTTCCAGAATGGAGAGTATGAGCGGGCCATTCTCTATTACGAAAAGCTGTTCCGTAAGCAACCCACTACGTTCTACTACGAGCAATTGTACAAGAGCTATGTTGGTCTGAATGATCTGGAAAGCGCCCAGAAATTGGTCAAGGACCAGATGAAGCGCAATAAGGATGATCCGCGCTATCCGGTGGATCTGGGTCTGCTTTTTCGTAAAATGGGTGATGACCCCAAAGCAGAGAAAGAATTCGACAAGGCCCTAAGAATGATGGGGGATCAACAAGGGAGCATACGCCAAGTTGCGAATTACTTCACCAGTGCAAACGAGTTCGATCTAGCTCTCCAAGCTTATGAACGCGGACAGCGGTCACTGGGCGATGGCCAGAACTTCTACTATGAGATGGCCAATCTGTACGCTGCAATGGGCGACGTTCCGAAAATGGTAAGCGCTTACATGGAGATGCTCGCCGTGAATGAGGCATACCTCCAACAGATCCAGAATTCACTTTCTCGATACATGGAATTTGGAGTACCCGATGAGCGTACCGACATATTACGCACTGAATTGTTGCGGCGGATACAGCGCGATCCGCAGCGCACAGTGTATCAGGAATTGTTGATCTGGATGTACATTCAACAGAACGACCTTACTGCGGCATTGGTACAGAGCAAGGCAATGGACAAGCGCTTCGATGAAGGCGGCATACGTCTGATGGACCTTGCCCGCATCGCGCTTGCGAACAAGGACTACACAACAGCGCTGAAGTCTTATGAATACGTACTCAGCCTTGGCCGCAACGATGCCCTTTACCTTCAGGCAAGGATCGGCAGTGTCAAAGTGCGCTATGATCAGTTGACGAAACAGCCAGAGCCTGTCCCCGCCGATCTTCAGGAGCTGGATGTGCGTATGGGCAACACGCTTACCGAGCTCGGTTTGAATAAGAACACCATTGAACTGTTACGTGACCAAGCCCATTTGAAAGCCTACTACCTGAATGATCGCGCCGGTGCAATTGCGCTGTTGACGGAAGGGCTGAACATTCCCGGCGTGGATCCAAAGACCCAAGCACAGCTGAAACTGGATCTGGGCGACGTGCATTTATTGGCAGGAGAGATCTGGGATGCTTCGCTCCTCTATTCGCAAGTTGACCTTGACTACAAGTACGACATGATCGGCCATGAAGCCCGATTACGCAACGCCAAAGTGTCTTTTTATTCCGGTGATTTCCTTTGGGCCCAAGGACAATTGAACGTACTCAAATCAAGTACGAGCAAGTTGATCGCGAATGATGCGATGGAACTCAGCCTCCGGATAACGGATAATCTTGGTGTGGATAGTAACAGTGTTCCGCTCAGCTTTTTTGCACGTGCGGAATTGCTTCGTTTCCAGCATCGGTATGACGAAGCGTTGGTCGTTTTCGATTCACTTGATGCAGAATACCCAATGCACAGTTTGGGCGATGATGTGCTATATGAACGGTACAGAATAGCCTATGCGCGCCATCGTTATGGGGAGGCTGGAACGTTCCTGGAAAAACTATTGGAACTCTATCCCTTGGATATTCTAGTGGACAATGCATTCTTGGATCTGGGTAAGCTTTTCGAGGACAAATTGAATGATCCAGAAAAGGCAAAG
>JAGNUG010000119.1 GCA_017987115.1 Flavobacteriales bacterium | reverse complement strand
CAATGATATTCCAGCCGAACACCTCACTTATGTAAAGGAATTCGCCGCCAACTATTTCGGCAAAAAACGATACGATAAGGCAAAAGAGGACAAAAGCCAATACGACCTTGCCATCCTCGTGAACCCGAAGGATGAAGCTTCGCCATCGAATAAACGCGCGATCGTGAAATTCCGACAAGCCGCTGAGGATATGGGCTTCAGAGTGGATATACTCGGTCCGGATGATATAGATCGTGTAGCTGAATACGATGCCCTCTTCATACGCGAGAATACGCATGTGAACCACCATACCTACCGCTTTGCACGCAAGGCCCAGAGCGAAGGTCTTGCTGTAATGGATGCACCCGATGCGATCCTTAAATGCAATAACAAGGTTTACTTGGCTGAACGAATGTTGGCTGCTGAGATCCCCTCACCCAAGACCATGATCGTACACAACGAGAACCGTGATCAGATCATGAAGGAATTCGGTCTGCCTGTGGTATTGAAATCGCCGGATAGTACATTCAGCCGTGGCGTTGTTAAAGCCAGAACCGCCGAAGAACTTGAGAAAGAACTCGATACCATCCTTGCAGAGAGCGACCTTGCAATTGCACAGGCCTACATGCCCAGCGATTTCGATTGGCGGATCGGTGTGTTGGATGGGATACCACTATACGCTTGTAAATACTATATGGCCAAGGATCATTGGCAGATCTATAATTGGAGCAGTTCAAGTGATGAGGATATTACAGGCAACTTTGATTGCATGCATGTATCCGAAGCCCCGAAAGAGATCGTGGATGCCGCGGTAAGCGCTGTTCTAGCCGTGGTCGGAAGAACTGCCAATGCACATTCGCCTGAACAGGTTCCCGGTCTATACGGTGTTGATGTCAAGGAAGTAAATGGCAAACCATTCGTGATCGAAGTGAACGAATGCCCCAACATAGATCACGGTATCGAGGACCAGGCGATGGGCGACGAATTGTACAGGGCCATCATCGGCTCGTTGAAAATACGCATTGAACAAAAGATCGGAATACGGTCATGAACAAGAAAGAAAAGAAATTCAAGTTGTTCGAAGTAACCGGCATTGAGCTGGAGTACATGGTGGTTGATAAGACCTCGTTGAAGGTATTGCCCATTGTCGACAAGCTATTCGAGGATGTTACCGGGAAGATCACTGGCGACGTTGAACGCGGCGATGTGGAATGGAGCAACGAACTTGTGAGCCACGTCGTTGAATTGAAGACCGCAAAACCAACGAAGAAGATCCCGCCGTTCCGCAGGAAATTCGCGAAGGACGTCAAAGCGATCAATAAGATCCTCGCGAAACGCAATGCCATGTTGTTGCCGACCGCTGCGCATCCGTTCATGGACCCTTTTACGGAAACCGTTATTTGGCCTCACGAATACAACGAAGTATACGCGCTTTACAATCGCATCTTCGATTGTCGCGGTCACGGTTGGAGCAATTTGCAAAGCACGCATCTGAACCTACCCTTCGCGAATGACGATGAGTTCTCAAAACTGCATGCTGCCATTCGTCTGTTACTGCCCATCATTCCGGCATTGAGTGCCAGTTCCCCGATCCTGGATGGCAAGATCACCGGGTTCCTGGACAGCCGGATGGAAGCATACCTGCACCATCAAGAGCGATTACCGGAGTTGATGGGTTCACTTATTCCGGAAGCTGTTTTCTCACAAGAGGATTATTACCGCACCATATTCAGTCCGATCGCGCAGGCCATGGCGCCTTTCGATACGGAGAAGGTAATGGATCACCATTTCGCGAATTCTCGCGGAGCTATAGCGCGGTTCGACCGTGGTGCCATTGAGATCCGTGTGATCGATATTCAAGAGTGCCCAAGTGCTGATCTTGCGATCGCTGAATTGATCGTTGCGGTGCTCAAGGCCACGTGCAACGGCCGATGGGTCAGTAGCTATCTGCAGCGCGCATGGAATGAGAACGACCTGTTGGCGCTGTTCCTACAAGTGATCAAGGATGCAGGTAATGCAACCCTTTCGAACCGTGACTATTTGATCATGTTCGGCTTGATGGGTCAAGAGCATTTGACCGCCCAAAAGATCTGGCAACATTTGTTCGTTGAAGTGTACGATGGATTAAGCGATGGATGCCGACAGCACATCGCTCACATCCTTGAGCATGGGTCATTGGCCCAACGTATAGTTGCACACACGGGAAAAAACCCTTCACACGAAAAACTGGTAGCCGTTTACACACAACTTGCCCAGTGTCTGGATAGCGATACGGCCTTTCAATGACCCACGTTCTGCTCACGTGTGAACATGGCGGCAACGATATCCCTATAGTGTATCGAAGCTTTTTTGTTGGTGCGAGAACAGCGTTAGCATCACATCGTGGCTTGGATATCGGCGCACTCGACCTGTTCCACAAAATGGAACCGATCGCAGATGCGAGTTACCATTCAAAAACGTCGCGTTTGCTTGTGGAATTGAACAGATCCTTGCACCACCCGAAGCTATTCTCCAACTGGACAAAAGGTCTAAGCCAAATGGAGAAGGAGCGCATAGTGAATGACCATTATATCCCCTATCGTTCTGCTGTCGAGGATCATATCCGCAACACATGGAAAGCAAATGAGGCGTTGATCCATATTTCGGTGCATTCATTCACTCCGATAATGGATGGCGTGGTGCGCAATGCGGACATTGGACTGTTGTATGATCCACAGCGTATTTCCGAAAAGCATTTTGCAATGGCCTGGTCGAAGGCGATCCGTGACCAAGCAACTGATCTACGGGTCCGGATGAACTATCCCTACCGCGGAACTGCGGATGGATTCACGACCTACTTGCGCAGGAAATTCAAGAAGAACTATATCGGAATTGAATTGGAAGTAAACCAGAAATGGGCTACTGGTTCCGCTATGGACAAGCGCGTCGCGGAGCTCCTGATCAAGTCGTTTCGTTCGGTACTTTAAGAGGTGCTTTTGTTGCTTGAAACTTGGATCTTGATCGAATTGAAAAGCCCTCGTTCCAAATATGGAACAAGGGCTTTTCAATTTATTCCTAATACGCTATCGCACAACACTGAATCGACGCACGGCATTGCCGCCTTGCCAGCTCATGCGTAGCATGTACTGACCTTCATTCAATGCATCAACGTCGATCCGTTGAAGATCCGATAAAATGGTCGGCGGCACAAGTACAGTTCTCCCCGCCATATCCAACACTTCCATTCGCAGGTCCTTTCGGTCACCGCGAATGAAGGAAATGGTAAGTTGATCATTCGCTGGATCCGGGTAGACCGCAAGTTCAGGATCATTCACTAGTTCATCAATCCCAATGGTCACATCCAGGTCCCAAACTTGGAAATCATCCAATCCGGCCTCCACCAGCGAGCCACCATCCAGATTCTGGCCAGGACGCAGGCTATCACTCGCATGGAATTTCAAACGGATATTCGCTGTTGGCGACACGTAATCCTGCACGTGGAAAGCCATACGCCGCCAGCTACGGTCACCTGACTTCGTATTTTCCACAGGCACCCATGAGGTACCCCCGTTATTACTGATGTACACCTGCCACCAATCTGCATTCGGGTTGGCCCCTGACGGAGGGTTATTGGTATACCAACGCCAGTACGTTATCACAGGTTCAGCATATGGTGTAAGGTCAAAGTCAGGCGTGACCAATGTTGTTGCTCCGGCATCCACATCATTCTCCCCTAAAGCAGCCGAAGTGGAAGAGGAATTCCCGGTTACCCAACAGAATTCACCGCCAGGTGTGTGCTGGGAATTTGGCGCGACAACGCTGCTCGGATCGCCAACTGTTCCATAGGAACCGATGGGCAGTGCGAATTCCCATAGGCCAGTAGTGGCATTATCAGAAGGCAATCCTTCAACGAAATTGCCGATCTCGGAATTCTGATCAGCATCCTCCGTCAGTTCCAACTGCAATCCTACCAGAATGTAGTATGGCAAATTCGGATCCACACCGGCTGCACCGATCGGCTCAACGGAGCTGATCACCTGATTGATATCCTCTAACGCCAAATAGTAGGCAATGACCGTACCTGCGGGTTGTCCGGGGATCTGTGCGTCATACGTGGAACCAACGGTATTCGTCATCAGCACACTGTTCCAAGTGGTTGAACTGTTCACCCTGTAATACGCACGCACACCACTGAGGAACTGATCATCCGGAAAGAAGATCGCAACATCCGCAGTGATATTGATCGGCAGATCTGCCGGTGCAGCGACCAGTTCGTTGTGTGCGAAGGTGATATTGCTCAACAGGCTGATCCCATGAATGCCGAACGCTTCAACGATGGCGTTACCATTGGGCGTGCCGTTGGTAATATCCCCATCATCATCATCGGCTTGGAGCACATCGATCAGTACATCATGGAAGGCAGGGCCTTCATTTCCATTGAACGTTGCGGCTTGTAGACCAGGGAACGCCTCAGCGAATAATTGGATCGTTAACGGCATATCATTCCCAAGAAGCACGTATGTATCCCACCATGCCCCGGCAATGATCTCTCCATCGGCATGCACTTCTCCTGTGATATCAACCGGATAAACCTTCGGATCGATATCATATCGGCGAATATTGGACGTAGGATCGGCCAACATGTACCCCTCTGCAAGGATCGGGTTCAAGCTGATCGTAAATGCCCAGACATCGGCATAACCCTCATTCATTGCACCGTTACTGAAATTACTACCCTGACTTTGATAGTATTTATCGTTGATACCATGGCCGTATTCGTGGTAGATCACATCAGGCACGGTAGCAAGTGACCTGCATCCATTAGCTTCAGCGTAAAAATTGATCGAATTACCATCGTAGAACGCGTTGCAATCGCCATTCGGGTCATCCACGTTGGTAGACAGTGGGCTATCCATACCCGTGAACGCGGGAAGAACGTTGTTCACGTGCTCGTGGATCTGGTTCACACCCCAATAAGCTGTGCGCTGCTGAATGGTCGCATGCGGATCAAAACTCACCGCATTGGCGCCTTCGTCAAGCGTTCCTGTAAATGCAGGTGCAGTGCTGGCTGTGAACACACTGGACCACCGACCGTAAAGTTCGTAACTCGCACCAACTGGACCGGAAACCCCTGTGGGCAAAAACCCTGAAGCATCCGTGAACATTGCTGCACCATTGACCGACACCACCAGATCGGGCAATCCGACCACCTCTTGCGGTTGCAATGGACCGTTTGCGAACACGGTTGCATCCACTTGCACATCTGCACCAACATCCTCACCCTCTCCATGATCATGACTAACAACTTGGTCTTTTCTGTACAGCAACTCACCGGAGTGTGCATCAACCCAGCATAGATAACGTGCAGGACGTGATGTGAGAGCTGCATACACCACAACTTCATGCACCAAACGGGCGTCCACTTCATGGCCATTGGGCATTGGAAGGATCTTCAACCCTATTTCTTCGCTGCTTGTCACGTTCGGTATATCGGCTTCTGCAACATCGGTTGCGCCAGCCCCGGAGATCGTAGGAATGAGATCCACTTGATCAACAGCGAATGTTTCTGCGGCGAATGAGATCACGCGTTTCTGAGCATCAAGCTTTACAAGCACATGGCCGGTGATCACCGGTATGTCTTCCCGCACCTGATCGAAATGCACATAAGTGCTCTTACCTCCGGTCTGGATCGGTAAAGGCACCAATGAACTTGGATCAACACCAAAGCGGATCAGCTCAGTGTTCATGAAGTTCGAAACGCGCTCCTGCAAAGACCCACCCACTGTAGGAATACCCGGACCATAGGCACGGTGCGGCATTCCGCTGGCTTCATTGAACGTTACACTCCACCTCGGCTGAGCAGAACTGAATGCTCGCCATGCATTCCGTTCTCGCAATTCAGCTTGATATTCGGTAGAACTCGGAGGTAGCACCTTCTTGATGAAGTTGACCTCGGCGGGATCCGAATTCTGTTGGGCGGAACTGAATGGCATCATTGATAGAATTGCCAAGGCAGTTGCGGGTATTCTGATGGAAATGTTCATGAATGCAAAGTATGAGGGAACCACGAAGATGCGAGATCATTCTCACTAATCCATTACTGAAGAACAGCCCTCCAAGGATCCAGTCAATTCTGGACCGCGATCTTGACCTCAACACGAAGTTCGTCATGGGCAAAAGAAATACCCTCCGGAAGCTCAGCAGAGACCTCCTCATGCCTACCCATTAAATGGCTCACGTGCGTGAAGAAGGTCTGACGCGCACCTATTTCCTGCGCAACCCCAATGGCTTCCTGAAGATTCAAGTGAGAACCATGTTCTTTTTTACGCAGTGCATTCAGAACAAGTACATCAACACCTTCGAGTTGCTTCATTGCCTTGGCCGGTAATGTTTTGGCATCTGTAATGTAGGCCAGATCGCCGATCCGGAAACCAAGCACCGGCATGGCATAATGCATAACTTCAATTGGTGTTATCTCAATTCCATCAGCGAAGAAAGGCTCGTCAACAATATCATGAAGTTCTAATTCCGGTACTCCGGGATAGCGATGATCAGCGAACGCGTAATGGAACATACGTCGTATTGCGCCATTGGTGGCTTCATTAGCGTACATATCCATAGCCTTACCCTGCTTGAAATTGAATGCGCGCAGTTCATCGATCCCCGCTAGGTGGTCCATGTGCTCATGCGTAACAAGAACAAGATCGATATTCTTGGTGCCATTCCTTAGAAGCTGTTGCCGAAGGTCCGGACCCGCATCGATCAAAATGGTCTTGGCATCCGAATGGATCAATACCGAAGAACGCAGACGTTTGTCTTTAGGGTCCGGGCTAGTGCAAACAGAGCAATCACACGCGATCACCGGGACACCTTGACTGGTTCCGGTACCCAAAAATTCAAGGATCAACGCGTTCATTGGAATACAAATATCGGTTGAATCGTTCGGAGGCGCTACATTCGCGCCCTGAAGGAGAGGTGGCAGAGTGGTCGAATGCGGCGGTCTTGAAAACCGCTTTACCTACGGGTAACGGGGGTTCGAATCCCTCCCTCTCCGCCGATCAAAGCCGTACTCCCGCCAAAGGCGAGAGTCGGCTTTTTTCATTTCAATATGACCAAGCAAAGCTTGATGTCAAGTTGAAATTAAAAAAGGAGCAAGCTCTGTGCAATAGAGCGCTACGGCGAAGATTGAAGCACACCCGCCGTAGGCGCTTAGGAAAGCCATTCCGATGGCAATCCGCGATCGAGATCATGAACGAATAATATTCAGCCTCGGCTTATTTGAAACAAGGAACGGTATCTCCTAGCACATCGATCGGGTTAACTTTGTATCATGCGCTTCCTTAAGCAGTTCTTCTTTGCACTGATCTTCAGTTCGGTATGTATACAATTACAAGCCACTGTGGACGTCGTTGTTGAGACCAAAGTTTTCCATAGACCAGGAAGTAATTCATTGGTAGAGGTTAACATGGCATTCTTAGCTGGTTCCATGGTCAATTCAACGGATGCCCGTGGCTTGACCATTACCCAAATAGAAGCGCTAACGTTGATCGAACAGGATGGTAAGATCGCGGCATATGCGAAAACCGTGATCAGTGGCACCCCTAGAGCAGACTCCCTGCAGGTCGACATGCTCCACCAGGAGATCTTTGACCTGGCCCCGGGGAACTACGTTGTGACATTAGAGATTAAGGACCTGAACAATTCGGATACAACGCTGACCCGATATAATGCACCACTGACCGTTCCGGCGCTTGGTCCGGAGGTTTCGGTTTCGGACATACTCGTTGCCGAGCGTTTCGAAAAAGCCATGGAAGGCACCCCATCAAAATTCGGATACACCGTTGTGCCGCTTTTGACCGATTATTTCCCTAAGGAAATATCCAACCTGAGTTTTTACGCTGAAGTGTATGGAGCTGAAGAAATGTTGGGAAAGGATAGTTTGTATTTGCTCACCTATCAAGTGGAGACCTTCGAATCAAGAAAACCTTACGGCCAACTAAAGATCACCAATAGAGTAAAAGCCAAGTCCGTGGAACCTGTTTTTGCGGAATTCGATATATCCACATTGCCCTCTGGCAATTATTTAGCTGCTGTTGAAGTATTCAACCGTGCCGGTGTACTGCTTGCGCGAAGTGAGCAATTCTTTCAACGTAACAATAAGATCACATTGCAATACGACCTTCAGGCACTTGATGAACTGAACATCGGCAATACGTTCGTTGGTGCGTACACGGATACGGATACGCTCGCAGAGCACATCGCAAGTTTCCGACCTATTGCGGATGCATTGGAAAGAAAGATCATTGATGATCGCTGGAAAGACCGTGATCTGGACCTGATGCAGCGCTTTTTCTATACATTCTGGACCAATCGAAGCAATGATCCTGAAAGTGCATGGCGCTCATACCGGGCCGAAGTGATCAAAGTAAACAAGATCTACGGATGCCGGAACATGCGTGGTTACCAGACCGATCGCGGTTATGTCTACCTGAAGTATGGGCCACCGAATACCCAGATGGATCGGTTGCAGGAACTGGACGCCTATCCTTACACGATCTGGCATTACTATCGAGCAGGACGCTACAGCAATAAGCGGTTCATCTTCTATCAGCCCGACCTTGTAACTAATTGTATGGTGCTATTGCATAGTGAGGTTCCGGGCGAAATGCAGAATCCACGCTGGAATCAGATCCTTCATGAACGCAATGTTGCGATGCCCAATGTGGACCCGGCCCAAGTTGGCACACAGAGTGGTGGGCGTGCAGATGAGTTCTTCGATATGCCGAGGTAAGCGCCATACTTCTCCTGCTAATAATTGGATCGACCTAAGTGCCTTGGGAACGATCGCCTGGAACTTTCCAAGTGATGATCTTTCAATTTTAGCAAAAGACAACGAACCGTAATAACGTAGTGCGGATAGAATGCACCATTTTTGTCCGGCAATGAAGGATCGGTGGTGGCACCTTCCATGATCATGGGCACAGCGATCGTCATATTGAACTGGAACGGTAAGCATTGGCTGGAACAATTCCTGCCAGGCGTGATCGCCAATAGTCCAACTGCGGAGGTCATCGTTGCGGATAATGCATCTACGGACGGATCTCTGGGTCTATTGGCCATTGATTTCCCTTCGGTTCGCACCATCGCAATGCAAAAGAACTTCGGATTTGCAGGTGGCTATAATGAGGCGTTACGCCAAGTTGAGGCTGATCTGTACGTACTTCTGAACTCCGATGTAGAGGTACGAACCGGCTGGTTGGGCGCTATGGAAACGTATTTGGATGCGCATCCCGGAATGGCAGCTTGCCAACCCAAAGTATTGAGCTATACACAGCAAGACCGCTTCGAACATGCAGGTGCTGCGGGTGGTTATATCGACAGAAATGGTTATCCCTTTTGTCGTGGCCGCATCTTCGAGGTGACCGAAGAGGACAAGGGGCAGTACGATGATGACCGTGAAGTATTTTGGGCGACAGGTGCTTGTCTGATGATCCGCTCCAAAGCCTTTCACGCGGCAGGTGGTTTTGACGCCGACCTATTTGCGCATATGGAAGAGATCGATCTCTGTTGGCGCCTTCGACGAACCGGTTGGTCCATCGGCTATACGAGCAGCACGACCGTCCATCATGTAGGCGGTGGTACGTTGGGGTATGGTAGCCCGCGTAAGACCTATCTCAATTTCAGGAACAGTCTGATCGTACTCACCAAGAACCTTCACAATGGCTGGTCATTCGGTTGGTTGATGCGGCGCTTGATCCTTGATGGATTCGCGGCATGTAAATTCTTGTTGGAAGGACACGGTGCTCACACGTGGGAAGTTGCAAAAGCACATTGGCATTTTTTCTTGCGCTTACCCCGCATATTGAAGATGCGGAAGGAACTTCTGGCACAGGAAACATCGCCGGACCTTACGGGTATGTATCAGCGCAGCATTGCCTACGACCGGTTCATCATTGGATGGAAACGATTCTCGCAGCTCGATAAAAGTGCGTTCAGGGATAAGCGGTGAGCCTTAACACTACCTGCTGATCAGGTATTCAACGGCCATGTGATATCCCTCCAGACCAAATCCGGTGATGACACCAGCGCACGTAGCACCGGTGATCGTATTGTGCCGGAATTCCTCCCGCGCATGGATATTGCTGATATGCACTTCCACGACAGGGATCTTTAGAACGGCGATCGTATCGCGCAATGCAACGCTCGTGTGCGAGTAACCTGCAGGGTTGAAAACGATACCGTCCACTTGATCCACGGCATTCCGCAAATGTTCGACGAGTTCTCCTTCAATATTGCTCTGGAAATAGGAGAACTCCGCATTATGAAAATCATTCCGCAGTTCCTCTATGTATTCCTCGAAACCTCGGCTGCCATAGATCTCAGGCTCACGTTCACCGAGAAGATCGAGATTAGGGCCGTTCAACAGAAGAATGCGCATGGCGCGAAGTTCGCACCTGGGACCGTATCAGCACCATCTCTGACCGCAAAATAGATATGAACTATGCACAGTGTTGCGTTGGAACAAACCACCTTGGCGTACGATCGAAGCACGCCACATCATGCAACTTCGTATCATGGATTGGGATAGTGCGTTGATCGACCTACGCATGCACCTTAAGTTGGAACGTTCCTTGAGCGACCGCACAGTTGAGGCCTACTTGCGCGATGTAGGTAAGCTCAGGTTGTATGCGGATGACCAAACGCCACCATTGA
>JAGNUG010000118.1 GCA_017987115.1 Flavobacteriales bacterium | reverse complement strand
TTAGGTGTGGTGTAGTGCTTGTAGGTCGCAGGAATGTTTTGGCTGCTCACACCGATCATGTGGGGAGCGCCATCGCTCGGCACGCTGAATGGTGTTTGGATCACGAATTCGACGGTCGTTGTGCGGCTTTCGACCGTGTTCGAATTTACTACGGAAGCTTCTTGTTCCTCCAGCTTGTACATGTCATCAGCACCTGATGCGACCGAGGGTTGGGCTGGAGCCATATCCATCGTTACACGCATTCTTCGTTTGTCAAAATTGCTTCCTTGTAACTCATAAACCTGTGGGCTGTACAACGTCCAAGGAGAAAGTGTTGGCATGATCCCACCTAAAGTCGGGTTTCCGCTGCTCAAGCTCAGGTCCACCTTTTCCCAATCCTCACCCGTATTGTTCGTCACTTGCGCTTTCATCAGGAGCTCAATGGGCTGGCCTACACCGGTGGCGCGCAGGTCGTATGCTGGTGTCCAGCTGGCATTTCCCACGAAATAGCTCAATATAAAACTCGCGTTCACCTCAAGGGTACTGCTGATCTCAACTACCACCTCACTGGTCGGGCGTGGTGCTTGGCTTTGCAATTGCTGCACTTGCTGGCGGAGCTTGTTCGCTTCTTCCTCTATTTTGGTAAGCTTTTCCTGCTGCTCAAGCCAACCGGCTTTCATCGCCTTCATCCGCTCACGTTGATAATCGACTACTCCTTGCAACTGTGCAGCTGATATACCGTTCGTTTGGCCACCTACCGCCCAATTCTGCTGCAATAATTTCTCTTCGTTCTCCCATACTTGTTGCAAGCCTTTTTCGAAGTTGAAGTCGTGCTCCAGTTTTTTGATGCGAGTCTGCAAGTCCTCTATCTCTGGTTTCTTCGGGCTTTCCGTCAAGTAATTGATCCGGTGGTTCACGCTCAATATGCTGTATCCACCTTTACCTGTTACTTGTATGCTCTGCGGATCAATGCCTTGTGCCAAGCCGGTAAAGACGAAGGTGCTCGTTCCGGAAGGCACCTTGGCAGTGGCTTTGCGCGAAACCTGAGCTCCGCTCAGGAAAACTTTTGCTTCAGAGACCTTACTGGTTACAGGTGTTTCGTCGGCTGCGTACAGCGTTGGTATAAGGGTAAGCGCAACTAGTGCGAAGATGGTACGGGTCATGCGAGGGGTCGTTTCGTAAACTTATGATTCTACGTGTTCCAGTACCCGTCTGAAGCCAAAAGGTTCATCGGTAACTGGATCATATTGTGAAGTGCAAAGTACAGGCCACTATCATAAAAGTCGAACGCCCCAAGCTATATGGGGCGTTCGTGGCGGGAGAGAATGGACCAGTAACCTTTCCTTCGACCGCTTTTTCTTTTAAAAATGATCAGTAGCTATGATTGGCTACGTTTCTTAGTGTTCTTTGCTTCTGTGCGTACAAATCAACGGTTATCACTTTAGGTCCACAATACCCAATAATGGGTATTTCTGGAAAGAATTAAAACGCTGCTGGTGACGGAAACCAGACAAGCAGTTGAATTTAGTTATGGTGAACAGACTTTTCATCGATCTTCGAACAAGGTGTCATTTCAAGTATCCTTTCTGTAATGGATCCGAATTACGTAGGCTAACTCAACAACCCACCGCGAATTGTCTTCGCTACCGCCTCGGTGTTATTATGAACATGCAGCTTTTCGTAGATACGCTTGATATGACTACGAACCGTTTCGAAACCAATACCAAGCTGTTCTGCGATCATTTTGTAACTGAGACCATCGACCAAGCACTGAAGGACGTCTTTTTCCCGTGGGCTCAGTCCTGGATCTTCTTCGTCATCGGTCGAAGGCGATACTGGTAAACGCTGAAAATGCAGCATTACCTTGCGTGCAATGCTCGGTGTCATAGGTGCTCCGCCTTTGTAAACTTCGTTGATCGCTGAAAGCAGCGCATCCGGCTCATCGTTCTTCAGAAGATATCCCATCGCTCCCGCTCGCAATGAATCATATACCCGGTCCTCATCAGCAAATACCGTTAGCATGATCACGGGAAGGGCAGGGTACTTTGTTCGGATCGATCGGACCGCATCGATCCCATTGACCACGGGCATGTCGATATCCATGAGCACCACATCAGGTTTACATGATGCTATGCGGTCAAGAACATGCTCGGCGCTGGGGAAACACCCGCAAAGACCGATGCCTGGGGTGGTGCTCAACAAGAAACCCATTGAATCGCGGATCGCTTTACTATCGTCGAAAAGTGCTACGTGGATGGTGCCCATGGTATGAATAACAAATTTACCCGATCGTGCACGATCGTCAATCCCCAGAACGGGGGAGTGCGGTGTTGATCGGCGCAACAACAATTACTGTAGTTCCATTGCCCGGAGAGCTTTGGACCGAGACCTGACCACCCATTGCTTTGGCCCGTATCTGCATGCCTGGTAACCCATTCCCATTGTAGCTATCAACATTTTCCGGATCAAACCCTTTGCCGTTGTCGGAGATCTTGAGCTCGATCTTTCTATCCACGATATTCAGTGTAACATGGATCTGCGTGCAAGCTGCATACTTCACCGAATTATAGACTGCCTCCTTGAAGATCATAAAGAGATTCCTGCGATGATCAGTGCCCAACTTGACGTACTCAAGAGAGCTTGGTGTGTTCCATTTCAATTCGATCCCACGGGTGGCGACAAGGTCACTCGCATAGCCCTTCATCCGTGCGATCAATGATCCTGCATCATCGTTCTTCGGATCCACGCTCCATACGATATCCGCCATTCTGTCGATCATATCCCGCGAGCTGTTGCCAATTCGTGAGGCTACATCTTTCGCCATTGGATCGTCGATCTCGTCGAGTTTCCGTTTCAGCGCTTCACTGTAGAAACTGATGCTGCCCAATGTGCTTCCGACATCATCATGGAGATCACGCGCTATGTGGTCACGCATGGACTGAAGTCGCATGGTTTGTTTCAATCTGAAGCGGAAGAATTGCCACATTAGTAGACCTGCCAATATTACCAACGCAGCGTAGAACCACCACTTTTGCCAGATCGGTGCTTTCACATGAACGGAAAGCAGTTTGTGTTCAGGACCTAGACGTCCCATGGGGTCCAGGACCCGAACCATAAGTTCGTATTGGCCAACTGGTACACCGGAATAGCGCAATGGGGTATTCGCCGTGATCGAGCGGTACGCTGTTTCCAAGCCGTTCAGTCTATATAGGAACCGCAATCGGACCGCGCCGCCGAAGTGTAATGCGCTGATCGTTGCATCGAACGCGCTGTTGCGGTATGAAAGTTCGATGGTTTGTTCACCCTTGATCGGAAGTGGTCCCCAATTATTGTGCAGGTCAAAAAGCAACGGTTGCGGAATAGCAGGAAGGTCAGTGAATGAAGACGGGTTGAAGGTCAAGAGCGTGTTGTTCGCACAGAACGCAATGTCTCCATTGTCCAAGGTGGTAATGCTCGATGTGAGCTGTTCGAACATGGAACCATCATTCACTTTTATCTGCGACCATTCCGAAGATCTTGGGTCGAAACGCAATAGGCCATTGCTTGATGTACACCAAACGATACCATGTGTGTCAATGGTAATACCTAATGGGTCACCTGAAATATGGGCAGGTAGAGGATATCCTATCGCTTTGTCATTTATAATTGCTGCCAGACCAGCATCGCGCAAAGCGACCCAAGCCGTGTCTCCGGCAAACACAATGGCTTTAGCATCGCTTCCAGGAAGTTTCCTATCACCTAGCTCAAAAGATGAATAGTAGGCCGTGCTGTCAGTTGTTCCATTCTTTTCCTTTGACCATGAAATTACTCCACCGGGAGTAGCACTCCAATATCTACCATTTGGCGCTCGCTGCGTGTTACGAATGATCCCAAAACCTTCCGGGGTGTTCTTCGTGGCGTACCAATTCAGATCAGGTTCCAAGTTGTTCGGGTTCAAGGACGCTATAGAGTAACCAAGTGCATTTACGATCATCCGTTCCTCTCCATATATAGTATCTGGAAGGATTGCTCGGACCTGATACATCTGAACGCCTGAACGTACCCAATTCGAAACCGGGCCCTGTTCCTTGATGCGCTCTTCAATAATGTCATACTTGAAATAACCTGTTTCAGTGCCGAGAAAATGACGGTCCGGGAATACCGTGAATAGACCTGTAACTTCCAGCGGAGTTCCATTATGATGAAGCGGTACGTGCTTGACCTGCTTATTATTTGGTCGAACTTTGAAGAATCCATGTGAAGTGGAGATCCGTATGGTGCAATCCTCATCTTGTTGGATCTTATGGAATGTGAGATCAGGTTGATCGGTATTGTTGTCACCAAAGAGCGGGGTTGTTTTGAACGACCATATTCCCGGTACATGATAACTGATGCCATTTGCCGTGCCTACCCAAAGAGTTCCTGCGCGATCTTTGAGTATGCATCGCACGCGATCATTCAACAATGATGTGCTTGTTCGGCGGTCATGATGGTAATAGGCAAGGTGCTCGAAATTCCTGTTCAAGTGTTCAAGTCCGTTGATCTTTGTACCAATAATAAAAGAGCCATCCGGCCAAGGAGCGATCGCGGTGACCTCATCCCTGATCCGATAGTATTGCTGTTGATCAACATTCTTCAGCGAGATACGACTGATGCCCGGTCCCCAACCACCTGCGAGCAGGTCACCATTCCACGCGATTGCTGTTGTAAGCGTATAAGAGCTATCCGCATGGGTACTCTTGATCTCTGCAATGACTGAGGCATCGGAACTGTTCAAGACATAGGAATTTCCGCCAGGGATCAGACCCAACCAGATCCTATCGCGATCCAGCCACGTCGTACTGTGGTACCAACCGCTTCCTTGGGGAATCGTATCGCTTTTAACTGCACTAGAGTAGAAGTAGCAGTGATTTGTTGCACGTTCATTTACCGTGTTGTAACGGATAAGTCCTTTGTCCTGAGAGCATAGGAAAAGAATGCTATCATTCATTGATAGTAGATGGTTCAGTCGTTTCGTGTGTATGCCATGCGTTCCGGTGGTGTCTATCGGGTGATCGATGAACTTATATCCTGTTCTATCAAATTCACTGAGGCCACCGTCGGTGGTTGCCACCCAGATCGTACCAGTGCTGTCTTGTGCAATAGCCGATATATAAGCTCCCGAAGGACCATTCTCCGTGAAACGTTCAATGCGTTGTCCATCGAACCGGTTCAACCCACGTTCCGTACCGATCCAGATGTAGCCTTCGGCATCCTCGAATATGCACGTTACGCCGTTATCCGAAAGACCATCAGCAGCGGTAACGTGTTGGAATTGGAGATGATCATTACCTCCGTAGGCCACCGATTGCGCTGAACACCAGTATCCGTTGATCACCAATGCCATCAATATGGTCCTGCAGATCGAAAAGCGCATGTGAGTATTCCGGAAAATTAAGGTATCATGGACGAATCCCATTTCGCTTCCGAAGTTCTTCGGAAGCGAAATGGGATCTTGCATTTACTGGACGTGCTTACCAAGTACTTCAGGATCCGTAATTTCTACTCGGATGAGTTCAGCGATCTGCGGTTTCTTGTCCAAGCAATGTTACGTGAGTGAGGCCAACAGTCTTTAGCAGGCGAACACCATTTACGCTATACTTGATCACATATACACCGGTCGGTGCTGGATTGCCGTCCATCATGGATCCGTCCCACCCATCGTTCATGTTCATGGAATTGAACATGGCAGCTCCCCAACGATCAAACACTGTGAATTCCGCTTCGGTGAGATCGTGACCTATGGCTTGGAAAACATCGTTGATACCATCGCCGTTCGGTGTGAACGCATTCGGAAAGTAAACGTGTGCTGCAGGAGCCAAGTGAACGGTGTCCGTGGCGATACAACCATTTGCCGTAGTGATCGTGAGTTCTACGATATGTGCTTCCAGATCCAGGTATCCATGATCCGGTGAAGGATCAGTTGACCAATCGCCATCACCGAGATCCCAATTGTGTGTAACCGCGGATGGCTCGCTGACCTCATTGAACTGCCAATCATCCTGCTGCAGGTTCGTTGCAATTATTTCGGTCACCGGTGTTTCGAGAGTAACTTGTATGGAAGCGTTGGCCTCGTAGCCGCATCGATCAGTAACATGTACGTTGAATGTGCTGTCCGTAAAAGGTTGGATCGTTATCATGTCATTCGTGCTTGAAGCAGAAGGCCATTCCGTCGTGTAAGTACCACTACCTCCGGTTACGGTTGCGACCAATTCAGCCGTATTTCCGGCACAGATAACGAACGAGGGTCCAAGATCCACTGCAAGTACATCATGGACCGGAACTAGTGTGGTGACATTGGCTTGTGCCTCGGTTCCGCATTGGTCCGTCACCGTTACTGCGTAAGTTTCATCAGTGGAAACCGAAATGGTAAAACTGCTGTTCAACGTGATCAGATCACCTGCTGCATTGTGCCACACGTAGGTGTACGGACCACTGCCTCCGGTTGCGTCGAGTACACCAACTGTGGCTTCGTCATTCGGACAAAACACCGTGGTGTCGGGTGTGGTCGTCAGCACCATAGGATCATACGTTTGCATACTGACCAGAATACTTTCTGAAGCTGTTGCACCACATTCATCCTGTACGGTCAGCGTATAGTTGGTAGGTGTTTGCGTCGCTGTGATATCCAAGGTTGCTGTATTCCCAACGGGCGTTCCGTTAACGGTCCAAGTATAGTCGTATTGGCCTGGGCCTGAATTTGCGAGCTCTACTTGCACTATTCCTTCATACATGCATGGTACGGTCATGTCCGGTTGTGGAACAAGTGTCATTGGTTGCGTTTGGATCGCTATGTCATCCGTTGCGGTTGCGCCACACGCGTCGGTAACTTGAACTTGATATATGCTTGATCCACTAGCTGCCACCGTAACTTGTTGCGTATTGCCGATCGAAACGCCATTCTGCGTCCATGAATAGGTATATGGAGACGTTGCGCCAGCTCCGATCTGCGCTTGTACCGTTGTAGGCGCCATGCACAACGGTGTGGCATCCGTGGTGGTCGCGTTCACTGAAATGGAAGGGCTAGCGAAGGTTCCACCTTGGAGAAAGATCGCAGAATCGTAGACACTGTCGCCAGCATCACCTATGGCGATCTTCAGACGATATTGTTGGCCGCATTGTACTTGTGCCGAAGCGGTCATCATCACCGTTCTTCCATTGTAACGAATGGCATTGGCATCCGGGTTGTTCCCGTTTCCATTGTCCACGTAATGGATGCTGTTCGCTTGCCAGTTCGGATCGATCGCTGCACAATTCCCTGCTTGGCCCCCTTGTGCGCCTACGATCCCGGAATTCACTGTGTTGATGGTAACGGGTACGTTGGTCCCAGGGATCAATGCAAGATTCATCGCACCATTGCTAAAAGGACCAGCGATACCGGGTCCGCTCAAGAAGAAACCGAACGCATCGTTCACCGTGCCACATACATAACCGGGATATTCCTCCGAAGCAAAAACGAAATTGAAACTGATCGACCCACCGGTGGGTACGAAATTGAACTCCAACACAGCGGCATCGTCGATCGTAAGTCCGCCGGAAAGTGCACTGAGGTCGGCATCGGTTCGTGTACCCGGAATGGCTAGATCGGCGCGTACCGCATTATTCGGTCCTACAGCTTGAGCAGTGTTTCCCGTGGATAGGATCAATCCGTTCGGTATGCCTGCATTGGATGCTGCGCTGTTGAACGATGCTATCTGTTGATCAACCGAATTACCGGAGGTGCCATTGAACGTGATGTTGGTCGCTGTGACTCCGCCGCCCATAAGTACGTTCTGTACAAGTTGTGCAGGCGTTTGCGTATTGGTAACGACAAGCTGTGCATTTACCGTTAGGAAAGAGGCACAGATCAGAAGAGGGGAGAGTGTGGTGCGATTCATGTTCTTGAGGGTTCTTTGTTCGACGCTACAAAGAGACTGTCTTAGGAAAGCCCCTACAATACCCAGTAGTAGTGAAAGCCACTATCGCTGGCTTGTTCGTTTTCATTTCTATGGAACCTCTTTGGACGCAACAAGCCCCGACATTTCTGCCGGGGCTTGTTCGTTCTATTCGTGGTTTATTCTTACATCATTCCACCCATGCCACCCATATCAGGTGCATGGCTGTGGCCTGCTTTCTCTTCTTTCTCGTCGCTGATCACACACTCGGTGGTGAGCAACATGGAAGCGATGCTAGCGGCATTCTCCAAGGCAACACGCGTTACTTTGGTTGGGTCGATAACACCAGCTGCGAGCAGGTTCTCATATACTTCAGTGCGTGCGTTGAAACCGTAATCGGCTTTTCCTTCACGTACTTTCTGAACTACGATGCTACCTTCCAATCCAGCGTTGGCAACGATCTGACGCAATGGCTCTTCCAATGCGCGACGAACGATCGCCATACCCGTGGTCTCATCAGCGTTGATGCCTTCCATTTTTTCCAGCACCTTCTGAGCACGGATATATGCAACTCCACCTCCGGCAACAATACCTTCTTCAACAGCAGCACGAGTAGCGTGCAAGGCGTCATCAACACGGTCCTTCTTCTCTTTCATCTCTACCTCCGTAGCGGCACCGATGTAGAGTACGGCAACACCGCCAGCCAATTTGGCCAAACGCTCCTGCAATTTCTCTTTGTCGTAATCGCTTGTGGTAGACTCGATCTGTGCTTTGATCTGGTTAACTCGACCAGCGATGTCTGCTTTTTTACCAGCACCGTTCACGATGGTGGTGTTGTCCTTGTCGATGCTGATCTTCTCGGCTTTTCCGAGCATGTTCAACTCCGTGTTCTCCAACTTAAAGCCACGCTCTTCGCTGATCACTTGACCACCGGTAAGGATCGCAAGGTCTTCCAACATCGCTTTACGACGATCACCGAATCCTGGTGCTTTTACCGCACATACTTTCAAGGATCCACGGATCTTGTTCACCACCAAAGTGGCCAACGCTTCTCCGTCAAGGTCTTCGCTGATGATCAACAATGGCTTGCCGGTCTGTGCACTCTTCTCGAGGATAGGAAGCAGCTCCTTCATGGTGCTGATCTTCTTGTCATAGATCAGAACATGTGCGCCTTCCAGTTCAACGGTCATTTTCTCCGCATTGGTCACGAAGTATGGGCTGAGGTATCCGCGATCGAACTGCATCCCTTCCACCACTTCAACAGTGGTATCGGTGCCTTTTGCTTCTTCAACGGTGATCACTCCTTCTTTCTTCACCTTGGCCATTGCCTCAGCGATCAATGAACCGATGGTATCATCATTGTTGGCACTGATCGATGCTACTTGCTTGATCTTCGCATTGTCATCACCAACGCTCTTGCTCATCTTTTTCAGATCAGCTACAACTGCTGTTACGGCTTTGTCGATACCTCGCTTCAGGTCCATAGGGTTGGCACCTGCTGCAACGTTCTTCAGACCGGCCGTAACAATTGCTTGAGCCAATACTGTAGCTGTAGTAGTTCCATCACCTGCGATGTCCGCAGTTTTGCTGGCCACTTCTTTCAGCATTTGGGCGCCCATGTTCTCCACGGCATCCTTCAGCTCAATTTCTTTTGCAACGGTAACACCGTCCTTGGTTACTTGTGGTGCACCGAATTTCTTGTCGATGATAACGTTGCGGCCTTTTGGGCCAAGGGTCACCTTTACTGCATTGGCAAGGTGATCGACACCACGCTTCAAACGGTCGCGTGCGTCCAGATCGAATTGAATGTTCTTTGCTGGCATTTTTTCTTTTGGGTTTGGTCTGATCAGATCAGGACCATGGTTAGTTCAGAAATGAAAAAGGCAGTATGATCACCGCCGAATGGTTATTAGTTGAGCACTGCGTAGATGTCACTCTCGCGCATGATCATGTAGTCCTTGCCTTCAAGTGTGAGCTCGGTTCCACTGTATTTTCCGTAAAGGATGCTGTCACCCACTTTTACGCTCAAAGGGGTCACTTTGCCATCATCAGCAACACGGCCGGTGCCAACTGCGATGATCTTACCGCGCTGAGGTTTCTCCTTTGCGGTGTCCGGGATGATAATGCCACCCTTGGTGGTCTCTTCTGCGGCTGCTGCTTCTACAAGTACGCGGTCCGCTAGTGGTTTTACTTTGCTTGCCATGGTTGGTTCTAGTGTATTTTCTCTGAAGGAGATGTAACCTCGCTTGTCAATGTGTATGCCACTTTCGCAAGTGCGAGAAAATGGCAGTTCGGCCCGAAAAAAATGGCAGAATGCTCGTTTACGAGCGCATTGGTGTCAGAGATGACTGACAACCTGACAAGCTTAGTATGAACCCGGATATGGGCCCAAATTTTATTGGGCTGGTGCTTCCTCCGGAGATTCCGCAGGAGCATCGGCAGGAACCTCGGAAGGAATGGTAGCTTGATCCACCTGTTCGATCGGCGTATCCAATTCGTTGAACTCAACTGCACTTCCGCGATCTTGGAGACCCGCAGAAACCAAGCACAACACCATCAGCGTGCCAGCAAGTGTCCAAGTTCCCTTCTCCAAAAAGTCCGCTGTACGTTGTACGCCACCGATCTGTTGAGCACCGGTAAAACCACTGGCAAGCCCGCCGCCCTTAGGGTTCTGAGCGAGTACAACAAGGGCGAGCAATACGCAAATGATCAGAATGATAATGGAGATCGCAACCATGACTTACTTGTTCAATTGTTCCTCCAATTCTTTTTGAAGGGCCGCAAAGTAAGCGCTTTTCTCCGGGTGTTTCAAACCCAATCTGCGATATGCGTCAATGCCCTTGGCAAAATTGCCTTGTGCCACGTAGATCTTGGCTAGGGTTTCGCTCACCAGCCCACCGCTATCGTCCAAACTCCGTTTGGCGGCTTGTTGCGGGGTAAAGAACTCGGTTTTCTTAGGTGGAAGCGGGTTATCC
>JAGNUG010000117.1 GCA_017987115.1 Flavobacteriales bacterium | reverse complement strand
CACCAGTACCATTGCGAAAGCGGGTTGATCCCAATTAAAGCAGGTGAACGCGGATTGATGTGGAAGGTCACCGTATCCTCGTTGATCTCTATCTTCCGCGATGCTGACGCTTTCAGCAATGGGGCGGGTGTTCCATTTCCCAATATGGGTTTTCCGGTGATCACACGGGCTTCATCCCAGCGATCTTTTTCAATGAAATGGTTCAATAATTCACCACCGCCTTCAACGAAGATCGATAGGATCGATCGTTCACGTGCAAATTTGAAAATGCGCTCGATCGGGTCCTCATTATTGCCGATCAACTCTTGTTCGATCTCAATATCATCTCTCTGTTCACGCGTGAAAAGTATGGAAGGTGCGCTACCGTCATAAACCCTCGAACGTGCTGGTGTGATCCGTTCTCGATCAAGGATGAAACGGATCGGAGATGGGCCATCGACCAACCGGGTGGTCAGTTGTGGATCGTCGTTCAGCACTGTGCGACTTCCGACCAAGATCGCTTGTTCATGACTACGCCATGAGTGGACCAGCGTGTTCGAAGCAGAACCGCTGATCCGCTGAACGGTTCGGTCGTTCCGGGGATGTTGATCCAAAAAGCCATCCGCGGATCTTGCCCATTTCAGAATAACATACGGCCTGTTGTTCTCGACAGAAGTAAGGAACCGGCGCTGATACCAGCGACATTGAGACTCATTGATCGGTCCGGTCATTTTTATTCCTGCATCCTTCATGCGCTGGATCCCAGTACCAGAGACGGCAGGAAAAGGATCTTGCTGACCGAACACAACGTGTTTTACACCGCGCTCAATAATAAGGTCCGCGCAAGGTGGCGTTTTCCCATGGTGAGCACAAGGTTCAAGATTCACGTACAGGATCGCATCAGGTGGGATCGGCTTTTGTCCAAAGGCATTCAAGCATTCTACTTCAGCATGTGGACCTCCGAAAGCGTTATGCCATCCTTCAGCAAGCAGTTGGTCTCCCAGAACCAGCACGCAACCCACCATCGGATTGGACCCTACAGCTCCGATCCCGCGCGTAGCGAGGTCCAAGCAACGTTGCATCCAAAGATCGTGATCAGGCATAATTGGCGCAAAGGTGATCGATCAACTTGGATCCACGTAGCGAAACCTCCAATGGACGTGCACGAATGTGAATGATGGGTTACTTTCGCGCGGTGCCAGAACGGGGGGAAACGGTGAATTGCATTTTGGGCAGATATCGGGAATCGTTATTGCCTATCCATGATGCCAATGAGGCCAAGGCAATTTCGAGAGAAGTATTCCGTCATAGGTTCGGGTGGGATGCGTATCAGTTGGATCAACATTCAATGGATCCCCTGACAGCGGATCAATCGGACGATCTTGAAACGACTCTAGCTCGATTGGTGAACGGAGAACCTTTGCAGTATGTATTGGGCAGTGCGTTGTTCATGGGCTTGGAACTCTTCGTGGGCGCAGGTGTCCTGATCCCAAGGCCAGAGACGGAAGAATTGGTTGATCGCATTCTTACCAGCGGTCGAATGCCTGAGAACATCGTTGATATAGGGACAGGAAGTGGCTGTATCGCATTAGCTCTGAAACATGCATTTCCGGATGCATGCGTTAGTGGTACCGATGTGTCGGAACAGGCATTGGAGATCGCGCAACGGAATGCCAACGCAACTGGGTTGGATGTACAATTCATATGCTCTGATGTGCTATTGGACACGTTCGGAATTCCCCAAGGATGCGATCTTGTCGTGAGTAACCCCCCGTACATACCACGAACGGAGGAGCTTTCCTTGGCTAACCACGTTCGAGCGCACGAGCCCGGTTTGGCACTATTTGTGGATCATGTTGACCCCATTCTATTCTACAGAAGAATTGCTGAAAAAGCTTGGATCGCATTATTGCCGGGCGGCGCGATCTGGTTCGAAGGGCATCATCTTTACGCGGTGGATGTGGGTGTTATGCTAGGGGATATGGGCTTTCGGTCGGTGAACGTTACAAGAGATCTCAGCGGAAATCCGCGTTTCATCAGTGCTATTCGATGAGGAGGGCATTGGTCATAGCGCTGGTATTGTTCTTTGCCGCGTCGGTCCCGGCACGTGCAGATGCAGATTCTACAGCCAAGGTCAAAGCCGAATTCCGCGTACTCTTCAACTTTGATTTCCGCCGCACATTCGTGAATTCAGATCCAGTATCCTTCTATGGTTTCCGACTTGGAGCACAGCGAAAAAGGGATATCATCGCTGTTGGCTTTTATGGTCTGGGTAACGCATACGTGCAAGAGGATGTGGACCTTGGTGCCTTAGGGATAAGGGAACTTCGGACCAATTTCGATTTTACCACGTTGGCCTATGAACGGATCCTCCTGGAAACAAAGCGATGGACCATCGGTCTTCCGCTCTCGGTCGGTCTAGGTACGTACCGTACAAGTTACCTGGACAGCACTGACCATTTACAACTGTATTCCACGAATGAGCTTGTACCATTGGAAGCGTCGATACACGTGGATTACAACATATTTTGGTGGTTCTTTGTCGGAGTAGGAGGTGGATATAGGCACGTATTAGCGGCAGATAGGAATACCACCATTACGTTGAGCGATATGAATTATTTTGCAAAGGCCGGTTTGCGTGTTGGAGCTTTGGTGAAGCGTGCTAGAAAAGAAATGCGTAGAACACGTCGACAAGAGCGCAAAGGGCATGGAACGTAGTGCGGCGAAGGATCGGATGGACATGCTCGGCAAAGTGCTTGAGCACCATAACTACTTGTACTATGTGAAAGCGGCACCGGAGGTTTCCGATCAACAGTTCGATACGCTTTTGAAGGAATTGGCTGAATTGGAAAGCGCCTTTCCCGACCTGGCCGATCCCAATAGCCCGACCCAGCGTGTTGGTGGTGATATCACCAAGAATTTTCCGACCGTTACGCATAAGTGGCCGATGCTGTCACTCAGTAATTCCTACGATCGGGAAGAGGTTGCGGAATTCGTTGCCCGGGTGGAAAAGGAAGTCGGTAAAGCGACCTACGTGATGGAATTGAAGTATGATGGTGTGGCCATCAGCCTTACCTATTCCAACGGCCGATTCGTTCGAGGAGTAACACGCGGGGACGGCGAGAAAGGCGAAGAAGTGACAGCCAATATCAGGACCGTGCGCGCTGTACCAATGCGATTGAACGGAAGTGACTGGCCAGTGGATCTCGAAGTGCGTGGAGAGATCGTTCTCTTACACGAACAATTTGAGAAGCTGAATGCACAACGCGCAGAGGCCGGCGAGGAGCTGTATGCGAATCCGCGAAATACGGCTGCAGGATCGTTGAAATTGCAAGATCCGAAAGAAGTTGCTAAAAGAGGACTGAACAACTTCATTCATGGAATGCAAAGTGAAGGACTGCCGACTCGGTCACATTTCGACAATCTGCTTAAAGCCGGGGAATGGGGCTTTCATGTACCCGCGCCGGAGCGGCGATTCATAGAGCGCGCCACGGATCTGGAAGGCATAATGGCATTCATTGATCATTGGGGTCAGAAACGCCATGATCTGGAAGTTGTAACGGACGGTGTTGTGATCAAAGTCGATGATATTGCGGTGCAGGAGGAGTTGGGGAGTACAGCGAAAAGTCCGCGATGGGCGATCGCGTATAAATTCCAAGCTGAGCAGGCATTGACAAGGCTCAATAATGTGATCTACCAAGTTGGTCGAACAGGAGCCATAACACCGGTCGCGGAATTGCAGCCGGTGCAGTTGGCGGGAACTACCGTGAAGCGGGCTTCGGTGCATAATGCCGATCAGGTCGCGAAGCTCGACCTCCATATTGGCGATATGGTCCACGTGGAAAAAGGGGGTGAGATCATTCCCAAGATCACGGGCGTGGATCTTGCTCAACGCCCAGCTGGCGCACCACCTGTGAGGTTCCCGGATAGTTGTCCCGAATGCAGCACGCCTTTGATACGTCTGGAAGGAGAAGCGCAGCACTACTGTCCGAATGAGCATTTGTGTCCACCACAGATCACTGGGCGGATCCAGCATTTCGTCGGTCGAAGAGCAATGGATATGGACGGCCTTGGCGCAGAAACAGTCGAAGAACTTTATGCTGCAGGGTTGGTCAAGAACATCGCGGACCTTTACGTACTAACGAAGGAGCAACTCGTTGGCCTTGGTAAAGGGTGGGGTGAGAAAAGTGCAGATCAGGTCATGAAGGGCATTTCGGCAAGCAAACAAGTACCATTCGAGCGCGTGTTATTTGCGATCGGGATCCGCCATGTGGGCGAAACGGTGGCCAAGAAGATCGCACGGTCCGTGGGCAGTATGCAGCAACTGGCCGATCTGGACCAGGAAGCACTTGTTGGTATGGACGAGGTCGGTCCGGTCATCGCGGAGAGCATCGCGGATTTCTTTGCTGTACAAGGGAATCGTGACATCGTACAACAGTTAAAGGACCATGGCGTGCGCATGGAATTGGACCCATCAGAAATAACGATAGTAGGAGATAAGCTTAAAGATAAGACCTTCGTGGTCTCCGGAGTGTTCCGGAACTACACACGCGATAGCATCAAAGAAGCGATAGAGAATAACGGTGGCAAGGTCTCTGGATCCATTTCCAGCAAGACCAGTTTCGTATTGGGAGGAGCCGATATGGGCCCGGCAAAGCGCACGAAAGCGGAGAAATTGAGTGTGCCGGTGATTGATGAGGATGAATTCAATCGGATGATCAGCACATGAAACTGTTCGACCGTTTCAAAGAGTGGATGGGCATTCGGCGACTGCTGCGTGATCTACCGCAGGATAGAAAGCCATTGGCACGTAACCTTAGTTCTGCGCGGAAGGTCGCTATCGTGTACGTGATCGAAGATGAAGCAGCGCACAACCAGGTCCGGAACTACGTGAAGCGGATCAAGGAGGATATCGGCATCAGCCACATCATGGCGATCGGCTTTGTGGATAGCAAGTTCCAACCGCATTACCTGCATGCCAAGTTGAATTTCGACTCCTTCACGCTGAAGGACCTGAATTGGTACCGCATTCCACATGGGAATACAGTAGAGAATTTCATGGCCGAGGAATATGATGTGATCATTGACCTCACCTTGGAGGACCGCTTACCGATCCAGTACATCATGGCCAAGAGCCGTGCACGGTTCAAAGTTGGTCGGTTGAGCGATAGCAACAAGCGGATCCTGGATATGATGATCGATATGGCGGGAGGGCAAAGCTTGCCACAATTGATCCAACAAGTACACCGCTACCTGCTCATGATCAATTCGGAACAGGTAACTTCTTTCAACTAATTGGAATAAATTCTTGATACAATGGATGATCGTTTTCGCGGCTTAGGTGTAGCCTTGGTCACCCCGTTCCGTTCCAATGGCCAGGTCGATCATGTGGGTCTGGAAAAACTGATCGAGCACCAGATCCTTGGCGGTGTGGATTATGTGGTGAGCATGGGCACCACGGGCGAAAGCGTTACGCTGACCAAAAAAGAAAAGGAACAACTTTTGATCTCGACCAAGGAGATCGTTCGGAATCGCGTTCCGATCGTACTCGGAATTGGTGGGAATAGCACAGCTGATGTGATCGAGCAGTTCCAGCAGTTCGATATGGATGGTGTGGATGCGATCCTGAGCGTGAGTCCGTATTACAACAAACCGACCCAAGAAGGGATCTACCAGCACTATAAGGCAATTGCCGGATCCAGTCTTCGCCCCATCATTCTCTACAACGTGCCAGGCCGAACGGGCAGCAACATGGCAGCTGAGACCACTTTGCGGCTGGCCAAGGATCTCAAAAACATTATTGCGATCAAAGAAGCCAGCGGAAACCTGGACCAGATCGGCACCATCCTAAAATACCGCCCTGCGGATTTCATGGTTATCAGCGGCGATGATGCGTTGACCTTCCCCATGATCGCAATGGGAGCGGAGGGTGTGATCAGCGTGGTGGGCAATGCGCTTCCGAGTGAATTTGGTGCCCTGGTGAATGCAGCGCTGAAGGGAGATCTCGAAACCGCACGCAAGGAACATTTCCGACTGCACGATGTCATCAACTTACTCTTCGTTGAAGGGAATCCGGGAGGGATCAAGAACGTGCTGAAAGTCCTCGGGATATGTGAGGATACCATGCGTTTGCCGCTTGTGAACATTAGCGTGGGAACAGCAAAGAAGCTTTATGGAGCCTTGGCAGACGCGGAGGTAGTGAAGTTGTAGGGGATTGGGGTTATCGTTGCGGTAAGTGTAGTACGTCTAAAATTAACATTATCCACTTGCGAAAGAACAAGACCCATTCCAATTTCCCCCCGCGTTCCCGACCTTCGTGCCACCGATGGATTTTCTTGCTCTTGATTTCGAGACTGCCACACAGCAATTGGATAGCCCATGCGAGTTGGGCATTGCCATTGTTCGGGGCGGTGTGGTCCGTGAGGTCAAGAACTGGTTGATAAAGCCAAGGTACTGGCCCTATTTCAGTCCATGGAACGTGGCGGTACATGGGATCCGGCCTGAGCACGTATCCGATGCACCGCGCTGGGAAGAGATCTGGCCGGAAGTGGCGCAGGTCCTGAACGGTGCGACCATTGTAGCGCACAATGCCAGTTTCGACATGGGCGTGTTGCGCAGCACATTGGCCAGCCATTCCATTCCGCACCCAACCTTTCAGTATTTCTGTAGCGTAAGTATGGCGCGCAAAGTGTGGCCCGGGTTTCAAAAGAACGATCTGAAAACACTCTGTGTTCGACACGGCATCCCGTTGCAGCACCACCGCGCAGGCAATGATGCCGAAGCCACTGCGGAATTAGTGATCCGCGCCGCAGAACAAAGAGGCGCAGAGGATGTAACCAAATTCCTATTGGGCGAGAAACTGAAGGTCGGAGGATTCTATCCCGGAGGTTGCCGCACACCAGGCGGAAAGGTCGTGGCGTGTGGCGTTTGAATCAGAACCTAATTGCCACTGATCGGTGCATACATCTTTTTAATGCGCATCATGGGACCCGGACAATGCGTCGTGTGGCAAGTGGCACACCCAAGTATCAGTGCGTTGTATGCCATGGCTCGATCCTTCTTCTTTGCGGTGTACAGCACGTCCAGTTTGCTCAAGTAGTCTTTCGCAAATGTCGGGTACGTGATCGGGTCGATGTGAATACCCTCGGTGGGTTCGGCCGTGTTCAAGGTGTTAGCTTCGGTCGGGAAGGGTGGTAACTCGCGATCCGTATTCAGAGTGGCCTTAACGCTATCTGCATGTATGGCCAACGCACGCATAACGAGCGCCAATTCACTGGGTGGTTTAAGATCCTGTATCGACGCTGATGCCAATACTGAGGCATCCATGCGCGGTGGGTTGACGCTGGATCGTGCTGAAATAGCTACTATCGCCACAACAAGAAGCGTAATGATCGATAGAACGGTCGTTCTCATGATGTGCGTAAAGGTAGTTTCTGTCACAATGTCCGAATGATCTTGCGGCTTGGATATTGCTGATCCAGATCGCCTTGGAAGCATTACGAACAGATCCCGTAACCGGAGGACCCGGAAAGAAAAGCTCGCGAATGGTCATGGCGGCCGTATTGCCTGCTTTGGCTGTGATACTCCTTTGGTGTGTCTATTTCATCGATGAGACCTTTCAATTTGAGTGGAGCAATTATGCCCTGTTACCAAGGCATACAAAAGGGTTGATCGGAATTCTCGTTGCACCACTGTTACATGATCATTCCGACCATCTGCAACACTTATGGAACAATTCCATTGCCGTGTTCATGCTCGGTTGGAGCCTAATGTATTTCTACCCACGCAAGGCAGGCAAAGTGATCGTGTTCGTTTGGTTGATGGGCGGTGCGTGTGTTTGGCTGATGGGAAGAGAGAATTATCACCTCGGTGCAAGCGGGGTGGTGTATGGCATGGCATCGTTCCTGTTCATGAGCGGATTATTGCGCAAACAACGGACGTTGATGGCATTATCGCTATTGGTGGTTTTCCTCTACGGATCGCTGCTTTGGGGCATTTTTCCGCTGGTTCCGCACATTAGTTGGGAAAGCCATTTGTGGGGCCTTGTCAGCGGCATTATCATTGCCTATCGTTACCGCGATGTTCAGCCTGCGGTGCAAGATCCAGAGCCGATCACCTTTGATGATGAGGACGACGATGAATCTGATGAATTGGGGAACCCAAGAGTGCCACATCCGGGATCTTCCGGCATTCGAGTGATCTACCGAACGACCGGTTCTGGGTCTCACCAAGCAGAAGTGGATCCACTGCAAGGTCCCTATGATCCCAATAGAACCAGCAGTACAGGACCAGTGGATGGCAAGCAATAAAAGGTTGTTTTCGGCATTGCAACAGAAGCGACGAGATCGGAAAAAGAATGCCCTTCCACATAGCGGAAGGGCTTTCAATTAATTCGTAATAGCGCTTACATCCCTTTAAGAGCAGCAAGTTCAGTGCCACCGCCGATCAGCTTCAGTAGACCATCCTCCATCTTGAAACTGTCCACTTTACCAAGCATGGATCTAATGGAATCTTCAGTTGACTGAATGCCTTCGCAGTACTTTTTCGTGGATCCTATGCTATTGAAGCTGAGTGCTTCACCAGCCAACGCAACTCCTCCCATAAGGCTGTTACAACCACCGAACCCTTCAAGGTTCTCTCCGGCCATCTTCAACCAGGGTTGCTCTGTTCCTTCAGGAAGATCCAACGCATTGCCACCAAGGGACTGGATCACCCACTTGGTATCCGCGATCGACGAAATAGCATCCATGCTTTTGGAGCCAGTGTCGGTATCGTTCTTGCACTTATTTGCGCTCATCAGAATGAACAGTCCAAGTGCGATGGTAAGGTGCTTCATCATCTCGGTTCAAGTTTGTCTTCCTTATGGAAAAACCGTGCCGATCAGTTGTTCAACATTACAGGCATCACCAACATCAGAACGTCTTCTCCGTGTTCGCTGGCCTCGCCTGGTAACAAGATGCCTGCACGATTAGGCGCGCTCATTTCAAGGATCACGTGTTCTGTATCCATGTTCTGCAACATTTCGATCAGAAAGCGGGAGTTGAAACCGATGGTGATTTCCTCGCCATCATAATCGCAGGTCATGTTCTCCTTGGCTTCGTTGGCGAAATCAAGGTCTTCTGAGCTAATGGTCAATTGACTTCCGTTGATGTGCAATCGGACCTGATGCGTGGTCTTGTTGGCGAAGATGGAAACGCGGCGAATGGACCCCAGGAATGAAGCACGATCGATCGTGAGCTTGTTCGGGTTCGTTTTTGGGATCACTGCTTCGTAATTCGGGTATTTGCCATCGATCAACCGGCAAACCAGCAAAGTGTTATCGAACTTGAAGGAGACGTTGTTCTCGTTGAACTGTAAGGTCACGTCAGCATTCGTATTCGCCAAGGTGTTCTTCAATAGGTTCAAGGGTTTCTTCGGAACAATGAATGCCGCAGCCTTTGGGGCGCTGATGTCCGTCCGCTTGTAGCGTACCAGTTTATGCGCGTCGGTAGCAACGAAGCGGATATCATCTTCCGTCATTTCGAAGTAGATACCGCTCATAACGGGGCGCAGATCGTCATTACCCGTCGCGAAGATGGCCTTGTTGATCGCCGTGGCCAATGTGCCAGCCGGGATAACAAGTTCAGTTGCATCTTCCAATACTGGGCTTTTCGGAAATTCAGCACCGCTGAAACCGGTCATTTTGTACTTACCCTGATCGCTATTGATCTCAACACCATGGTGCTTTGCATCAATGGTGAAGGTGAGCGGTTGCTCGGGGAATGCTTTCAACGTATCCAGAATGATGCGGGCAGGAATTGCCACGCTGCCTTTATCCTTGGCCTCTACCGCCATGCTTGCGGTGATCGTGGTCTCCAGATCACTGGCGGTTACTGTTAATTGCTTTCCGTCTATTTCAAAAAGAAAATTGTCGAGAATGGGCAATGTGTTGCTACTGGCAAGTACACCTTGTAACGATTGGAGCTGCTTCAGAAGAGCGGTACTGGATACGATGAATTTCATCGGGCTGTCTAGAATGAATTTTTAGGTCGCGCAAAGGTAGCCGCCCAAGACCTCGAAAATGGCCCATGTTATTAACACGAAGTGACCTTTATCCACAATATTGGGCAGTGTCGGTTGGAATCACCCTAAAGCCGTCCGTGATACCGGTAGTTCCGGCCTGTGATCAACGCGCCATGGACTGCACCGGCTGCAAGATCGAATTGAATGAGGCACGCTGTACGACCGTGACCAAGGAGTCCTCCACCAACGCATACATCCTTTCCGTGTCGTAGAGTGGTTGGGACACATCGAACGTGGGTTCGGAACCCGTGTACGGCATGTACCAGAATTTGACCTCATTTTCCGTTCCTTTCCGGTCGAACGTCTTGATCACATGGTGCGGTAACGCCGTTAACAAAGAATCTCGCTTGATCGGTTTCAAGGTCCGATCGATATACTCGTAGTTCAAGTTCTGATAGGCGAGTAGTGCACCTTTCACAAGAAAAGTATCCATCGGTAGTGGTGCTCCTTGCAGCGTGGTGAGTTGAACATCCCCTTTTTCATTTTGTTCAATACGGTAAGATGCTTTCGCATTATGCGGGAATTCACTCTGAACGCCTGCCAGATCATACAGGTCAGGAAAGTGGAACACGGTCGGTGCGCGCCAACCGTCCAGATCGGTGCTGAATCGAGTGTTAAGCACTCCTGTGAATCCTGTCATATTCATTTCGAAGGGGCTGCTGCTCCGGCCGACACCGGGTTTTTCAAGCAACATATAGGTCCCGAAATGATCTTTGGTTGCGTGGCCAACGATCCAGATCTTGCTTGGTTCATTACCGCCCTCGTAGATCTCTACTTTCTTACCGCCCGCTGCCATTTCGCGCAACGTGTAGGCTTCGGCACTTTTGGCCACAGG
>JAGNUG010000116.1 GCA_017987115.1 Flavobacteriales bacterium | reverse complement strand
GAGCGGAACGGTTCACGCTATGGAAATATATGTGCCGAGCGCTCTTGCCCACCGTGATCCACCCTATTTTCAACATTTCTCTTAGTCAACCCTGATCAGGTTCCTCGATCATTACTCATGAAGACCTTAGTGGTCGCATGGTCGCTGCTTTTGCTGCCGACCTTGGCCCAAGCTTGCGATGTGTGCGGTATTTTCCTCGGAATACAGCCCAATGACCGCATGAACTCCATTTCCTTGATGTACCGCTACCGCCATTTAGGAGGTGATATCCGCGTCCCGGCCAATGTGGGTAGTCTGCTGAAACATGGTGGCGACGGTATTGTTGCTACGCCCGAAGAACGCACGATCCGTTACCGGGAACTCTACCAAGTGGCCGAACTACGTGGAGAATTCTGGATCGGTAACAAAGTTGCCATACTGGCTTCTTTGCCGATGGTGAACAATTACAGAGCGATAGACGGTGTGCGTACAACAGACATCTACGGCATCGGTGATCCCTTGTTGATTGCGCGCTACCAAGTTGTCAATACGAAGTGCCTGACCCCGGATGAAAAGGTGGTGCACAGGCTTATGCTGGGTGCAGGTGCAAAGATCCCCTTGGGGCATACAAATGCTACATACCAGGATACTGAAGTGGATGTGGACCAACAGCCCGGAACAGGGACGTGGGATCTGCTCGCTTCACTGGAATACAAGGTGCGCTACAAACGCACTGGTGCTGGTGTTTCGGCCGTAGCTAGATACAATACGGCTAATGCTGATGCTTACCAGTTAGGCCATGGCCTTAGTACTACCGCAGAGTTGTTCCGCCGATACGATATCGGTGACAACTGGAAGATAATGCCCTCCATTGGTGCATACCACGAATGGTCCGGAATGGATGCTGAGCACAATAATGTCGTGCAAGGTACCGGTAGTTCAACCCTATTTTCCCACTTAGGAACCAGAGCCTGGTGGCGTTCTTGGGGCATCTCAGCAACTTTCCAGTATGCCGTTGCGCATAACCTAGGAGCGTTGATGGTGCCGAACAAGGAACGTGTAGTCCTCGGTCTTACGTACAACATCAACAATTAGAACTCGAATGAACACCAAACTTTTGACCATTGCCGTATTGATCGGCATCACCTTCGTTGCCTGTAAAAAGGATGATCCTGTTGAACCTACGCCAGCACCAATGGTTACGACAGGTACGGCGGCCATGTCCTTCAACTTCATGTACGGTACCACACCATTCACATTGGGTAATACCTATATGGATGGCGCTGGCAACAATGTACGTTTTGATAATGTGAAATTCTACGTTTCCGATATTGAACTGCATGATGATGTGGATGTGACCATTGCTGAATTCAACGATGTCTTTTTATTGGTGGATGCCAGTGCTGCAAGTAATTCATTCACGCTTGGCACCATGGATGCACAGCATATCCACGAGGCTCATTTCTCATTGGGTCTGAACAACACCGTGAATCACGCCGATCCGTTGATTGCAATTTATCCGCTGAATGTACCCGAGATGCACTGGAGCTGGAGCCCCACCGCTGGTTATAAATTCTTGGTGATCGAAGGGACCATTGATGGAAATGTAGATGGTGATTTTGATGATGTGGAAGACCTGCATATTGAATACCATTGTGCTACGGATGCCATGCTTCGCGAAACGCACATTCATGTACATGAAATGTTGGCTGCTGGAGCTACATTGACCATGACCGCGAACGTGGATGTTCAAACCTTGGTATCCGGATTGGATTTCATGGTTGCACCTACGTCTCATGGTGGAGGCGCACCGAACGCCATGGCAATGGATAGTCTGGTGACCGCCGTGCAAGGCATGTAATGGATATTTTGGAGAAATGGACGGGCGGTACAGCAATGTGCCGCCCGTTCTTTTTTCTGCGGAACACGGCACTGTAGCGGCTTCCCGGAAGTTCTTGTCATGGGTTTCCGATCGGCGCTTTTAACCTCCGCGCATAACCCGTAAATTCGCGCCACATTCCACCTAAGCCTATGTCCAAGATATTCGACCTTGATATGATCAAAGCGGTGTATGACCGCTACCCTGCACGTGTTGCCGCAGCACGTAAAATTCTTGGAAAACCACTTACACTAACGGAAAAGATCCTCTACACCCACCTCTGGGACGGAGAAGCAACACAGGAATTGAAGCGCGGTGTGGATTATGTCGATTTTGCGCCGGACCGTGTGGCCATGCAGGATGCGACGGCCCAAATGGCGCTGTTGCAGTTCAGTACCACCGGCCGCAAGCAAGTTGCTGTGCCAAGCACCGTGCATTGTGATCACTTGATACAAGCGCGCGTTGGGGCAAAGGAAGACCTGAAAGAAGCACTTCTGAAAAGCAACGAGGTGTTCAATTTCCTGGAGAGCATCAGCAATAAATACGGGATCGGCTTCTGGAAACCCGGTGCAGGGATCATTCACCAGGTGGTATTGGAGCAATATGCTTTCCCAGGTGGTATGATGATCGGAACCGATAGCCATACGGTGAATGCCGGTGGTCTGGGTATGGTAGCGATCGGTGTTGGCGGTGCCGATGCGTGCGACGTGATGTCCGGCCTTGCGTGGGAACTGAAATTCCCGAAACTGATCGGCGTGAAATTGACCGGAAAACTGAGCGGATGGGCAAGCAGTAAGGATGTGATCCTGAAAGTCGCTGGCATTCTCACTGTAAAAGGTGGAACCGGTGCGATCGTGGAATATTTCGGCCCCGGCGCTGAAAGTTTGAGCTGTACCGGCAAAGGAACGATATGCAACATGGGCGCTGAGATCGGCGCAACTACCAGTACGTTCGGATATGATGACAGCATGCGCCGTTACCTCAAAGGAACTGGTCGCGTGGACCTTGCTGCATTGGCGGATAAGGTGGCCGAGCATTTGAACGGCGATGCCGAGGTGTACGCAAACCCGGAGAACTACTTCGATCAGGTGATCGAGATCGACCTCAATACGCTTGAGCCTCATGTGAACGGACCATTCACACCTGATCTCGCTTGGCCCATCAGCAAATTCGCAGCTGCTGTTAAGGAGAACAACTGGCCCGAGAAACTCGAAGTAGGCTTGATCGGATCCTGTACCAACAGCAGTTACGAGGACCTTACGCGTAGTGCTTCACTTGCGCAACAAGCCGTTGACAAGAAATTGAAAGTACAAAGTGAATTCACGATTACACCGGGCAGTGAACAAGTACGTTACACGGCCGAGCGCGATGGTATCCTTGATACGTTCGATAAGATCGGCGGTGTGGTGCTCGCCAACGCTTGCGGACCTTGCATTGGTCAATGGGCGCGGCATTCCAATGACCCGAATAGGAAGAACAGCATCATTACGAGCTTCAACCGGAACTTTGCAAAACGCAATGACGGCAACCCGAACACGCACGCTTTTGTTGCTAGTCCGGAGATCGTTACTGCATTTGCGATAGCAGGTAGTCTTTCCTTTAATCCATTAACGGACGAGTTGGTGAATGAAGAGGGCAAAAAGGTGAAGTTGGATGAACCCAAGGGCATCGAACTGCCTCCAAAGGGATTTGATGTGAAAGACGCAGGCTACAAAGCCCCTGCTGCTGATGGGAGCAAAGTGGAAGTGGTGGTGAAGCCGGAAAGTGATCGCTTGCAATTGTTGGAACCGTTCAAAGCATGGGATGGAAAGAACATCATGGATGCTGTTCTATTGATCAAAGCTTCGGGAAAATGTACAACGGACCACATCAGCATGGCCGGTCCTTGGCTGCGTTACCGCGGTCACTTGGATAACATCAGCAACAACACATTGATCGGTGCTACCAACGCTTTTGGCGGTGCTACGGATAAGGTGAAGAACCAATTGGATGGTTCGTTCGGAACGGTTCCCGCCACGCAACGAGCATATAAAGCTGCTGGTATCCCTAGCGTTGTTGTCGGTGATCATAACTATGGTGAAGGCAGCAGCCGCGAGCATGCAGCTATGCAACCAAGATTCCTCGGTGTTCGTGCTGTTCTAGTGAAAAGCTTCGCTCGCATACACGAGACCAACCTGAAGAAACAAGGCATGTTGGGACTCACCTTTGCCACGGAATCCGATTACGATAAGATCCAGGAGGATGACCGCATCGACTTCATCGACCTCGTTGATTTTGCACCTGGTAAGCAATTGACCTTGGTGTTCAAGCATAAGGACGGTTCGTCGGACACGATCAAGTGTAACCATACTTACAACGCAGCGCAGGTCGGTTGGTTCAAAGCAGGTAGTGCATTGAACATCATACGTGCGGAACAGAATAATTGAACCAAGGTGGCTCTGATCGTTCAGTGATCAAAAGTTGCTGCACGTTGACCTGTGATCCTAGGCCGAGAGTCATTTCGGCACACTATTCGTAAAGCAAGTGCCGCGCCTTGACTAAATTGGCGCACCTTTTACCGAAGACCAATAGTTTAAATGACCATGACCTATCGTTTTTTGACCATTGCCGCAGCTTGTTTCATCACCCCGGCCTTTCTTTTTGCTCAGGATGAGCCCAAGGACGAGGATGAGAACAACATGATCTCCAACGGGAGCTTCGAAACTATTGAGGGTAAAATGAAGCGTACCGGTAATTTGGAGCAGGCCACGGGCTGGAAAGCACCAACAGAGGTTGTAGCAGATGTATTTACCGAAACCGTAGCAGGCGCTCCTATTAGTGCTCCGCGCAATCAGTTCGGGGATCAATCCGCGCTGGATGGGATCAATTATGCTGGCGTGCTCTGGTGGAGCTATCAGAACAAGCAACCGCGATCCTACATGCAGGCCAAGTTCAAGAAGATGTTGAAGAAGGGCGAGAAGTATTGCGTGAAATACTACATCAGTCTAGCCGACCTCAGTAAATACAGCACCAATGAGATCGGTGCGTATATCAGTAAGGTTCCTGTTGACAAGAAAGACATGAATTCGCTTACGTACAATGCGCAAGTGCCTCTTCTGAAGGATCAGGTGTATAACGATATGTTCAGCTGGCAGGGCGTATGCGGGGTCTATGAGGCCAATGGAGATGAACAATACCTGATCATTGGAAATTTCGCAGCCAATGAAAGCACCACCAACGAAAAAGTAAAGCGTCCGAAAGGGGAGAGCCGTCCTCAGATGATGAACGCTTATTACTACATCGACGACGTAAGTGTTACGGCCGTGAAGAACAGAAGCGATTGTTCATGTAAGCAGATCGATGAGGCAGAGAGTGAATTCATTTTCAGCAAGCGCGGTGCCATGGCGAGTAACCTCACACCCGCCGCCAAGGTTGAGCAGCAAGTGATCTACTTCAAGCGTTTTCAGCAAGGTATCGATCGGAGCATGGAGACCTGGATCACGGATCTGGTAGAGGCGATGAAAGCAGATTCTTCGATCACCGTGAAATTGAATGGTTTCATCGACGAGACGGAAAAAGCGCGTATGGCAATGCGTCCTGATCTTGAAACACTTGGATTGGAGCGTGCCGAAACCGTGAAAGAGGCGCTTATCGAAGAGGGGATTGACGCCGCTCGCATTACAGCAGAGGCGGGACCAAAGGATACTCCAGCGGATGATTCCGGTACGGAAACTGGTGAAAGCAAGAACCGCAGGGTAGAGGTGGACGTTGTCCAGTAACGTCCAGGGCTAGGTTCCTGTATTGCGATTAGGTATACATTGCGCCCATGGTTAAGGGCGACCCACGTGTTATCCGTGGATGGACGATGTACGATTGGGCCAATTCGGTCTACTCGCTTACCATTACATCCGCCGTATTTCCCGTCTTCTACGCCGCCATTACAATAGACGGTGACCAGGATATGGTCATGCACCGCTATGGTCTACCGGCCATGTCGTTGTACTCGTATGTGATCTCTGCCAGTTTTTTGCTGATCGCATTGGTGGCACCGATCCTAAGCGGTATCGCCGATCACAACGGACAGAAAAAGAAATTCCTGAAAGCGTTCTGCTACCTCGGTGCGCTGAGCTGTGCGGGTTTGTTCTTTTTTGATGTGGACCACCTATGGCTCGGCCTGATGTTCGCCATGCTGGCCAGTATCGGTTACAGTGGTAGCTTGATCTTCTACGACGCGTTCCTTCCGGAGATCGCGGAACCCAAGGACCATGATCGTATCAGTGCGCGTGGCTATACCATGGGCTATATCGGCAGTGTGTTCCTGCTCATCCTCAACCTGGCCATGGTGATGAGCCCGGAGTCGTTCGGGATCCCTGATCGTGATGGACTGCCTGCTCGGATCACATTCATTACCGTTGGCGTTTGGTGGGCGCTATTTGCACAGTTCGCATTCCGCGTGCTTCCTGATAATCCTTACCATCGTAAACCCAGCGGAAACGTTATCGCCAATGGGTATCGCGAATTGAAGAAAGTATGGGTACAGCTTAAAAGTACCACGCGATTACGCCGCTTTCTTATTGCTTTCTTTATGTTCAACATGGGCATACAGACCGTCATGTACCTCGCTGTAACCTATGCCAAGCAAGAAGTTATGGAGTTGAACGATACCGGTGACATAGTGCCGATCAGCGATGCTGGTCTGATCATCAGCATTCTGTTGATCCAGCTCGTTGCTGCGGTCGGGGCTTATTTGTTCGTGATCCTCAGTAAGCATCTCGGTAACGTTAAAGCGTTGATGCTAGGGTGTTCCATTTGGATCCTGCTCTGTATTTCGGCGTACCATGTGGAATGGTCGAACCAGTTCTATATGCTCGCTTGTGGTGTAGGTCTGGTCATGGGTGGCAGCCAAGCAATTTCACGCAGTACGTACTCCAAGTTCCTGCCGGAGACCATTGATCATGCTTCCTACTTTTCGTTCTATGACGTCAGTTTCTATCTGAGTACAGTGCTTGGCACGTTCGCTTATGGAGCAGTTTACCAGATCACGGATGATCTGCGGAATACCATTGTAACGATCGGATCCTTCTTCGTGATCGGGTTGGTATTGTTGCTTCGGGTTCCGAAAGAAGAATCTCCTTCCGTGCAGCGCATGTAGCCGTTACTTTCGCAGCCGTTCAGAACACGATATGGCAGAGCAGAATTCTTGGGATGTGATCATCATTGGCGGTGGGATCGTGGGTGCTGGAACGTTCCTCAAATTGCAGACCCGCTATCCCGGTCTGCGCATACATCTTCTTGAAAAAGAGAATGCGTTGGCTGATCACCAGACCGGGCACAACAGCGGTGTGATCCACAGCGGGATCTATTACAAGCCGGGCAGTTATAAAGCCAAGAATTGCGTGGACGGGCGAAGGGAATTAGTGGCCTTCGCAAAGGAACATGGCGTGAAGCACGACATCTGCGGGAAGCTCATCGTAGCGACCAAAAAGGACGAATTGGAACGCTTGGAGAAGATCTACACTACCGGCGTGGCGAATGGGATCGAGGATATGCAGCGCATCTCAGTTGATGAAATGCGCGAGATCGAACCATTCGTGGAAGGCATTGCGGGTGTGCGTGTGGGTTGTACCGGCATCATTGATTTTCGCGGTGCGACCGAAAAGATGACGGAGATCGCATTACGGATCAATCCGAAAAGCAAAGTGAGTTTGGGTGAGGCGGTGCTTGGAACGGAGCAACACGGTTCCACAAGTACCATTTCAACTTCAAAAGGCACTTACACCACGCGGTATGCCATCTTTTGTGGCGGTTTGCAAAGCGACCGTTTGGCGCGAAAGGACGGTGCTACGGTCAAGGAACAGATCGTCGGTTTCCGCGGTGATTATTACGACCTCACTGAGCAAGGAAAACACAAGGTGAAACACCTGATCTATCCTGTTCCCGACCCTCGCTTTCCGTTCCTTGGCGTACACTTTACACGCATGACGGATGGTAGCATCGAATGCGGTCCCAATGCGGTGTTCACCTTTAAACGCGAAGGCTACGGTAAAACGGATTTCAACCTGAAGGATACCGTGGATGCACTGACCTATGGCGGCACGTGGAAATTGTTCTTCAAGAACATGTCCTACGGTATTGATGAATACCGCCGCGCATTCAGCAAACGGTTATTCCTGAGAACGCTTCAAGGGCTTATTCCGTCGTTGACCATGGACGACATCAAGCCTGGTCGTGCAGGTGTACGCGCTATGCTATTAGGTACGGATGGCAATATGGTCGATGACTTCCGGATCGAACGGCGCGGGAATCATATCCACGTGCTCAACGCGCCATCACCTGCTGCTACGGCTGCGCTGGCCATTGGCGAGGAGATCGTCAACATGGCAACGGAACAACTGAAGGTGGGGCAGTGAACGGAATTAGCTGATCGGTCAATTTGTTGGTTAGCTGATGTCTCCTTGATGCTGTGGAGCTTCTGGATCATTCCCTCAAGTCACGGCACCTTTCGCCGAATTGATAGTTGGATCATACGCTGAACGTTCAATACTCTTGGACAGCACTTTGAGCTGTTCAGCTTTTCAGTTCATCAGCTGATCAATTCTGAGCTGATCAAACGATCCTGAACTGGTCTTTCACTTCTGCCCAATCGAAGGTGAAGTAGCTCATCAATCCATTCAAGCGCTTCAATACGATCGGATTCGGTGCCTTCATTTCCCGGAAGTACGTATCCTGGAAACAGAATAGATCGTACTGATGAAAAAGCACCTTGCCCATGGCGTAGATCGTGTTCTTGCTCGGTGCATTGAGGCGCGTCATATGCGATTGGATCGCTTTGATCTCCACTTCCAGATCACTGCCAACATGCCCGATGGCCTGCGCGAATTTTGAAACGCACAAGGAATACATACGCTTATCCAGACCCGGACCAAGCATATTCTTCATCTCGATCAAGTTGCCGGCCAGTACCACCATCGTGAACGGAATATCGTCGTTCTCCTTGATATCCGGTGATACCAGGAACTCAGGCGCTTCATTCAATTCCGCAGCTATGGCAGGGAATCCGTTCTCGGCGAGTTCCAAGATGGCATTAACGAACACGTTCGCTAACTTATCCTCGGTTATCTTCTTCTTTCCGAACAATGTAGCTATCATGGGTCCTTAGTTCGTGCGAATTTGAGACCTTTATCACAGCATCACAACCCTCATTCCAACCTTCTTTTAACAAGGTTATCCACTTAAATTGAGTTCATGAAGCCTTTGATCGAGCAATTTGCTGATTATACCCTTTGGGCCAATTCGCGTTTTGTAGAGCGCTTGTCCGAAGAGCCAGACACCATTCTTGACAAGCCTGTCGCAAATAGTTTCCCTTCGTTGCGTGCTACGTTGATGCACATTCGGAACGCCGAAAATACATGGCGGTGCCGGTTGGACGGTGTTGCTTCAGCATGGCCGGCAGAAACCGATGATTCCCTCGGAACCGTGCTGACCTATACACGATCATTGCACGAAAAAGTGCGCGCCATGAGCGAACATGAATTGTTGAGTGAGATCACTTACAAAGACCTGCGTGGTAATGCCCACACGCAACCGGCTTGGTACATGGTCATGCATTGCTGCAACCACGGTACGCAGCATCGCGGTCAGTTGATCACCATGATGCGTGCCCTTGAGCTGAGTGATATTCCAGCGAACGACCTGGTTGTTTACCAAAGGTCATTGTGATCACTCGCTCGAATTCAATCGATCTCGACCGGATCACCCAGGAACTTGGGTTCTTTGCCCAACAGCAAGTCCAAGAATACCTTCACGCGTGCGCCTTTTTCGCGAATGCGCGTTTTCCACCCGCTGGTTGATCCAACGTCACGTGCATTGTAGCCGACCACGTTGAGGCCCGCTTCACGTCCGATGTATACCGCGCGCTCATTGTGGAAGCGCTGGCTGATCACCGTGAAGGACCGTTGCCCGAATACTTCCTTCGCCCGCAATACACTGTCGAATGTGCGAAAACCCGCGTAATCCAACGTGATCCTTGCACTGTCCACCCCCGCAGCGATCAGCGCTTTTTGCATGACGAATGGCTCGTTATAGGTAGCAAGATGGTTATCGCCGCTCACCAATAAATGCTCCACCTTTCCGGACTTGAGCAACGCCACCGCGGCATCGATGCGGTACGTAAAATAGGGATTGGGTGCTCCACCGCGAACCTTCGAAGATGTGCCCAAAACAACACCGACCATGTTGTACGGCAAACCCTCGATCGAATCGCTCACATAAGGGGCTGAGGTTTCCGTGATCTTTTTATCGCACCACCACAGCGAGGCTATGATCCCAAGAAATAGTAGACCTATTAGCACGCGGGTGTTTCTGTGGAACACAAGGCCTTTTAACCTAATGAGGATCCTGTTCATGCAACATTTCCACTACAACCTCCCTGCCAAGTAATACGATCTGACGTTCCCTTTCTATTTGTTGATCAGGTCAACGCCCGTATAGTTCCTCGGTGTTAACGCTTTCAACTGGGTCCGTAGTGTATCGCTAACATCCAATTTGTCAATGAACGCAGCGATATCCGCTTGGGTTATTTTGTCCTTACCACGTGTCAGGTCCTTCAACAGTTCATACGGTTGTGGGTGACCAGCACGACGTAATATCGTTTGGATCCCTTCTGCGACCACCGCCCATTGGGCATCCAGGTCGCGTTCGATGGCGGCCTCGTTCAGCATAAGTTTTCCGAGCCCTTTGTGGATGCTCTCAATGGCGATCATGGTATGTGCCATGGGTGCGCCGATATTCCGCGTAACGGTGCTGTCCGTAAGGTCGCGTTGCAGTCGACTGATCGGTAGTTTTTCGCTCAGGTGACCGAATAAGGCATTGGCCATGCCGAGGTTGCCTTCCGCATTCTCAAAATCGATCGGGTTCACTTTGTGCGGCATTGCACTGCTTCCGATCTCGCCCGCCTTGGTCTGTTGGCGGAAGTAGTCCATGCTGATGTATTTCGCAAGATCACGGCACAGGTCGATCAAGATGACGTTCACACGCCGCATGGCATCGAAGAGCGCGG
>JAGNUG010000115.1 GCA_017987115.1 Flavobacteriales bacterium | reverse complement strand
TTCGTAGGCTGGATCAAAACGCAGCGATAGATCAGCCGTGGTCATCATAGGCGGATGCTTCTTGTTCGGGTCGTGCGCATCGGGGATCATATGCTCCGGCTTACAGTTCTTGGCAACCCATTGATGTGCGCCAGCTGGGCTCTTTGTCAACTCCCATTCATAACCAAAAAGCATATCAAAGTAGCCATTGTCCCACTTGGTCGGGTTCGGTTTCCACGCGCCTTCGAGTCCGCTTGTGATCGTATCACCACCCTTGCCACTTCCGTGTTTGCTGAGCCATCCGAAACCTTGTGCTTCGATAGGCGCTCCTTCGGGTTCTACACCAACTAGTTCAGCGTCTCCTGCGCCATGCATTTTACCGAAGGTGTGCCCGCCCGCAGTAAGTGCCACGGTCTCTTCATCATTCATGGCCATGCGTTTGAACGTCTCACGCACGTCGCGTCCACTGGCAATAGGATCAGGGTTGCCATCAGGACCTTGAGGGTTCACGTAGATGAGGCCCATTTGAACGGCTGCCAGCGGGTTTTCCAGATCACGATCACCGGAATAGCGGCTATTCGGCTTATCGCTGGTCGCTAACCATTCGGTCTCAGCGCCCCAATACACATCTTCTTCCGGAGCGTAGATATCCTCTCGCCCACCCCCGAACCCGAAGGTTTTGAAACCCATGCTCTCCAACGCAACATTGCCAGCAAGAACGTATAGGTCGGCCCAGCTGATGCTGTTTCCGTACTTCTGTTTCACCGGCCATAATAGGCGTCTCGCCTTGTCAAGGTTTCCATTATCCGGCCAACTATTGATCGGTGCAAAACGCTGGTTCCCTGTGCCTGCACCACCACGTCCATCAGCTGTTCGATAGGTTCCTGCGGCATGCCATGTCATTCGGATCATGAGGCCACCGTAGTGTCCCCAATCGGCAGGCCACCACTCTTGGGAATCGGTCATGACCTTTGTCAGGTCCTGCTTCAGGGCCTTGAGATCAAGCTTTTTGAAAGCTTCGGCATAATTGAAGTCTGGATCCATGGGATTGCTTACCGGCTGGTGCTGGTGCAAGATCCCGAGGTTAAGTTGCTCCGGCCACCAATGTCGGTTACCAGTACCACGACCAGCCACAGGCTGATGCAATGCGCCGTGCATTACCGGGCATTTGGGGGCATCCTTGTTCAATTCTTTTAATCCTTGATCATTACTACCATTATTTTCCATTCGTTCGATCCAGATTTTGGGTGGACCCCAAATTTACGATGCACATCGCAGTTGGATCGAGATGGTTCTTACAGATCGACCATGACCGCTGTCAGGTCCTAAATGAAAGGGCTCCCTGAAAGATCATGGAACTGCGAAAGTTTTCTGACCAAGGAAATCATACATCTATAAAATAAAATTGATCGCACAGAGCAGATCTACCGAACAGCCGCCAGTTTCCCACCGTCGTAGTCCTCTTCCTTCACAATTCCACCCGCCGTATCGTAATAGTTCCAAGTGCCAATGCGCTGAGTATCCATACGGACCTGATCGTAACGGGCTCGGCCTTCACATTTCAATGCGCCACCTGGGTGGAATTCCTGCTGGGTGAATTCGATCTTCTTTTTATCGACGAGTTGCAATTTACTGATCGGGTTTCCATCGCCAGCGAAAAGGTTCATCGTAATGTAATAGGGCTGCTTCCGGTGTTTCACTTCCTGATAACGCATATTACCATCAACGTAATAGTCGGTGTACTCGTAAGATGCACCCCCAGCATACCTCGACTCGGAACGGAGGTTTCCATTGTCATGGTAGGAACGCATCACGCTCTTTAATGCATCGAGCTGCTTGAAATCGCGCTCCAATGCACCATTTTGATGATAGTTCTTGTAAAGCACAAGTTCACCGGCATCATAATAGCCTTTATGCTTCAAGGTGCCGTCGGAATAGAGATCTTCAACCCAACCAATGCACGGTTGTCCGTCGCAAAGGCGGACGGAGTCACCTCCCATGCTCTTATTAAGTCGTTCATAAAGTTCAAGTTCGGCCAATGGATCTGCTCCGGCATCGCCGATAACATATTGGTCCTCAACCAAAGTCGGAGCGTCCAAATATTGTGCGGAAGAGGTCATCGCACAAAAGCTGAAAAAGAAAAGAGCAGCGTACTTCATGCTCCGTGTTACGCTGACTGACTGATATGGTTTGGTCTTTTGTGGAGCGATCCGACGGAATGGAAAATTCGATGGATGAACAAAGTCAATAACGGTCCGGAACACCAAAGCGGGTTCGTTACATTCGAAAAGAGTTCCTAGGACGTTCTCTGCGTGGCTGCATAAGGCACGGTCCTACTGCTCAAAATCAGCATAGAGCAAGTATTTTTTCCTCAGTTTCATGAATCCATCCAACCCGCCCTTCCAGGTTGCTCGGATCTCCTCTTCAGTCTTCCCCGCAATGATCGCTTCGCGCACTTTAGCGGTCCCAACAAGCTTATCGAAGAACGGTGTGAAGAACCCTTCACGGTAGGGAGATGCTTCATACATACCGATCAGCCAATGCAGTCGCATCTTTCGGTCCATGCGACTTTGGAAACCACCATACTCTTCCAGATAAAGGCCCGTGCACACTTTACCAACGTGAGGCGGCTCCTTTGCACCAGGCATGGGAACAGGAGTGAATTGATATGCACCCATTTTGCTACCCGGAAAACCAATGCACTGGAACGGTCTATCCGTGCCACGCCCAACGCTCACAATGGTTCCTTCAAAAAGCCCTAAAGAAGGATAGAGATACACTGCGGCCATATTCGGCAAATTCGGCGATGGTCTTACCGGTAATTCGTAGAGCGTATTGTGGTCATATCCTTCGCATGGGATCACTGTGAGGTCGCATTTTACAGCATTCTTCAACCAACCTTCTCCGTTGATCATTTGAGCATACTCCCCCACTGTCATACCGTGGACAATGGGCACTGGATGCATGCCGACGAAACTTTTCTTCTGCATTTCCAGCAGTGGCCCATCCACATAAAAGCCATTCGGGTTGGGGCGATCAAGAACGAGCACTTTCTTGTTCAGCTCTGCTGCAGCTTCCATGACATAATGCAACGTGCTGATATACGTGTAGAACCGCACACCCACGTCCTGGATATCGAATACGATCACATCCACATCAACAAGTTGTTCGGCACTTGGCTTTTTGTTATTCCCATATAGGCTGATCAACGGCAGCCCGGTCCGTTCATCCTTTTGGTCATTGACGTGTTCACCAGCATCCGCTTCACCCCGGAATCCGTGTTCCGGTGCGAATACTTTCACCACGTTCACGCTCAGGGCTACCAATGAATCCACCAAGTGTGTTCTACCGACCAACCCTGTCTGGTTGGTCACCACAGCCACGCGTTCTCCTTTCAGTCTTGCCACATATTCACTTGTTCGTTCTGCGGCAACGCGAATAGGTTTTTCCTTCTGTGGAAGCAATATGGCATTGTCCTGAACCACCTGGCCGCATGAAGGCAACACGAACACAAAGCAACAGGCTATCTTCGCCAACCCTTTAACCACCGCGTTCACCGTGAGTTTTCCGCATTTCATCGCACGCCGCATTCTACGATCGGACGACACGGCTCGCACCGCTCGATTATCACGCCCAATTGTTGCCATTGCGGTGGTCGGTATCGTGTTGGGTATGGCGGTCATGATCATTACAGTGGGTGTTACCACGGGGTTTCAACGTGAAGTGCGTGCGAAGGTAACCGGTGCTGGAAGTCATTTGCAGATCAATGCCATCCGCCAGAATGACCCTAAGGAGACTCCGCGAATTGCTATTGCACAGAATTTCTATCCCAGTCTGGATACGCTTTCTGGGGTGAAGCACATCCAGATCTATGCCACTAAACCGGCGATCATTGAAACAGAGCATGACATACAAGGCGTGGTGGTCAAAGGCGTTGGTGCAGACCACGACTGGACTTTTCTAGGCAAACACTTAGTGGACGGTCAGCTACCTGCCATAGGCGATACTTCGCGCCCCATTGACCTCCTGCTATCCCGCTACCTCAGCAAGCGCCTCCAGATCGGGACGAATGATACGATAACGGTCTATTTGGTAAAAGCCAGGGATGATATCCGCCCGCGAAAATTCCGAGTAAGCGGTCTTTACGAAACGGGTCTCGAACAACTGGACCATCAATTGGTGTATGTGGACATTGATCATCTGCAACGCTTTTCGCAATGGGGTCTACAAGCCGAGATCCGCGTTGATGATGAACTGACCGAGCACGGCATATCCGTTGAAGGGCTTGCTTTTGGTGGTGACCGGAACTACACCTACGAGTGGCTTGGTAGCGGATTAAGAGGTAAAGGGCCGCATTGGGTTGAGTTGCCTTCCGAGAGAGACACAACCTTGACCGTTGTGGTACGCGATGCGGACAGCACTATTCCCGATACGGCATGGGTGCGCATCGAGCGAGCGAGTGATACACCCAACAAAGCCCTAGTTACAGAACGTGGCGGAAGTGGTGGTAGCCACACTAAATACGCGGGCGGCTTCGAAGTAGAGTTGGATGAATTCGGCGACCTCGAAGAAATGGACGCAAGGATCTACCGGGAACATTTGGATCTTGGTTTGCGATCGTTGAGTGTCCGTGATCGGTTTCCTGAGATCTTTGCGTGGCTGGAATTATTGGATACCAATGTGCTCGTAGTGATCATCCTCATGATCATTGTGGCCATCATCAATATGACCAGTTCGCTGTTGATCATCATTCTCGAACGGACCAAGATGATCGGTGTGTTGAAGGCCCTTGGCAGCAGCAATGGCACCATCCGAAGCATTTTCTTGATCGATGCGGCCTACATCCTTGGGATCGGAATCCTACTCGGGGACATTCTAGGCGTTTCCGCTTGTTTGATCCAACAGAAATTCGGAGTGATCACATTACCAGTTGAAAGTTATTACGTGGATGCTGTTCCGGTAACACTGCAACTTTGGCCGATCGTATTACTGAATATTGGTACGCTTGCTGTTTGTGTTCTGGCCATGATCCTGCCCAGCATGCTGGTAAGCCGTATTGCTCCTGCGAAAGCCATTCGATTCGATTGATCCGTTCGTAAAGAGTGCGGAGTAAATGGTACCTGATATTGAGTAGTCCATTCGATCTACTCTGTACTTATATACTAGGTATCAGTTACTCTGCACCAACGAATACCCTTTACCTTCGCGACCCTTCCAGAAAGAGCATCACACGAACATCGATCCAATGAAGATCCACGAGAATATCCTAACCACCATCGGCAATACCCCCATGGTAAAATTGAATAAGATCACCAAGGCCCTGCCGTGCACGGTATTGGCCAAAGTGGAAACCTTCAATCCAGGTAATAGCATTAAGGATCGGATGGCGTTGAAGATGATCGAGGATGCCGAGAAATCCGGTGCATTGAAACCCGGTGGTACGATCATCGAAGGAACCAGCGGTAACACCGGTATGGGCTTAGCGATAGCCGCGATCATTAAGGGCTACAAGTGCATCTTTACCACTACCGATAAGCAGAGCAAAGAAAAAGTGGATGCGTTGCGCGCGTTCGGCGCAGAAGTGATCGTATGCCCTACAAATGTAGACCCTGAAGATGCACGTTCGTACTACAGTGTTAGTTCTCGGTTGGTGAATGAAACGCCGAACAGCTGGAAGGCCAACCAATACGACAACCTTAGTAACAGCGTAGCGCATTATGAAAGCACCGGCCCAGAGATCTGGGACCAGACCGATGGCAAGATCACGCATTTAGTAGTTGGTGTAGGCACTGGTGGAACCATCTGCGGTACAGGTCGCTACTTGAAAGAAAAAAATCCGAAGATCCAATTGCTTGGCATTGATACGTATGGTTCGGTATATACCAAATTGAAGGCCACAGGAATTTTCGATAAGAACGAGATCTACCCGTACATCACCGAAGGCATTGGTGAAGACTTCGTACCGGAGAACGTGATCATGGACATGATCGATCATTTCGAGCGCGTTACCGACCGTGATGCAGCTGTATTTACGCGCAAGATCGTAAAGGACGAAGGTATTTTCGTAGGCAACAGTGCCGGTGCGGCCATAGCTGGCTTGCTCCAAATGAAGGACCGCTTCAAAAAAGACGATGTTGTTGTGGTGATCTTCCACGATCATGGTACACGTTATCTGGGCAAAATGTTCAATGATGATTGGATGCGCGAGCGTGGATTCCTTGTGGAGGAAAAACCTACCGCAGGTGACCTGATCAAAGGGAAGGAAGTCGTACTGCTGAGCGTAGAAGCGGACGAGCCTGTGCTGAATGCGATCGATAAGATGCGGAGCCACAACATCGATCAGATCCCGGTATTCGAAAAGGGCAAACCCGTAGGAACAATAACTGATGCCCGGTTATTCGACGCTATTCTGGAAGATGCCGAAGTGCGTCACCAAAAAGCAAGCGTGGTCATGGGTTCGCCATTGCCTATCGTAGGTATGGATGCAACGTTGGAAGAAGTCACTAGCAAATTGGGCAATGGTAATCCAGCAGTATTGGTGACTTTGAAAGAAGGCTACGGTATCATAACAAAACAGGATATTATTGGGAAGTTGAAGTAAGTTTGATCAGGAGATCAGGAGATCAGAAAATTAGAAGATCAGAAAATGATCCGAGCCGCGCTACAATGGCTGATCTTAATTGGTCTCTTGGGTGCATTGTGCGTGTTGCTGGTCTACTTTGGTTTCTTACGTGCCAACTATCCCTCGAAAAGCCGATTCCCTATCCGTGGGATCGACATTTCCCATCATCAGAACGCCATAGACTGGGATAAGGTCAAAGAAGAAAAATTCTCCTTCGTATTTATCAAGGCTACCGAAGGGGTGGACTACGTCGATCCGAATTTCGAAATGAATAGGAAAGAGGCGGTTCGGACAGGACATAAGGTTGGAGCGTACCATTTCTACTTGATCTGTAGGCCTGGACTGGAGCAAGCAGAACATTTCATTCGTCAGGTCGATCAGTCGTCAATTGATCTTCCTCCGGTAATTGACCTTGAATTCGTGGCATATTGCGAAGAACGCCCGCCACAGCAAGAAACCCTTGATGAGATTCAAGTTTGCATTGATCATATGCATGATCACTATGGTAAGGAACCAATTCTGTATGTCACTGACGATTTCTATTCGAACTATGTGAAAGGTCGCTTTCCGAACAACCCGATCTGGATCAGAGATATTATAAATGAACCGGAATTGGAGAAAGGACGAGTATGGAAGTTCTGGCAATACACCAACCGCGGAAGAGTGAATGGGATCGAAGGATATGTTGATCTGAATGTATTCAATGGCGACCAGGATGCGTTTGATCCTTTCATGAGCAAGATCACTCTCAGTGATAGGGTTGAAGAAAAGTTGATCGTCGGCGACTATTTGTTCGTTGCTGAACATGAAAATGTAGCCTCCTGTGATACTGCACTTTACGTGTTGACCAATACGATAACGCCATTGGCACGAACCATTGCCAACGACGAACCTTTCGATCTACAGAACGATTCGGTCTCATTAGCCTTGCTTGATAGTATGCTAAGTGGGCACGATGTCGCAACGCGCAAATTCTATTTCTGGATCGTAACCAAGTCCTTGAAGCGGTCCGACGGATATTATTCTGAGGGAGTCGGATTCTGGGGTACAGAGTTCTTGATTAGTCGTCCCCAGGAATTCTTGGAAGCATGGCAGAATTGTATAACGCAAGTTCAACAACGAACTTGGGCCTGGTACTTGGCCGCAGAAGAACACATTGGAAGCGAAGGATACGCATCGGACCTAGTGCTTGCTGATCTCAGCCACCGTATTGACAGTGTAACTGCTGAACTTCCGCTATTACTGCAAGAGAGTAAGAAATTACTGCTCCAACAAATTGATCCTGCCTATCGGGAATTGGCGAAGAATGATAAGCCAAGATCTCCAGTTAACCCATGAGATCAATGATCATATTTCAACGAATTTCTGCATTTTCCAATTACGATCCGACCCAGTGCGCATCGGAGAGAAAACACATAGCTTTGTGATACGATATGAGCACCGCAGAATTCAACGCCACGCGTCAAGCGCTTCTTCAATGGATCGGAAACACCAACGATGAGCGACTTATTCATATTCTAGAAACCTTTCGCCTCTCCTTCAAAACCGAAAAGACAGATTGGTGGGACGAATTGAGCGAGGAAGATAAGCTTGGCATAGCTCGTGGCCTCAAGGATGTTGAAGAGGGCCGAGTCTTAAGTTCCCATGATTTCTGGAGGGAATTGAAGAATGGCCAATAGGCCGGTCATTTGGTCCGCAGAATCGCTGCAAAGTGCCAAACGGATCCACCGATACATCTCACTAGGTTTTTCTGCAAGAGAAGTTCGAAATTTCGAAGATCTTCTGGTGGAGTTCGAATTACTTGTGGAGAAATTTCCCGGGATGTACCCTAGGTCAGATCGATATCCTCATTTACGTAGAGCGGTATTGAGCAAAAGGCTGACACTGTTCTACAAAACAGAAATAGACGAAATAACAGTTGTATACCTTAAAGACAACAGACGATCGTTTCCCTAGTTCTCTGTATAGCCCTCTCGAAGTCCCACAAATGCCAACCTCCACCGACCAAATGGGCCACAAGGTCCAAATGCCCGCACACCCCAAGCGTATCATCTCTCTCGTTCCCTCCCAAACCGAGTTGTTATACGACCTCGGGCTCGGGCAGCGCGTAGTCGGCATTACCAAATTCTGTGTACACCCGGAAACGTGGTTCAAGACAAAGACCCGCGTTGGTGGCACCAAGCAATTTGATCTCAGGAAGATCCGGGAACTTGCACCTGATCTAATCATTGCGAACAAAGAGGAGAACCGTAAGGAGGATATCGAAGCTTTAGCAAAGGAGTTTCCTGTGTGGATAAGCGATGTACGCGACCTGCCAAGTGCGCTGGATATGATCACCATGGTTGGGGCGCTGACCGGAACGATCGAAAAGGCAGATGTCCTTCGAAACCAGATAGCTGATCGATTTGCCACATTGAAGCCTTTGGAGCCTTTTGCGACTGTGGCCTATTTTATTTGGCGTGAACCGTATATGGTGGCTGGCCATGGCACCTTCATTAATGATATGTTGGAGAGATGCGGCCTCATCAATGTTTTTGATAGCGATGATGCGCGCTATCCGGAGATCACAGCCAAGGAAGTGGAAGAGGCCGCTCCGGATCTGATCCTGCTTTCTTCAGAGCCCTACCCGTTCAAGGAAAAACACATAGAGGAGCTACTTGAGATCTGCCCGCAAACGCCAGTGAGATTGGTTGATGGCGAGTACTTCAGTTGGTATGGCTCCAGACTTCTTGGTACTGTAGAATACTTGAACGGCATGTTACGTGGTTGATCGGCAGTGCGGTCCGCGCTAGCCACCCTACTTTTGCAATTCTCGTATGGCACGTTCGTTACTTACCATTTTCTTCATGATCCTAGTTGCTCATATCCATGGGCAGAAAGTGGGCATGGTACTGAGCGGTGGTGGAGCAGTAGGTCTTACGCACATTGGCGTGATGCAAGCGTTGGAGGAGAACGACATTCCGATCGATTACATTACTGGAAGCAGCATGGGGGCGTTGATCGGCGGCATGTACGCAGCGGGTTATTCGCCGTGGGAGATCGATTCTCTATTTAACACCGATCTGTATAAGGTCATGGCCGATGGTGGTATTGAGAAACGTTATCTGTACTACTTCAAACAAGACGCGCCGGATGCTTCATTGATCAGTATCAAACTCGACCTGGACACCACGATCCAGACCAGTTTACCCACCAATCTACGCAAACCGGCCTTGTTGGATTTTGAGCAAATGCGAACCTTCGGGCCGGCATCCGCCGTGGCACGGGAGAACATGGACAGCCTGTTCGTACCGTTCCGGTGCGTCGCTTCTGACCTCACAGATCAAGCTTCGGTGGTATTCAGCAAAGGGAATCTGGCAGAATGCATTCGGGCCAGTATGTCCTACCCGTTCTACTTCAAACCCATCAGTGTGAATGGGCATTTGATGATGGATGGCGGCCTGTATAACAATTTCCCGAGCGATGTGATGTATAATGATTTTCTACCGGACTTCATCATTGGGAGTAACGTATCCTACAACGCGCCACCACCCTCCGAAGACGACCTGTTGAGCCAGCTCCGCGCCATGATGCAGGAGCACACGAACTACACGGTGATCTGCGAGAATGGAGTGATCATTGAACCGCAGACCACCACAACCCTGTTCGATTTCAGCAACCCATCGATCGCAATAAAAGACGGATATGATGCGGCGATGGCCCATATGCCGGAGATCCTCGCTCGAACGGCTCGTCGAGTGCCTCGGGAAGAAGTGGATGCCCGTCGCAAAGCCTTCCGCGCCCGCATGCCCAAAATGGAGTTCGGGGAGATCATGATCCAAGGGTTGACCAAGTCACAAAAGCGGTATGTGGCCAAGACCTTGTCACGGCGTGACAAATTGATGTCAATGGATGAACTGAAACCGACATACTTCCGGTTGATAGCCGATCAGAATATCGCTTCATTCTATCCAAAGGCCACTTTCGACCATGCCGCACATAACTTTCGGCTGGATCTTAAAGCGAAGGCTGAAAAAGACCTTGAGGTCAAGTTCGGTGGTATGTTCTCTTCGCGTCCGATCAATACAGGCATGGTCGGCCTTCGCTATAATCTGTTCGGTTCATCCTCTGCTCGGATCGAAGCGAACTCATATTTCGGCAAGTATTACATCGCCGGACAGGCAAAGCTTAGAATGGATCTTTCCACAGCCTCGCCGCTGTATATAGAACCGATATTCACGCTACATCGTTGGGATTATTTCAGGAGCTCCACCACGTTCTTTGATGAAGTGAGACCAAGTTTCGTAGTGAATCGTGAAACATGGGCCGGCATCAACATAGGAA
>JAGNUG010000201.1 GCA_017987115.1 Flavobacteriales bacterium | reverse complement strand
TTGGACCGCTTGGTCGATCATGGGAATACCGTCCTTGTTATTGAACACAACATGGACATTATCAAGATCGCGGACCATGTGATCGATATGGGCCCTGAAGGTGGCGCAGGTGGCGGACAGATCGTAGCGCGTGGTACGCCGGAAGAAGTAGTGATGATGGGACGGGGTCATACCGCACCTTTTCTCGAAAAGGAATTGGCTTAATGGTGGCATGAGAATAACATTGATCGCAATTCTTCCACCGTTCAACCATACCGTAATTGATATCATGAGTTTGCCATGCTGAACCGAATGACGTGGCCGGGATCAGTACATACCCGTTGAAAAAGAACCATACTATCCGGTTCTGGACCTCTCGCTTCTTCTCTATCCTTGTTGTCTTGCGCATCCTCGCGCATTCATACTGCACCTATCAATGACCAAGAAGACTCCTAAAGCGCTGGAAGAAAGCGAACGACGTATTAAGAAAGCATTCAAGCGCAAAGGTTGGAGCGAAGTAAAAGCCAATGATAGTTGGGTGATCTTCAAGGTCATGAGCGAATTCGTGATGGGCTTTGAAGCCATGCAACGGATCCGTCCCTGTGTAAGCATTTTCGGTAGCGCACGCACCAAGCCGGATCAACCTGCATACAAATTGGCAGAGGAGATCGCATTTCAATTAACGGGCAACGGTTATGGCGTTATCACCGGTGGTGGTCCAGGGATCATGGAGGCAGCCAACAAAGGAGCACAGCGTGGAGGTGGTACAAGTGTTGGACTCAACATTGACCTACCTTTCGAGCAAGAACCGAATCCATATATTGACAAGGAGAAGAGCCTCGATTTCGATTACTTCTTCGTACGTAAGGTGATGTTCATTAAGTATTCCCAAGGCTTCGTCGTTCTGCCAGGTGGCTTCGGAACTTTGGATGAACTTTTTGAAGCCTTAACGCTCATCCAAACACAGAAGATCGGGCGCTTCCCGATCATCCTCGTCGGTAAGAAATACTGGCAAGGACTGATCGACTGGATGCGCACAACTATGGGAGAGCAGCACGCCAACATCAACGTGGCGGACCTGGACCTTTTCACCGTAGTGGACAAACCCGAGGACGCGGTCAAAGCGATCAATGCGTTCTACAGCAAGTACATGCTGAAACCGAATTTCTGAGTTATTTGTCCGGTGGACGGATCTCTGTAATACGTGATCCGGCAACAAGGATATGGGGCATCGGCATGTGATCTTTTTCATATTGTCTTTCCAACATGTTCATGCAAGAAATCGAAACTAGTTCTTCATTTCATTTTGAACTCTGCATAGTACTCATCATATTCACCTGACGCTGTGATCACTACGGGATCACTGAGATGGATCAGCATTAACGACCCATCTAGATCAACACCAACTTGTTCGTATTGCTTTGAACCTTAGGTTGATCACCCTCGCCCTCGCAGATACTTTTGGGCACAAGCATAGGAGCACATTCCGTGCACTCCATACAACCGCAACATGGCCCACCAACTTGTACTCTTCATCAATCTGATCGGAGTTCTTCTATTCGACGCATTCCTGATCGGTGATATCAGTATCACACAGAATATTCCTTCCACTATGGATCCGGGAACCGAAGTGCGTGTTACGGTAACGGTGAACAAAGGTGATCTGAATGGTTTCGCGAAACTCCAACTGGATCTTCCCGTTGGGATGACCGCCACTGCGATCGAGACCAAGGGTGCATCGTTCACATTCGCTGATCAGAAAGCGAAATTCATTTGGATGGCGCTGCCTACCACCCCGACTTTCAAAGTAACCTATACGCTCGTGGCGGAGCCGTCCGCATCAGGAAACTTGCCTATACTTGGTCGCTTCTCATACATAGAGGACAACGAACGCAAAACGTTCGACCTCCCAACGACCACAGTAAACCTCGGCACCTACACAGCGGCACAGATCACAGAAGAGGCCGCTTCAAATTCCACAGAAGAAGTTACGGAAGCTGTTGAAGAAAAAGAGGAAGCTGTACATGGGATCGTCGGTGATGAAACTTCTACAATGATCGGGATCAGCGCTTCAACACCTGAGCCTTCATCGACCGTGGATCCTTCTCCTTCCAATGTTCCAGTGGTACCATCCACACCAACCGCAACGAAACCTGCTCTTACCGTTACTGCGCCTGCGGTAACAACACCTTCAGCCAGCACTACTCCACCATCGCCCGCTGCAAAAACACAGAACCTGACCGTCGCTGCATCCACACCTCCTGTTCCAAGTGCTGCAATTGTGAGCAACGCCACTGGTACGGCACCAATGCAAGGCAAAGGCGAAGTATCGAGCAAACGTAAGGTCACGGCCATTACTGCCGAAGAAATGCTCGTAGAGGTTACCATCAACAAAGGATCGATACGAGGTTTCGGAAAACTTCAAGAGGTCATTCCTGCCGGATTTTCAGCGGTGGAAAAGAACAGTGCGGATGCCATCTTCACGACCCAGGACCGTATCCTGAAATTTGTTTGGCTGAATCTACCCGCAAAGAACGAAGTAACGGTCGTCTACAAATTGCGCAGCAATGAGCCTGGTGTTACGGGTGAGCGCAGCATTGATGGTGAATTCGGATACTTATTGGATGATGAAACACAGAAATGCACGACCGGTACAACAAAATTCCTGGTCGGTCCTGATGCATTGATCGCGAACGAGCCTGAAATAGCCGAGCACATTCCTACACCTGATCCGGTTGAGACCAGCGATGTACAGGTTCCATCATCTGAGGTTGACCCAATAACACCAGCACAACCTCAGGAAACAGCAGACACGCCTAAGCCAGCACCGGAAAAGGAAATGCGCCCGGAAGTAGCACAGGAACCCGTTGTTGCCGAACGTAGCACGATCCCTTCTCCTGAAAAAGGAATTACGTTCAAAGTGCAGATCATTGCGGGACATAAGGAAGTAAGCCGGTCATACTTCCGCATACTTCATAATTACTCAGG
>JAGNUG010000114.1 GCA_017987115.1 Flavobacteriales bacterium | reverse complement strand
CTGTAGAATAGCAATTGTTCGTTCACCGTAGTGATCATTAGCCCTAATGTACATCAATCAATGGAGTAGGGCGGTTCGAAATGATCAGACCTGCCACGGTCAGAGAAATTTGGGTCATAGGCCATTAGACCTCTTCACATACACGTCTCACAATAGGTCTTCGACAGAATAGGATCGTCCAACAGTTGGAACGTAACGCCGCCTTCGCTTATCGGGTCGAAGAGTGCGCAGAATCGTGGCTTGTTCTTGTTCACCGCATTCAACATGGTCTGGCGATAGCTGCTTTTCTTCGTTTGCTCTACATCGAAGATCGTAAGATTCAGATAGTAGAACAAGAGGTTCTCGTCCACATTGATGTCGGATAGATAGGGGCTGATCACCGCTTTGGCATCGTCATAATTGGCATAACTGGCGAAGTATTGCGCAAGGCTCAAATGGTCCGTTGGTTCCATGGGCACGCTTTTGTAGTTCTTGAGGATGTACGTCATACGCGTGTCCTTTTTTGAATAATCGCCTTTGGCCATATCCAATTCCGCCCAAATGATATTTAGGTTGATCAACATCCGCGTTATGAGTGGTTGTTCTATGCCATATTTGCTCAGCGCTTTGATCTGCTTCCAAAGCGACGGTCATTGCTGTAACTAGCACTGTCGGTTGGTTATTGTTTCACAAATCGTTTGGTATGACGTTGGTCCTCGTCGATCCTGAACGAGATCTGATAGGTGCCTGTTGCCAATGAGCTAACATCAAGTGTCTTTTCATAAACGGCCGAAGAAAAACCACTGTAAACAATTCTTCCGGAAACGTCCGTGATCATGAGATCATCGATGGTACATGGTCCGCACCGAACGCTAATTTGTTCCGCAGCTGGATTCGGTCCGAGTATGATCTCGGGGCTTATGGGTTCTCCACAGGGAGGGAAGGTATTCCCATAAGCATATCCGGCAATAACGTTAGGTAATCCGAAAGAGCAAGTCCCAATTAATGGAACTGAATTATCTTGGAATTGACAAGTGATTCCTTGAGCATTTGGATAATTGATCCGACCGAGTGTTTGGCTCTGTGCATGAGTTACATAGATCAGTTCATCAGGGCCCAGTCTCAGGTCCATCCAATAAGAAGGAGTTAATTGACCCAAATTCACCTCTGACGCTTGAAAATCGGACCAGGTATTCGCGTTCATGTCCAGTTGCCGTAAGCTCCCTTGATTTGAGGTGGTTAAATAAAGTTTGGAACCGTCCGGGCTGAATGCAAGACCCCAGACCATATGGTCGATCGTGCTATTCCAATTCCGAGCATTACTGATCATTCCATTTGATGTGTTGAAGTCATACAAGGCCATGAACCCTAGCGACGAAGCTGATGCATAGGCTAAAGTGGAGCCATTTGGGCTGAATACCATCTGGCCACCCCAACCAATTGTTTCGCTCCTACCCAATGCAATACTTAGCGAATCTGTTACACCATATTCCGTGAGAAGATAGACGTGAAAGACATTTGATCCATATTCATGTCCAACTACCCAATAGTCGATCCCATTCGCATGTTGGACCGCAGCTAATTTCTCTGCCATGTTGCCATGCAGCAGAATATTCTTCTCTGTCTCGACAATGTCTCCCATATCATTTCCGAGGCACGCATCGATCACAGAATGACGCATGCCATTTCTGAAATCGTTTTCTGAAGCATCAGTCGTGAAAACATGTGCAAATCGTTCACTCCTCGGTCTTGGAATAATAAGCGCTGCTGCAGTGGACGAAGGATGGCCTTTCAGATCGGAACCGTTAAACATCACCTGATGTTTGCGGTTCCAAACCTTCGTGCCATTCGAATAATAAAGCAATGATCCAGAGATGTCACATAGGGAGCTTGTGCCTTCATTCCACAGATTCGGTGCAGGGGAATAGGTTTGTCCACCGTCTATACCGGATGGTGGTGATGTGTTGAATGTTAATCCGGCAGCTCCACCAAAATACCAAACGTTCGCTTGCTTTTGAGCATTCGCAGTAATAGAAGCCATTAGTGCAATGACCAACATCCAGTAGGAAACAGACCAGCCACTATTTCTCGTACGAACCATTGGAAGGGATATGTGATAAAGATATCTAAGTTCTTCAGTTTCTCGAACACACAGGTTTAAAAGACGAATAGTCTAAATCTATGAACTCAAAACAGGCCCTACCATTTGGGTAGAGCCTGTTTCTAATTTGCAATAGAGTAGGGTAGTCCCCTCAATACTCCCCACCACCCGCATCAACAGGGTTAAGGATCGCTTCCAAGGCTGCCTCGTTCGCTACCAGCACACGACGTCCTTTGCTGCCTTCGAATCCACCAAGGATGCCTGCTGCTTCCAGTTGGTCCACGATTCGACCTGCGCGGTTGTAACCTAATTTCAGTTTGCGTTGGATATTGCTGGTGCTGCCTTGTTGCATTTGTACCACCAAGCGGGCGGCATCCTCGAACATGCTGTCGCGATCGCCCATATCCGTATCGCCACCGCCTTCGCCATCCTCCGTTGGTACCTCGGGTAGGAGATGGGCATCGGGGTAGCCGCGTTGGTTGCCCACAAAGTCGCAGATCTTATCTACTTCAGGGGTGTCAACGAACGCACACTGGATACGGATCACTTCATTGCCTGTGCTGAGCAACATATCACCACGACCGATCAATTGGTCAGCACCACCAGCATCGAGAATGGTGCGACTGTCGATCTTGCTGGTAACGCGGAACGCGATACGTGCCGGGAAGTTGGCTTTGATGGTACCGGTAATGATGTTCACACTCGGACGTTGCGTAGCAATGATCAAATGGATTCCGATAGCACGGGCCAACTGCGCCAAACGCGCGATCGGGGTTTCCACCTCACGACCCGCGGTCATGATCAGATCCGCGAACTCATCCACCACCAATACGATGTAGGGGAGGAAGCGGTGACCGTTCTCGGGATTCAACCTGCGCTTGATGAATTTGGCATTGTATTCCTTGATGTTACGGCACTGCGCGTCTTTCAACAGCTCGTAGCGCTCGTCCATTTCAATGCACAAGCTGTTGAGCGTAGCAACCACCTTCTTCACGTCGGTAATGATGGCATCGCTATCGCCCGGCAATTTGGCCAGGAAGTGGCGCTCTATCTTGTTGAAGAGGGTGAGCTCCACCTTTTTCGGATCCACGAGCACGAACTTGATCTGGCTCGGGTGCTTTTTGTATAGTAGGCTCACCAGGATCGCATTCAACCCTACGGATTTACCTTGTCCTGTAGCACCTGCCATCAACAAGTGCGGCATTTTGGTAAGGTCCGTAACAAAGGTCTCGTTGCTGATGGTCTTGCCCAATACCAAAGGCAACTCCATATTGCTGTTCTGGAACTTTTCGCTTGCAATAACGCCACGCATGCCCACGATCTGCGGCTTGCTGTTCGGTACTTCGATACCAATGGTGCCCTTACCGGGGATCGGTGCAATAATGCGGATTCCAAGTGCGGCAAGGCTCAACGCAATATCATCTTCCAAGTTCTTGATCTTGCTGATGCGCACACCGGCTGCAGGGACGATCTCGTAAAGCGTCACAGTTGGTCCAATGGTGGCTTTGATCTTCTCGATACCGATGTTGTAGTGGCCTAAGGTCTCTACAATGCGGTCCTTGTTCTGTTCCAACTCTTCCTTGGTCACTGTGAGTTCACCGGTGCCATGATCCACCAATAGATCGATCGGTGGTAGCTCATAGCTGCTCAGATCCAGCGTTGGGTCATACTCTCCGAACTCCTTCAACTTATTTTCCAATTCATCGTCGCTGAGTACTGCGTCTTCTTCACCGGCGGTAACGTCCATACCATCGATCTCCGTTACGGTGGAGGCAACAACAGCTGGTGCGATGGGTTCCACGATCTCCACGGGTTCCATTTCCAGCTCCAAGGCTGGTTTGGTTTCTTCCACTTCTTCCTCCTCCTCGACTTCCTCTTCTTCAGGTTCTTCTTCCTCTTCGATCAATTCATCAGCCAGGTCCTGGACGATGGTGTTCCTAGCGCGTACGCCATTGGAAGCAACCACCACGGCTTCAAGATCATCTTCAGCCTCGGCGGTTTCTACTTTACTCTTCATGCGCTCAAATGCGTCAATGATCCAACCGAACGAAAGGTTGAAGGTGAAGACTGCGAATGCGCCCGCTGCAAATACGATCAATGCACCTGTTCCGAATTCTCCCAATAATGTGGTAAGATGTTTCGTGATGATGTGTCCAACTCCACCACCCAAGAACATCAGGTCTCCACGGAAAGCGAAACCGAGCAGGGTAGGGAACCAGAACAACGCCATGGCAGTCCAGCCCAACGTGCGACTCGGAGGTAATAACCAAGTATTGAGCAACACACGGATCCCGGCAAGGAAGCTCCACATCGGCAACGCAAAGGCAGCGATCCCGAACCATTTGTAGATGAATTGATGGGCTGTTAATGCGCCGATCTTACCCAACCAATTATCCACACGTACTTCAGGACTGAAGATCTCGCCAAGTGATCGGCCCACCAGGTCCTGATCGATCCGCCAGGTAAAGAGGAAGGAGGTAAAGGCTACCAAGAGATAGGCGGAGAATAGGATCAGGAAAAGACCACCGACCTTATGGACACGCTCGTCGGCCCAAAAAGCTTTGAATCGCGCAATACGCCCCTCACCGTCTTCGGAAGATCCTTTCTTGCGACTCTTTTTGTTTGTCGCTTCCTCGTTTCGGTCCTCTCGGACACGATTTTTTCGTTCTCTAGCCACTGGAATACAGATATGTGCCTCCTGAACGTACGAACGCGTGCAGATGGTTATGGATGCGACCAAAAGTATCCGGGTACCAGCTTAGAACGGGCTAAAGGGCTGGGCTATTATCAACAGGTTGGGGTTGGTTCGGGAAATGGACTCCGTTTGAAGAGGGCCGTTTACCAGGCATTCTTCGATCCATTTGGCCAAAATACGCTGATGGAACAGGTAATTTGTACTGTGAAGTACTAGTAATGACGCCCCGCTAACCAGTGATCGGCAAGATGAGATAGGGGTCAGGACAAGCGTGAACTCACCTGGTGAATTACATCACATGGAGAATGTTCCCATAACCTCCTTTAGCTCATGGTGCAGTACGGCTGCGGGTACGGAGGTATAATCCGTTTTCGTTACGAATTTCGCCTGGTCCACTTCGCCAGCGGTAACTGATATTGCATCCAGACGCATGCGCATACCGTATTGTACCATGTCATATCTGAGCAATACACCCTTAATTTCCGCGAATGGGCTGTACCAATTCGGATTGGTCATTCTGATCTGGTCCGTGTACCACAATTCGATCTCGCGTTCATCCACCTTATCGTAAATGGCGACAGCGCGCTTGCAGGCATATCCGGCAATGGTGTCGACGTCCTGAGTAAAGATGATCGTCGGCTTGCCACTTTCTGTATTAAAGAGCGAAAAGTCCAGTGGCAGCAAATGGGCTACCATTTTATTGCTCATTAGGCTCAAGTGATAATCCATTGACTCCGCTTGGTTATCGGTGATCATGGATGTCCGGAAAATTCCCATTCCAGCATTGACCTCCTGAACCTGCTTATTGTCCCTGAATGTGAGTGTGGTGCGTTCGGGAAGCATACCTGCCATGATCCCGGATGGGTCATAGTCAGGAAAGCTCAATTCGTACTCGATAACACCTTCCGAAACACGGTTCTGTAGTAGACCAGTGCTGCAGCTATTGCTTAGCAATGAAGCAGTAATTACTATAACGAATAACGGTTTGTTCTTGGTCATCATAGAGAATTCAAGTCCAGTCCTTCGTTGTACGCTGGTAAGTCATTGGGAGTTACATCGCGCATGACGGCCTACCTTTGCGGAGCCTACAAAGAGGCAAGTGCATGGAATTAAGATTGATTGAAGCTGCTTCGGAGATCGGTGCGGGAAAACGGGGAGCGAGCATGGGTATGGCGGCCTTGCGTGTTGCTGCTTGGAAGCTTGGTAGCGAGCTTTTCGGACATGCTGAGGAGACGATCTTACGCGATGAGAACGATGTGTTATACGAGGATGATGATAACCCAAGTGCACACCATATCGACGGATTGATCCGATTTGAAAGTGACTTAGCATATGAAGTGTTCAAGTATCTGAGGAACAGTGTCTTCCCGATCATTGTAGGAGGTGACCATTCGATCTCTATCGGTTCGGTGTCCGGAACGAAAATGGCATTTCCGGATAAACGGCTCGGAGTGATCTGGATCGATGCACATGCTGACCTGCATACGCCTTGGACCACGCCGAGCGGTAACGTACACGGTATGCCGTTGGCCCTGCTTATGCAGATCGAGAAAAAGGGAAAGAATAATCCCTTGGTCTATACAATGGATATTTGGGACCGTCTTCGCAAGATCGGAGTGAATGGACCCAAGATGCAACCAGCCGATCTCGTATTCATTGCGCTGCGTGATTATGAACCAGAAGAACGAGCCATTATCGAAGAACATGGCATCAAAGTGATCACCGTAGCGGATCTACGCGAGAAAGGATCTCACGCCATTGTTGAAGAAACCTTGGCGCATCTGACCTTGTGCGATAAGATCCACGTGAGCTTTGATGTGGATTGCTTGGATCCTTCCATTTCCATCGGTACTGGGACCCCGGTTCCAGATGGACTTATGGCCAACGAGGCGTCAGACCTGCTCCAAGGATTTTGTCGGGACAAGAAAACTGTGACCTTGGATGTAGTGGAGATCAATCCTGCGTTAGGACAAGGAAACGATATGGCGGAGGCCATCTTGGGCATTATGGAACCTTTGTTTCCGATCCTTAGGGCAAGGCCTTAAAAGATTATCTGCTATGACTGCCAAGAACGTGATCTTGATCCGTCCTACGGGCTTTGGTTTCGATCCAGAGACGGCCGCCAGTAATGGTTTTCAGCGATCTGGGACAATTGTGGATGTGCAAAAGAAAGCAGCCGAGGAGTTCGATGGATTATTGGAATGGTTACGTCAATGTGGAATAGGGTTCACGGTTCTGGATCCCATTGACCCCAAAGCCCCGAATGCCGTTTTTCCGAACAATTGGTTCAGTACCCACGAGGACGGAAGGGTAGTGCTTTACCCAATGCTTACTGGATCCCGTAGAGCAGAACGAGATCCGGATCTTGAGCGTGTGCTAGGAAGGGAAGGATTCATTACCTCTGGAACAGAGGACCTAAGCGCTTGGGAGCACAACGGACGGATCCTTGAAGGGACGGGCTCCTTGGTCCTCGAACGCTCCAAGAGATCAGCTTTCGCGTGTATTTCGCCACGCACCAGCGAGAGCGCACTGAAGAGCTGGTGTAATTCATTCGGTTACACACCCATTGCATTTACTGCTACGGTTACTGGACGTATGGATGCGGAACTGGTCTACCACACCAATGTAATGATGTCGATCGGCGAGAAATATGCCGCAGTATGTTTCGATTCCATGCCTTACCCAGCGGAACGGCAAGAGGTTGATGAAGAACTGCGCAAGGCAGGTAAACAGGTGATACCGTTTACTGTGGAACAAATGAACAAATTTGTTGGAAACATGCTGGAATTGCGAGGTACAAAGGCCGTAACGAAGGCGGCAGCGGACCTCGGCGATGCGATGAATGGATATCCATACATTTTCCTCAGTGAAACAGCGTTCAACGCATTGACGCCGGAACAACGAATTGCTTTGGAACATTGTGCTCAATTGATCCCGGTTCCGGTACGAACCATAGAAACAATAGGAGGGGGGAGCGTACGCTGCATGATCGCTGAGAATTTTCTATCATACAAAGCGATCAGCGGTAAGAATTACTGACAACCAAGTACTATTCGATCCCTATCTTTTCCAGCTCTGATATGACCATGTTCCAAGACCGTCTTCAAGCAATTCTAGTTCCTGCACTGCAACAGGCGTTCTCGCAGTTGTTCCAACATGACCTTGATGCGAAGACAATTGGTTTTCAAACCACACGACCAGAGTTCGAAGGTGATGTTACCATCAATGTTTTCCCGTTCCTGAAGATCAGTGGCAAAGGACCTGAACCTACCGCACAAACCATAGGTGAATACCTGCAAACGCATGTTACCGAGGTGGATCGGTTCAATGTCGTAAAAGGATTCCTGAACTTGGTGATCGCAGATTCCTATTGGACAGGATTCATGACGGAAATAGGGGAGAGTGACCTTCTGCAATTCTCTTCTACAGGAAAGAAGGTGATGGTGGAATATGCTTCACCGAATACGAATAAGCCGTTGCATTTAGGACATCTACGGAATATCTTCTTGGGCTTTAGTGTAAGCCGCATCCTGGAAGCTGCCGGTAATGAGGTAGTGCGCGTGCAAGTGATCAACGATCGTGGGATCCACATCTGTAAAAGCATGGTTGCCTGGCAGAATTACGGCAACGGTGAAACGCCTGAAAGTGCAGGTGTAAAAGGCGATAAATTGGTCGGTAAGTATTATGTGGAGTTCGATCGGCAAATGAAGAAGCAGATCGCCGAACTCATTGCCAGGGGCTCCACGAAGGAATCTGCTGAAAAGGAAACTCCGATCCTATTGGAAGCACAGGATATGCTCCGTAAATGGGAAGCCAATGATGCGGAAGTGCGTGCCCTTTGGGAAAAAATGAACGGTTGGGTCTATGATGGGTTCAACGCTACGTATGATCGTATGGGCGTAACCTTCGATAAACTGTACTACGAAAGCAATACCTATGTCCTTGGCAAGAATGATGTACTGGATGGACTGGAACGTGGCGTTTTCTATGAGAAGGATGGCGCTGTTTGGGTGGACAATACACCAGAAGGATTGGATGAAAAAGTGCTTTTACGCCGTGATGGTACCAGTGTGTACATGACTCAGGATATTGGTACAGCTATCAAGCGTTTCGAGGAGTTCCCGGGATTGTCGCAAATGATCTACACTGTAGGAAATGAACAGGATTACCATTTCAAGGTGTTGTTCATTATCCTTAAAAAGCTAGGGTTTGCTTGGGCTGATGAACTTCACCACCTGAGCTACGGCATGGTTGACCTTCCAAGTGGGAAGATGAAAAGTCGTGAAGGCACTGTCGTGGATGCGGATGACCTGATGGAAGAGGTTGTGCAGGAAGCGCGCACGCAAGGAGCGGAACTCAGCAAACTCGACGAATTCGGCGAGCAGGAACGAAGTGATCTTTATGAAATGATCGGGCTTGCTGCGCTGAAATACTATTTGCTCAAAGTGGATCCAAAGAAACGGATGCTCTTTGACCCTGCTGCCAGCATTGACCTCCAAGGACACACAGGGCCGTTCATTCAATATACGTATGCACGGATCCAGTCGCTGTTGCGCAAAGCGGGAACCGTTGATCATATCTCTTATCCAAAGCTATTGCTCGCTGAAGAACGTGCAGTTCTGAAACTATTGCATCATTTTCCAATGGTATTGAACGAAGCTGCTTCGAAGCTGGATACATCGGCAATTGCGAACCATGCGTACGAATTGGTAAAAGCTTATAACAGTTTCTATCAATCTGTTCCTGTTCTAAAGGAAGAAGATCCAACTAAACGGGAATTCCGCTTGGCCTTAAGCAGTAACGTGTCGCGTGTTATTCAGCGCGCAATGTGGCTTCTCGGCATACGCGTTCCTGAGCGGATGTAAGTGAATGGACTTTTCCACGAATTCAAAGCACCCAAAATGTTGAACATCTTCCGAACAGTTCTCATCGCGATCTGTTCATTATTAACGTATTCTGTCATTGCCCAATGTGATCTGATGGCCGAAGTGCCCGGTGTGGAACCGCCGGTCTTCAGCGTAGCTTCCTTGACCCCACAGCCGGCGTTCGATGGCGGGGACTTAGCCATGTACGAGTTCATCAGCAAGGAACGTAACTACCCGAAGGCTGCCAAAAAAGCGGAGATCAGCGGAGTGGTTTACGTACGCGTGATCGTTGGAACGGATGGTTCGCTCACCAATATCTGTGTTCGGCGTGGACTAGGGTATGGCTGCGATGAAGAGGCGGTCCGTGTACTAGCTGCCATGCCGAAATGGATCCCCGGAAAAAGCAAAGGAGAGATCGTTCGCTCGGAATTGATCGTGCCGATCCTTTTCGGCGCAAAATGATCGTTTTGTTCTGAACCTTTTCGGAAACTAGAACTTAGGGCACGGAACGATCTTGTAATTCCGGTCTTTTCTTTTCTTCGGCCATTCGTAGATCAAGCTGATCTCGTGGGCGCCTCCACTTTTCAAGCCCAATTTGCTAACGGTGATGTCATAGCTGTAAGTGAATCGGAGCTTATTGTCGGTCTGCACGCCGATCATCATGATCACCGCATCGCTGTTGCCATAGCCTTGCTTGTATGCCTTTGCAATAGGAAGACCCCGGTACCAAAGCCCAAAACTTAATCGTTGATGATCGATGTAACCGCCAACATCAAGCTGGTCCCATTTCCCTTGTGCTTTATAGATGGTTGCTAAGGTGAATCGCGTTTCACTCCGGCTTAGGATGCGATCATCCAAAGCAAACCGATAGCCGCCATGGAAAGTGAAACGCATCGGTAGATCGGCGTTGCCGCCGGTCAAAAGACTCTGGTTCGGGGTATTCAAATGGTTGATGCTTACCCCGGCCCACATGGCGTCGCTATGGTAAACAACGCCACCTGCGAGATCCATGTAACTGATATTCTCGATGATATTGCTCTCCATGGATGTTGACGCATCATCGCGGATGACCTGATCAGCAAAAAGAAACTCATCCCTGCTGATCCCCCGCATGGTATAGCCGGCACGTACACCGAACCGTAAGGCTCTTTTGCGATTTATCCGTGCTTCATAGCTATATGATAATGCCAATAGTGTGAATTTCAATCCTTGATTCCCGGTCTGGTCATGAAGGACATAACCTCCGAAACCACTGCTCAGCGCAGCATTGCGATGGTCATAGGCAACCGAGTACGATTTATAGCCAGGCTGTACACCAGGCCACTGCAACCTGAAATTCATAGCTATACGATCCTGA
>JAGNUG010000023.1 GCA_017987115.1 Flavobacteriales bacterium | reverse complement strand
TGATCTTTGCGCAATAAGTTGTGGACCTCATTGTATATTCCATTGCTTCAAGCATTTTGCTCAGGTGCTTGTTCTGCATGGTGTTATTCTCCAATACTATTGGCTTATCATCCACCAACGACAGCTCAATCTCCTGTTCCGCATGTTCTAGACCTGAACAAGCCACCAATAAGAAGGAGCAAAGGGTCGGTATATGCCATTTGGTCCTCATGCCTCACTACCTGCTGCAGTGGCACTTTGATCATACACAGGAAGTTCATCACCTGACGCATCGTAGTCCGATGGCAACATGAAGTGCGACCAAACATCTCTCGCATACCTCGATACGTTCACCTCATTTCTTTGATTTCCACCTAGCATGAACAGCCACAGGCCATCTATACTCTTGCCCACCACAAATGAGGTGTGGCCACCACCTGTCCTACTTTTAACACCAATAGCGCCGTAAATAGGTTCATGGATCTGTCTTCCAAATTCCTTCCAACTGTTAGCCCGGTAAGAAGCTCTTGGAGGAGCTGAACCATGCTGGGTCATAACCCATGCGACAAATGATCCGCACCAAGCGTTTTCCGCACCGGTATCATCTGTGCCCCAGTAACCTGATGCATCAAAATACTCTTGTATTCGAGGATTGATCCTTGACCCGCCGGCTTCATGTTGTCCTATTTCGCCTTTGGCTATTTCCATCCAAGGTGCAGGCGTTTTCTTGAGCTGAAACCAAAAGCCATCCATATCCAACCAAAGGTTGCGCATGGAATCCGTGCCCTCGTTCCGTCCGTAATAGCTGAATCTGCATTGCGGCACATCTGTGTTTCCTGTGTGGGCATCCACCAAGAGGTACAATGGCGCTACTTGTCCTGATGCTCCCAAAATGGCCTCATCCCAGTCTCTAGTTGCTTCTGTACATGAAGCTTTTAACTCGATGGCAATTATCGCGTGATCCAAGAATTCATTCCTATTGTTAGCATTTGTCCCTGAAGAGAATTGGCCTACTTGTATCTCGATCAAGCCTTTGTGTTCATCTCCTACCTGAACTGCAATTACCGCGTCTACATCTGCGACCACCCGCTCAATACCTTGCTTAATGTTCACCTTGAGCGTTTTATTTCTAAAATTCTCCGTTTCCACTACTAAATGAACACGAGCGGTAACAGCGGCCCCTGTAATCCGCTCAATGGTCATGTCATCACCCACCGATACTTTGGCGAAATAGGCTCTCTTAATATGGGGATAAGAAACAGTAAGCGTAGGAATCACCGTTGCAATCCCCCTATCGAACATATCACTTATAATACTATCTAGCCCCATGACCCTTTCGTTTTTTTGATCATGTCCTTGACCCGTTTATCCTCACTTACGTTTTCCTGCATCAAAGCATCCTTCAGTGGCTGCTTGAATGGCAATTCTAGTTCAGACTGGATCCAGTGATACAGCAACTTTTGCACATTGACCTCCTTCTTCACGTCGTATCTCTTGGCGAAGTAGATCATGTTTTCAATAGACTCCACGATGACTTCGTCTTCCTTATTCATAGCCCACTGCGCACATTCCTTTCGCAAAAAAACGAGAGTCTTCGCAATGAATGCCTCTTTATGCGGGGCTCCAAGAGCTTCGAGCTGTTGTTGGGCGATGATCATTTCAATTTTCTTCCCATTCAACGGTTCCTCGTTCAAGAACTTGTCCTGTTTCCCCGTCGATGACCAAGCGCTCCCTTCTTTCTTCCCTCTCCTTCCACTTTACGTACCACCTAGGTCCTTGCTCGCTAACCTTCCTGGAGATCATGGTAGTTCCGCTGAACACATCGATCGCTAGTTCGTCTTTTCCGTTCGTTTGGCCTTGAATAAGCATCAACAATGAATCGAACGTGAATTTGTAAGGAAGATCATGATCGATCTCGCGATCCAGCTTGCCGCTTCTATCGAATTCGCTCCAGACACCAGCCTGGAACTGCCTGGGATATTCCTTTCCTGACGTCTTGATGTTACCATTCTCATAATAGAGCCTATACTCCTTGAAGTATTGCCCTGGAACAGTTCGATACTCCACATAGTTCAAAACATCTCCTTCCTCCACATCGAACTGCTGGATCTCCGTTCCATCGTCCAAGAAGAAATGGGTCGTGCCGCTTTCCTTCCTCTTTTCATACTCACTGATATTGAATTCCGGTTCTTGCATGATCACACTTCCAAGTTTGTTGTTCCCATTTTCTTCATCGGTCATTCTACTATCGCCACAGGTAATAACTGTGAGGAGCGTGAAGGCCAAGATCCACGTCTTCATACTTCACTTATCTTCTTGAATTTGGGCCAGAGCTTCTTCCATTGCCAGTGCCATGTATATTGCCTATTCTGTGTGTAGTCCATGATATTGGCTGTTTTCAATTTTTCGAATTGATATTTCTCAGCGCAATCGAACGTATGCCTGAGCCCTAACCCATGAAGGAACTCATGCGGTAAGGTGGTAAGTTTCCTTGAACTGAATACGAATCCGATCTTCCCTCCGATCTGCATTGCACCTCCTAATCCCTTGATCGAACCGTCTGCTTTCTTCCGGCCGCCTCTATCATCGAAGATGAACACTTTGTAGTTGTCATCGTACTGAGAATGCTCTTTCGAAAATTCGCTCTCCAAGAAGTTGAATAGTTCATCGCCCTTCTTGATGATCTTGTTCCCATCATCATCCAAGACCAGGTCCGTGTTGAACTTTTCGTTCTTTCTGAGGTCCCAATTGACCTTAGTGACCTGTGGATCAGACAATGATTGACGGAACGTTTTGTTGAAGGAGTCAACTTCATTGGCCATGTGCTTGCCCTCTTTGATGGATCCGTTGCCAATGTCGGTCTTCACGTAAATGAAAACAACATCTACTAGATATGTGTGCTTAGTATCATTAGGCAAAACCCTTAGTTGACCTGCAAGTTCATCATCGGCATAGACCTCAACGAACTCAATCTGCGAGCTTGCCCTTCCGTCCTTGAATGAAATGCTCAAGAAATCCTTCAAGTCCTGCTCCCCGACCGATACATTGTCCAGCTTATTCTTGGTCAATTCAAGCGCTTGCTCATTGTACTTGAACTTTAGTTCATCCGGGCTTTTCTTGATGTTCACCTTTAGCGAAACCTTCGCCTTCTTGTCTTTGAACAATGCCAGAACCGCGACCGGGTAATCCTCTTCCATGATCTTAGGAACCGCACTATTCGAGTCGCAATACTCTTTGTAGTACTTCTTCAATTGTTTTTCATCAATATCAGCAACGAAGCTACCTCCTGTGCATGATCCTATAATGTCGGCATAGTCCTTATCTCCTAGAAGCGATGTGTCTCCTCTGCGTACCCAATCGAAGCCGTGGTCACCGTCGTAGTCAGAGGCAGGCCTGAACTCAACCCTTACTTCAGGTTTTGGCAACTTCAACGCAGCAGCTGTAGCCGTCACACTAGTATCCGAACTTAAAAAAATGCTTGGCATTACTTCGTGGTTATCTTAATACCTAATTCCACTTTGTGATCATTACCTGATAGACTTAAGGTTAGCTGATCATTTTCAATATCGTTCCCTTGATAAGTGAAGTCCCCGGCGTTGTCGTAAAGCGTGATCAGTACTTCCTCGCCAGCAATATTCTCCCCTTCTATGGTCAGCATCACGGTTTCTTCCTCCTTCACTTCGGTAATTCTGTTTCCTGCGCTATCCGTAAAATAAATAGCGTTTATCTTCTTCACTTTTTCTTCAACTACTGCTTGCGACCCAGGGGCATTGGCTGTGCCCCCACGTGATGCTCCGGAACCTGAACTGCCATTATTATTCTTATTGGCTTCACATACTTCACAGAAAGCCGCACCATTCACTGCGGCTTGTTGTAAGCTAAGCATTTGCCGAACCGCTAATCCGCCTGCTTCTCCTCCTTCAAAGCCCTTGATCTTCAATAATATGGCAAGAAGCACCATACGCATTAGCGCCATTCCAGCTGGTGAGATCTCGCCGATCAGCACAGTAGGGCATCCTACTACGATACTCCCTCCATGCGCGCACATATCTCCCATGCGAGCAGCAGGTTTGCCTCCTATCAACACTCCGGTAGAACCTAGTATGATCGTGTCGGGCGGTCCTGTACATACGCACATATCACCCAGTACTGCGGCAGGCATGCCGCCGATCCACACTGTGGCACAACCTGGTCCTGCTATGGGGCCACCCACATGAGGTATGGGCGGTGTTCCCGGTGTTACCATCGGGCACACGTGCATATCGCCTATTCGTGCTGCGGGTTTGCTCATGAACCTGGATCTTGCGCAGTGAAAGTAACTACGGGTTTATGAAATGGCAATTCGTGTTCACCAACGGCACGATGCACGGGATGAACATCATGATCAGCTCCAGATAGTGTTTGTTATTGCTATATTTCCCACTCTGACCATCCGTTACGACCTTTGGGACCCATTGCACCATGAAGCTACGCCCCCTCTCCTGCCTCGCCCTAGCCTACACCCTTTTGGGTGGGTTGGCCGCTCAGCCCAACAGCTCCGATCTCCACGAATACATGGCGCGCTCGTTGGTGCTCAACAATTTATTTGCTTTTAATGATATGGTGCATATTGGTGCAGCACCAAAGAGTGATGCTTCACTAGAACTACTTTCCCCTTATCGCGAAAGTGATCTTTTTACCAAGGATTGCACGATAGAACTGGCGCTGTTCGACAATGCGAAATTCGCATCACGCTATGCGGCTCAGAAAGCACAGGATGTGATCTTCAATTTGGAACGTGACCTGAACCTGATGACGGTATTGCACGAACCGTTCTTTTTCCAGTCTCTTCAGTTCTCCGATCTCTACGAGAAAAATGGTGTGCAACGCATTGATGTAACCGGTATGTTGAATTTTGCTGCTGAATTCCTCAATGAGGATAAAGGCATTGAAAAGGTATTTCCGGGACCTTTCCATGCAACGTATGAAGTGAGTTTTGTACCGGCAGCGAATACCTGTTTGATGAAACAGTTTAAAGCTGCTCGTTCTCCGGACGACCTCCCAACGATGCACGGCAGAAGCAATTTTGAACCATGGTCCTTGCACACGCCCATATTCCTTGACCCCTATGCGTCTCCATTGAGCACGGCCGGCAGCGGCCTATGCTCACCTGAACAATTGGAGCGAATTGTGCGGCCCATATTGAAATGGCAGATCGAATATGATTTCGAATCTGGGACCAAGAAAGACACCCGGACCAATTTCACACAAGCGACCGATCTGCGTAACAGGACCACGTATTATTCAACGGAACTATTCCAGTCATTGCCATTCTACCTTCCGAAAAAGACTCCGAACACAACTATCTTTCGCGGTGACATTGAGATCAGGGAACTTCTTACCATGCTGGAAAAAGACCCTGATGGAGTTCCTTCCAAAGTGACCAGCGTTAAGAATAAGTACAACCAGTCGAATGACCCCTTGAACATTCAGGCCCATTTAGTTGGAGCATGGTATTATACCCTATTGGAAGAGAATCTGCCGAAAGCACTACAAAATCTGGAGGGAGCGGAAAACTGCCCTGTGATCAAAGAGATCTACTTGATCCGCTTTTTGGCACAAGCAAAGGCCGGGCATTATTCCGAAGCGTTGGAGAGCATGGCCAGGTACCGTATATTGAATGGACAAGCGGTAATGAGCAAATACCTTACGGATAAATACGCGCTGCCATGGTTCGATCATGGTCGTGAAATGCACTTCGTGAATTCGCATCAGGAAGCTATGAAAGGGTATTTCATTGGTGCCATGCTGGCACCCACCCCGGAACGTCTTGAGACACTAGCGGAAAAATCAGAAAGGTCAGGCTACTTGGCCATTGCACAAGCTTGCTACACCCAAATGCTCAAAGAAGGAAGCGCACCCGACCCCAGCGCAACATGGTTGGAACTCGCAATGGTTCAAGGCGCACTTGGACAAGACCCGTCGGCCGCTATTGCAAAAGCAAGAACACTTGATGGCGAAGACAAAGCAAAAGCACATGCGGCACAAGCAACGTATTTGAACGCCATTGCCCAAAGACCCCAAGCACAAGAACTTGTAACTGTGGGCCTAAAGCAGTGGAAGAACGACCCGGACCTGCTCGTGGTAAAAGGTAACCTTACCATGGATGCCTCCAAGCATCGCAAGTATTGGCGGAAGTATGTGAGAACGACAAAACCAACTACCGGGGTCAAATTCTTTAAAACAGGGTTCATTAGCCAATGGATCGCGGATACTGATTCGACGACGCTAGGCAACTCTAATCGCAAAGGGTTCTATAATCAGGCAATACAAGAATTCAAAAAGGCAGAAAAGAAAAATTACCAAAAGGCATTGATGGATCGTAAGGTGGCACGTTGTTATGTTATGATAGATGATATGGAGGAGGCGGCGCACTACTACGCCCTTGCTAACAAGAACGGCAGCAGTGAGGCTTCGGTCTATTTTGCTCGGGCAATAGTGCATGCGTGTACGAATGAGCTAGGCTCATTGGCGGAAAACCTGACCAACGCTATGGACAATGGTATTGAACCTTTGTTGGACACACGGGGGATAGAACTTCTGGAATTTCTTTGGATCCTTGCCGATGCGAACCAAGCAATGGAACTTTTGCGTAACCAAACGTCGGATGACCGATCGAAAGAAGACCAGGTGAATAGGTTACTGACCCACATCAACGACCGTGCAAGCCGCTTGCAGATCGGCGAAGAGCCCGGAAAGGCATACGCCGCTTTTGGTCGCATGTTGGTAGCTTGCCTTAAAGGCTATAACGAACGCGACCCTAAGGATAAAAAGGTCTACAAAGGCACGCCTTTGGAAGCACGTGATGTAATTGAGAACATGAAAACCCACTCGGATATACCTATGTATTTTTTCAACGACAATGATCTTATAAAGGAATTACGTGGCTGGAACGACCAGTTGGACAATGAGGTGTATCCTCAGTTGAAGAGCTTACCCAAAGCGGTAAATTGCCCTTATCTAAAGGAGGCCGATCTTTTCAAGGACGAATACAATTACTTGTGATCCGACAACGGTTACTTGCCCGCACACTTGCTCACTAGTTTCTTATAGTTTCCGAATACTTCTAAAATACCGTCGCGGTGATCCGGGTCATTGTAAATTTCTTTGAATACCTGATCATCGCTACACGTAATAAAAAACTCGTTCAACTCCGCAATGCCTTGGCAACTGGCCGCATCATTCACCTTTTCTTGCAAATACGCAGCCAGCTTCTCAGGCTCGGTAGCAAAACCTGCTAAAGGCGAGGCCGAAATGCGATCTACGCGTTTATCTTCCTGCTTCTTGATCTCTTCTTGAAGAGCCTTGGCTTCGTCCTCGTCCAATACCTCAAGGTCCTGCTGCTTGGCCTCTTGTTGCTCCTGTATCTGTGGTTTCTGATCCAACGCTTCTACGGCTTTCTGCACTTTTTCTTCGTGTTCGTCAACACCACAGGCACCTAACAACAATGCGACCAATAGAACAGGGAAAATGTGCAAGTTCTTCATTCCGTCCGGTTGTAAATGAGGTCGCTTGGAGCATGGCGCAACACCGCATTCACAGAACGGCGCGTGTTCCACCAAGTGAGCAGCAAGATAAGTATGATGAGCATGAACAAACTCAAGCTCAATACGCTGAATGCCTCGGTGAAGTCCTGGTTCAATGACATGCCGAACAGTGTGAGCAAACGGTATGGCACGTCCAGTACATCCAACAGGCCCACCACCAACAGGGCAAACAGGAACACGGCCAATAACATTCCCAGGATCATACGTAAATAACTACCCACCAGGAATTGGCGCGAAAGGCCGAATGCCATGAAGGTGCCCAGATTCATTTTGATCTTTTCCAAATGTGCCCGCAACACATTGCTTATGAACAGGGAAATGCTGATCAGAGCGAAAAGTATGAGCGCAATGGCCAGAATACTGGTGATCACTGTGACCAAATGAAAGTTCTCCCGCGATTCGATCTGCTCCAGGTCAATATCGACCGCAAATTTGTTCAACATGTATTTGCGGAATGGACGGATGCTGTCGATCTGATCGAAGTGCATGGTAACGAAGGAGTATTTGTTGTCGCCAGTGCCCGGTCTTACCAACACATCCTTGGAGCCACTAAGTTCGCCTGTGCGATGCCAATTGTACTCTTCCTGCAGGAACGGACGTAGGTATTCGGTACTGCTGGCGCGGGTGATCAGTTCCACCAAGTCATGGGTTCGTCCCATTTCATGCTCTCCTTCCAACATTACGGTCATGGTTGCATTGAATGGTCCTTGTGACACGGGCAATTGCCCGATCGCTATGTTCGTTACCTGCAGATCATAACCTTGTTCCCGCACAAGTTGGTCCAATTGAATTTTGGCCTTTTTCGTGTCGTATTGAGCATCTTCCATTCTGACGAGGAACGGCAATCGGTCGGTCCGGCGGTACTTATTGTAAAAATCGAATTCGGTGCCAGCGCTTCGCGTAAGGTCCCAGAACATTTCATAGCTGCTCATGAACATAGCGCGATCCGGGAGGCTTTTCACCACTGCGATAACCTTTAATTGCAAGTAATGATCTTTGCCGTACTCCGCGTACAACGTGTCTTGATCCGCATCGAATTTCATCATCCGCACTAATTCCTCAGTGATGATGATACCCCGTTTCTTGTGCGCTTCGCTCCATGCACCAGGGTCACTCCCGGGAGCATTCATTCGCACTCTATTCTGCTCGATGAGTATGGCAGCCAATAACGTGTTGTCTTCCGGATGTATGAACGTGCGGCCTTTCACTTTATCGGTAAGGCGACCATCGGCTCTACGGAAACCCAGAATGTACCGGTTGAAGCCGCTGTGGCGGTCCATCGTGAACTGCTGTTCGCTCTTTAAGCTGTCCAGATCGCGAATAATGGGCCCGTATTGGTTGTCCACATCAGAACTCACAGGAAAATCGATCCACTTCACGTACGGGTTGTCCATGCGTTTGCCCAAGTACTTCCACCCTGCTTCAGCAAACACAACAGCAATGAATGCCAGCAGTGTGAAGTACGCGAGGGTCTTTAAATTCTTGTTAGCCCGACCAAGCAATGTGCGCAACTCATTGCGCAAGAAAAGCGACCGGTGGTCCGTGCCATTTCCAGCTATGGCTCTGTACAGGAGTTCGATCATGGTTGAACCACTCCTAAGGTCTGCTTATTGCGTGACTGCAATTCTATATTCACTACGCGATCCGCAAATCGTTCAGCAAGGTCCACATCATGCGTGACAATTACTGCTGCCAATTGGTTATCCTTTATATGCTTGCGCAGCAATTGGAACAATGACAATGCATTCTCGTGATCCAAGTTCCCAGTAGGTTCATCGCAAAATAGCACGTCGAACCCTTTGCACAAAGCGCGCACGAATGCCGCACGTTGTCTTTGGCCACCACTGGCCATTGTAGCAGGTTGGTCGAACAATGCAGGATCCAAGTTGAGCTGATCCATTAACTGCAAGGCCTTTGGTTTCATGGCGCTAAGGTCCGCTCCTTCCAGCATACCCGTAAAGCAGATATTCTCGCCCAAGCTGAAGTTGGGCATTAGGTTAGTGCTTTGAAAAATGAACGAGAAATGCTTTTTCCGCATAGCATTTGCGCGGTCGCCACCATCTTCCCAAATGCCCAATAAACTTGTAGTGTTGCCTTGTACGGTTCTGAGGTCAAGTAAAGAGTTCGGGCCGGGCTGGAACGTATTCTTCATTAAACCCAAACTCTCCAGCAGCGTACTTTTGCCTGCACCACTGGGGCCCAGAACGAACGTAAGCTCACCCGGTATAACTGTTAGCTGCGGTATGTGCAACACCGTATTACCCGGATCATAGCCTAGATCAAGATCGCGAATTGAGAAAACAGGAGCAGTGGCCATAGCGCGGTGCGCGATCGCTTCAGAACAGGTATTCCATTGGGATCCAGTAGAACTTCAATTCCTTGTCACGATCTGTTATACCTGCGGTATATACAAAGGGATAACCACCCTTAACAGCTATGACCTTGTCTTTGAATTCGCGCCCCTTTCGTTGTATGTCACGGAAATAGTTCTGAACTTCCATATCACTCAGGTCTTCAATATCGTCCAATTTGCTTAAGCGGCTTAATAGGGAATTGCTGCCACCAACATGGTCCCCCACTCCGGTTATTTGGCTACGCAATCTGCTTATGTCCACCTTCTGGTCCATATCTTCAATATTCAGAATGCTTTTTGCGTATTTCTCCAATGCATCTTTAAGAACATCGCGCTGCCCTGCAGCATCCTGGCTGTCTGAAGCGTTCTCAACACGCTCGAAAAGATCACGCAATGCATCAACGCTACCTTGTTTCATGAATAGCACTAATCTATAGGTAGGGTTCTGTGCATCTTTGTTCTTCAAGAATGTATTTGCCAGCTGGAACGTGTGTACGCGTTCCTTGGCCAATAAACGCATTTCCTCGGTGCTCAGGTTAGCTTTACTCAACGCGATAGCTGCTTCCGAGGAGAATTCCGTAAAGGCTTTACCAAGTGTTTGGTCATCGTTGAAGAGCATAGCTCTGATCTTCAATTCCACCTCGCCTTTCTTTTGGGCTGCTTCATACGCTTCGCCGATCAAACGAACGAGAACTTCAGGGCTCAATTCACTTTCAGCCAGGGATCTTTCCGGATAATAGATCCGCATTAAAGCTGGCGCATTTACGATCTCAGTATATCCTTGATTCCGAACGGCCTCAGTTTGGGTCTCTTGTCCGGCATCATAGGTTATGAACCGTTCCTTCTCGCTGTCATTGATCTTACTTGCGACCTTCTCCATTAACACCTGGACCTCATCTTCAAACCCTTTATAGCCAATGCCATTCTTCCAATCTGTTTGAAAGGAAACGAAGGCTGGTCGTTTATTGAAGAACGCATTGACCAGATCTCCTTCATCAACAAAGGGTGTTCGGGTACAACTGAAACTACGCACCATATCACTCCCCACATCCATCGTTCTACCCAAATGGAAGATGATGTTGGTCTCGTCGTCATTCATTCCTAGATCATTCAGTGCTGACAACAGACCAAGCTTAGAGGCAACCAGGACATCACCATCAATGACCGTATTCACTTGCGCAATATTGACCGCGTTGTTGAACTTATCAAGATCATTCGTTAGCTGGATCCGTTTCACCAGAACATCATCTACCGAGCTTCCACAATCACCATCGGAATAAGCCACCATTCCAAAGCGCAAATTGCTACGTTTCTCACTTGCCGTATTCTGAATAAGAGCCTGCATAGCTGGTAATACGGTGGACCTGAAATGCTTTTGCATGCCACTGGTCGCATCCACAACAAATACTATGTTCACCTTGCTTTGGTTCTCCTGTGCGCGTTCCAGTTTCTTTCGCAACAGGCCAAATTCCACATCGCTCGTACCCTTGACCGTTCCTGTGTTGGCAACATTCATTTTACCTATTGCACCGCACTCAATTACAGCATCGTTACTAGCTTGGGATAAAAAAGGAAAACGTGGAATAATACCACTGAACCGACCACTTTCGTGAAGAATATCCACGTTCGTTCTGTCTTTTTCCAAGATGACCGGATCGAGCTGGTTCAATGGTTTCACCTTATAGTCACCACCATAATAACGCGTTGCATCATTGTGGTCCTTGAACACCTGGGCTATGAACTGACCGTTCTTCCTGCGCTCTTCCATAGCAGGGCTATCCCAATTAGGTTCCAGTGCTAAAGCCGTATCCCAGATCTTTACACGGTTCTGATCCACCCATCCTAGAAGTTGTCCATCTCCATCCAACTTATAGTTATTACTGAGCAAGTAACGGCCTTGCGCATCGTCGTATTTGTACGCAAAAAGAATTTGGTAGATCTGTTTCGTATCCAAGACCTTATTGGATGTTGGGGCATCATAAATTTGATAGAAGGACTTCAACGTTGGGTCTTCTTTGATCTTGTCAGTAAACGCCTTATCGACCGTATTCACGATGAACGCCTTTAGATCAACCGCCTCAGAACCATACTTCACCAATGGATGTGGCCAAAGCACCAGTTCCGCTTTTTTCACCCAACCTAATTTGGCACCTCCCTGCATGACTTCAACTCCCTCATCACTTTCTTTTCTTATCGTTAGCATGGTTCCCATGCGCGGCAGCGTATTCGTCTTTTCTTTCCATTTATCATTGTCATAAACGCCCACATCAGCTCTGTCCGTAAATGCACGCCATTCCTGATCGCTCGTATTGCGGCTCGGAACTTTTCCGGTCCGATAATCGACGCCGTCATTCAGCTTGATCATTTTCTCGGCCATGCTATACCGTGGATGCAGCAATTCACTGGGCAACTCCAGCTGTGCACCAGCCAAAAAAGGACTAGCCGTGCAAGCCAAAAAAAGCCAAAGCCGCATATGCCGTACGATGTTCATTCTTATCTGATTTTTTGAATACTTAGTCCAAAGCCAAAGAAATGCGGCGTTGCCTTTTCCACGAATGCCCTACTAGCAGAAACCTCCTGTTGGCGAATTTCGTTCAGTTGTATTGTGGATAGGTCTGTATTATCAAGACTAGGGGTGATATGGTGCCTTAAAGATAGGAAAACCCCAAATTCGATCTTCCTATAGTTAAAAACCTGGGTCAATTTCACATCCCAATAGATCGTGGACCGTAACTCCACTTGCTGGTCCAATTCAGAAGTGGACGACCCGAAACCATAAGCATTTGCATGTGTGTTCCTAAAGACAATATCGCCGTTGTAACCAACGGAATTGTGTTCAATAGTAACCTCATTACCCGCAAATGGTCCTTCTTGGAACACTACGAACTGATCATCCACAGCACTTAGGTGAACATTGGCTTTGCCGCCGGAAACATAGCCCAACCCAAGTTCCAGATTGGTGCTCCATTTACTCTTTTTGAAAACATCATAGCTACCTGCTCCACGGATCGTGAACAATGTTCTTTTAATGGTTTCCGGCGCAAACTTGCTTCGCTGGTTAAGTATGAAATCGTCACCGCCAAGATCATTCAACATATCCAGATCGATAAGATCGATCACATTATCACCAGCACCCAAGTAATCAACTTGCTGTGACCCCATAGCCTCTATTCCGGTAAGCTTATAGTTCCATGTTTCGGCTCCCGCACCTACATGAAAACCCAATCGACCACGTAAAAGTGGTGAAGCCTCCTTGAATGGATAAAAGCGATAACCGACACGAAAACCCAACAGAGCGATGGCCATGTTCGGATCTTTGGTCAAAATGGCCGCACCGTTGCTCCGGATAGTACCATCGCCACCACCGAACCTGTAGAAGTCCAGCGTCCATTTATTCTCTATTTGCTCAAAATAGGGTTGTATGATCTGGATGAATGCTTGCTCTTGTTTGCTCACTCGCACGGTAATGAACTGGAACACCTCCTTCGGCTTTTCCGGCTCGATCAATACTCCGTTGCTGAGCACCCTGGGGAAGGTACGTTTGACAACGAGCCGAACAATGAAATGATCTTCAGCCCCTGAAAGCAGAACTGACGTAAGTGGCTTCATGACCTTTGTGACCACCCCTAAAGGTTCGTCGATCTTTTTCGAATAGTACTCAGCGCAATACGCCTTAGGACCTAGGCTCCGACCATGATCAGCTGCACTCTCTTCGTTTGCATAAAAATCCAACAACAGTTGTGCGTTCAATCCAAATAGATCCAAAAATTCTCCTTCAAGGTTGTTTCCTTGTGTATCCTTCAATTGGCTTAGATCACCAAACCGAGTTGCCAGATCAAATGCTTTGATCTTCGCCTGTGCGCGGTTCAGTTCCATTGATCCTTTATCCTGCGCATTCACACCTAACGGCACGAGTACCACAGCTAAAAAAAGAAAGGATAATGGGCATCCTTTCATCGCACGATCACTTTATGACCAACTACCTGGGCGGAGGAGCGTAATTCCATCAAATGGACCCCATCCAGATCAACCGGTATTTCAATTGTTCGGAAGATGCTTCCCGGTTCCAGTTCCAATTTCAGAACGCTTTTTCCCAGCGGATCGATCAGTTGCATTTGTACACGCTGATCCTGAAAATAACTGGGCATGATCATATTGAAATTGCCTCCTTCGATCGGATTCGGGTAAACTTTCAATTCGTTCACTTGATCAACTATCGCCTTGGTGTTCAACCTTCCGGAACTACACTCACAGAGTCCTTCGCCATAGTAGGATCCGAATACACGGATCACACTATCTGCCAGAGATGCAGGTATTATCGCTATGGCCGCATTGCCAACACTAGCAAGAGTGTCAAGGATCAAGGGGTCATTGGCATTGAACCACTGGAAGTATGGTGAATCGCCATTGAAAGTGGTATCCAACGCAGCGATGAATATGTAGCCGGGAAACTGGTATAATGAACTGATCTTGCACAACGAGCGTGACGCGTCCACAGTTAGGCTGGTATCAGCTGTGCAAACTACCCCGCCTGAATCCCGACTAACGGTGAGCACTATTTCATAGCTTCCAGTGTTCGTGATCATGGGGTCGTATGAAGCACCAATGGCCATGTCCGGCTCCAAAAAGGCGGTGTCCTGGGCGGTCCAAATAGCATTCGCATTCGTACTCAACAAGTCCAATTGCTGGCCAACACAGTATCCCACTTGACCATCCAGCGAATTGCTATTGTTGATAATTACCGCATTTGGCAATGGGTACACCTGAATATTGCTCAATAGCGTATCCAACGAACAGGCACCTTGCAATACCAGATGAAGTGGACCCTCTGATGTGTTGGAGCTGAGAATGCTGGCACTACCGTTGACTACATTCAATTCAAGAGATTGTTGTGAATTGGCCCATTCGTAGGTGAGGGTGGTAGCATTCGCGATGCCGGAAACAATTATGGCATCGCCTTCACAAGCGATGGAGGTTATTGTATCGAACGATGGTTCGGGATCAACCTGTAGAGTTAAGGTATCCATACACCCATTTGGTGCCCCTAGTACAACCAATAGCGGTGGGTTGATCACATCATTGGGCATTACAAACATATCAAGGTCCACCGGTACAATAGCGCTATTGGCAAAACCGATGGTGCTCAAGTTCAAGGTATCGCTCAAGGCCACCGTATCGCCCACGCACGCGCCGGCAGTTAGTGTCGCAGAAGGACCAGCCAGCACGTGCAACATGATCGTATCATTGAACGCACATTGCGCGCCACTTGAAATGGAAAGCAATGTATCTACTCCTGCTGTTGTTGCAAAGCTGCTCACAGTATCTCCAATAACGGCCTGCGGCCATTGTGTGGTTGCACCATCTGACCAAAACAAAGACCAAGGTCCTTCATCTGAGGGTGTGAATAGCAACTGCAAACTATCCCCGGGACACATGATCGTGTCAGTGAGCAGGGTCACCGATGGAATGGAATGGACAGTTATCATTTCGGGAACAGCACTCACACAACCGGTACCTGTGTTCATCACACTATCCAGCGAATAAGCTGTTGTGGCGCCTATGTTACCCACCAATGCGACCACCGTATCACCGGCAATGGCATTGGTAATGGGCGATGCCTGACTCCAAAACATTTCCCAAGTGGATCCGGAATCCGGGCCGAAGAACATGGTCAGGGAGTCTCCGGAACATAGCGTATTATCAACAATGGTCACTATTGGTAATGGATCCACGATCAATTCCAAAGACAACCAAATGGGGGCGGGGTTGATACAAGCTTGATCAGTGCTGGTAAAAACGAAGATGGTATCACGCACACTCCAGTAATTGCTTGCTTCTACATCGGTTATGCCTACCAAGGAACCTGTTGTATCCGTCGCGAAATGCACATTATCGTTACTTGTATCCGCGCAAAGAAAGCGATTACCTAATCCAATGTCGTTGAGATCGAACTCAGCAGAATCTACAGGGGAACACAATTTGAGCGTAAATACCGGTTGCGTGAATGCTTGTATGCTAAGCAGTAAAAACAAGGGCATCATCCAACAATTCAGTATGTGACAACCTATGTTCTTCATCACGCCGTCAATACCTGAATTCAAGTTTCACGATCTTGGTCTTCTCGACAAAATCCAAGCCACCCATCAGGTCACCTATGTCAATAAGACCTAGGCAATCGTTAGCATAGCTCATGTCGGCAAAGCGGCTTTCTTCATCTGCGGATTGAACAGTTATTATGTATGATTCTCCTTTTAATAGCGCGCAACCCAATGTGGTTATGCTTATGTATCTAGGACCATCAGAAAATCCACCTTGTACGGGGAACACGTTCTGCGCCCATTCGAAATCGCTTTTGGCATTCTTTATACGGACAAGTAATTTATTGCCTTTCAGATCAGGATCCGGCACTACCCAGATCTTGCTTAGGCAAACATCTTTTTTCAGGTCCTTCAAGTTCAACGTACTGCGCTCGCCATTGTAGTCAAAACAACTTTCCTCTGCATCATCTACATAGCTTACCACATGCACTTTACTGAATTCATAGCTGGCCTTATTCAGGAATCCATTGCTTGTCACCGGTCCAGGAATTTCGGCAGGTGGTGCAACTACCTTCTCTTTTTCCACCTTGGGCAGCTTTTCAGTAGGTGTTACTACTAAGGGCACTTTTCTTTCAACCTTCTTTTGTGGTGGGTATACCACTATTTCACTACTATATATAGGTAAGGTATCCCCGTCATTGGTTATCACCTGCACTTCCATATTGTAGACATCGGCGGTGCTGAACTTATATGTTAGATCGGTGGCGATGCTATCCACAGTAATATCATCACCATTAATATACCAATGGCGCGAGCGGGCATTGGTGGTCTTATCGCTGAAGGTGGCTTCTACATTTACTACCATACTATTAGGAATTTGTATAACCGCGTTGCATTGCCGCACAGTAATATTCCTTGTGCCCCTGTATCTTCCGTTGATCAACATATCCAGCCTATGCACACCCTCGGCAAGGTGTGAGAATTCGCGAACCGCTTCAACGTCATACTGCGAACTATCCAGTCGCCACTTTATCTCGTCATTCTTGGACGTAACATCTTGAGGAGGCGAAACCCGGAATTTTTCCCCTATACAGAACACAGAATCCACCACCAGCGTATCCTGAACATTGCGGACCACGATAGGCAGTGTTTCGTAATGCGTTGATGCCATTAGCATGAACATGACACCAAGGATGAAAACGACAAGTAAGCTGAAAATGACCGGCCTCTTCATTGGGCTGTTATCAGTTCACTCTCTGCAGCACCATGCTGTCTTGCGACGTTTTTGATCCGGTCGAGATCAAGTTGGATACGCTCCGAATTCTTCCTCATGTCTTCCTTTTCATCGTATAAGATCGTATAGATGTTATCGTTGTACGATTTCAACGCTTTACACATCTCCAACATAATCCCGATATCCTTCTTCTTCTCCTGTCCGATCACCTTTCCGTTCAATTCTACCAATTTCTCTTTCAAACTTGTTGGGTAGCCAGCGATTTGATCGCCCAATTCACCTGTCATGTCCTTCGCGATAGTTACTTTGTTGATGTTTTCGTCCAATGCTGTTACTGTGCTAATTATATCTGCTTCCATGCGATCAATGTCATCTTCCTCTTCTTCATAGACTTTCATGGCCCCCACCTTGGTGCGCAACAATTCATTTTCGTGTGCATCCGTCCGAGCGAAGAGATATACACCAGCACAGATGGGCAGCACCGTGAGTAATAAGATGAGCACGAAGCTCATAATATTCATTTGTCGCTCTTTCTTATTCAACGGTTCCATATAAATTGGATATTAATGTTACAGCAATGATAAAGAGTTCAGCATCTCTAAACAAGTAGTAGATTAAAATAATGCTCCGCATACTAAAAATTGACTTGTTAATACAAAACAGCATCTGCGCTTCTCAGACAGTTAGGGAGATAGGGGCATTTTAAAGGCCGCTCATTCTTAAAATTTTCGTTGCCAACGACATTAGCTCACGATGGCGCCAACCAGATGCCATTGTTGAAAGAACGACATGAACAGGAACGCTACTAAAAGGCATGATGACAACCGCGGTCGTACAACGGTCTTCCACTGCCGCCAAATTCAGTACCCATGAAGCCTTCCGGGTCCAGCCGAACACAGGTAGCAAATGTTCTGCTGATATCGAACTCTCGCACCTCCATATGCATGTGCGCTTTTACACCGCCTTGATACATGGCCACTTCCAAATTGCCAGTATTTCCGGACAAGGCAATTAGATCACCTGCTTCAATAACGTCACCTACTGCTACACTAACGGAACGCAGATGTGCGTACATGATATAAATAGGTTGGCCATGGAACTTGGTAAGATAAACAAGGCAGTTACCGTAACCTGAGCGATTACCAGTTTCAACCACGTACCCGTCATACATTGCGAAAAGCGGTGTTCCGATAGCCATCTGGAGGTCAATGCCATCGTGCTGTCTGGTTCCGCCATCACGCACCTTCCCAAAACGAGCGCCATTCATTCCAGAAACGTTCTGCATTGCAAGAGCTGGGTTAAAGCAGGGATCTCCAGAGCAGGGTTTACGCTCCTCCACTTTATTTGCCATCTTGGGTTTTTGCTCGCAACCGGTTGTCAAGTAAAGCATGGAGGCTAGGAACAATAAAATTGATAACAAGTGCAATGACCTTGCCGAAGTAAGCGCGCGCATGGCGCAATTTAGTACAAGGAAAGGCGTGTATGGAACGCATCTAGTAAGGGTCTCATTGTTTTCGAGCAACAGGGCCTTGTATACAGTGTATACCCCGATAGGATCACCAACCACCAGATCGTATGACTTCCTCCAATGGCCGGTTATAGATCAATGTAACAAGTTCGCTCAACGGACGATCACCTTGGTCATTAGCTTTAGCAATGGGTATATGTGGAATGTAGATCTGCTCCGCATCCCCGATGTAAGCCACTTTTTTCTGCGTGTTCAACTTGTGTTGGTACCTCGCGCTGCCCCGCCACACAAAAGCAGTGCGCTGCATTCTGATCTTGCACAAGTGGCTCATCCTCGGGTTCCAAACTTCATTCACAGCTAGCTTGGCTCTTGCTGCTTCTTCAAACGTACAATCGTTCAATTGCATGAGGCTCCTCAGTTGGGTCAATGCTGATCGGGGGAACCAATATTTACCAAAAACATGGTTGCCATTCCCAAATTGATCAAGGGGCGTGATCACACGGTACAACTCAACGCCAGGTGAAACAACCATGCGTTGCGCCAGTCCATTTCTGAATGTACTTCGTTCATTGTCGGGCAGCCTATGTTTACGGTAGTGATAGGAACTCATTGTGCATTGGGTTCAAATAGGTTTGTAAAATGCGCTATTCATGAATGAACATTCAGAAATGTAAAATACAGGCCAGTTCCAACTAGCCTGCATTTATATCACATCGGTTCAGATCGGCCACTCGTTCTCCAGCGTTTCGCTGCCCAATGTGAGTTGCTGTGCGCTTATGGTGAAGTTGAGCGTCATAGGGTTGCCACCTACTGAGTCAAAGTTCTCACTGAGATCGACCAAGTAAGCATTCTTGAACGAGAGTTCCTTCATCTTGGCATCCTCGTCGCGTTTTTTGAACACTATTTTACCTTCAGTACTTTTATATTGTGCTATCATCAGATCCCACAGCGACGTGTCCTCGGTGCTTTCTATCTCGAAGTTGATGGTTCCGCCTTTCACTTCTGATGAAACCCGGCCTGTAGGGTCCTTGCTACGCTGCAGGGCATAACTGCAATGCAATAGTCGGTATTCTTTTCCGTCGATGGTAAGGTCAGCTCTGAATGCCATTTTGTTTAGGGTTTTGGTGAATGTTCAAGTTTGACGATACAAACATATCGGGGTAATGCACAGTTGCGATGACCCAACACATGTATGTTGGGTTTGAACGGATGAACGACATGCTTGAATGCAGGTGGTGTTTTGAGATGATCGTTAACTGGTGGGAGCTGAAAGCCGAACATGAGTTGAATTCTCAGCTTTTCATAACGGGGCTGAAACGCTCACATTGGCATTAGGTGTGTTGTTCGTATTTGCATTTGCAGGAAAGCTACATTCTATCCCAAATCGTGCTATAGGGCTATGTTCAAATGTCAAAAACATAAAAAACCACCCGTAGGGATGGTCTTTAATTTCGAACTATGTAGTTGCATTCTAGAAATAACTCTTGAACATATTCTTCAGGTCCACCTCGTTGCTCTCCAGCAGGTCAATAAAGTCGATTATACGAACAGGTGGCGCAGGGTAGCACATAATGGCTTGGTGACCGAACTTCTGGCGAGGCGCAATATCGAATTTGGCGTTCAACCCATCGCCTGATACACTTCCGCTTCGTACAGGTCGGTTGTTCATTTGGCCACTGGAAGCAAATCGGAAGATCTCCATCTGGTCTCCACTTACCACACGGTTGCCATTGCGCGCAATTACCATTTCCGATTCTGCCCCAACGTAGCCTGGCAGGTCAGCTTCACGAATAAACTTACGGTGCGAACGATACTTTTTGTTCCGCTCACTCTTGCGCAAACTTTGGCCTTTATCCGCCAGTATGGTATAAGGGTTCCAGTTCCATTTATCGCTGTGCAGTTGGGCACTATCTATTACTTCATACCACGTGCGACCGAGCTCATCCTTGAATTTGGGTGTTGCTGGGTTGTACGGTGGTAGTTGGATCAGTTTGTGTACATGGCGATCACTGAAACGGTTGCGCCATTTGTTGAAGTATTGGAATTCCTGATCAGCCAATATCTCAGACAATGGTGAGCTTAGCAATCGCTTGAGGCACGCACTTAATTTCGTTTGTTCTTCAATGTAACTCATGTTCTGTGGGAGAGTGTTTCGAACAAGTCCATGTCTATTCCTTCATTACTCATTGAAAAGAGCAAGACTTCATTGCATTAGTGATAGACCCATGATCCCGTAAGACCGATCGAATTGGGTTCTTTTGGAATCGCGGTAGAAAAAGGCAATGAGGTTGTGGAAGAGCGAACTCATGTGGATCGCTCTTCCCACAGACCTTACTGCTCTATACAGGCCACTCATTCACGTGTGTCTCGCTGCCCAAGGTGAGCTTGTGCGCCGAAAGCGTGAAGGAGACTGTCATTGGATTACCACCAACACTGTCAAAATTTTCTGCAAGATCAACCACATAAGCGGTTTCAAACTTCAGTTCCTTCATTTTAGCATCCTCGTCACGCTTTTTGAAGGTGATAGTGCCGTCCACACTTTTGAATTGTGCTATCATCAGATCCCACAACGAAGTGTCTTCGGTGCTTTCGATCTCAAAGCTAATGGTACCTCCTTTCACTTCTGATGATGGGCGACCAGTAGGATCCACACTGCGCTGCAACGAATAACTGCAATGCAACAATCTGTACTGTTTGCCATCGATTTCCAAGTCTGCTCTGAATGCCATGGTGTTGTTGTTTTAGGTTGTTTATTATGTTCTACGATACAAACATATTGCTACTCAAAACTGTGGACGCTATCGATTTAGCCAAGCCATGCTTCAGGTGGCTGAAACGTACGTTTCACTCCATGAACGACGATCTAGCAAGATCCCTTATGGAATAGCAATGGTCCAAGTAGCGATCTAGCTTACCGCGAAGCTGTCCTCCCACGAGCTGCTCACCGCTGGACATTGGCGCTTCAGACGCTGCAACTTCTGTTGCTCACCTTGTATGGCACGTTTCTCAACACACGTAGCAGCATGCAACTTAACGTTGCGCTCATAGCGTCGTTTTAGCGCTGCAATGTTCTGGCGGATCTCGGTGATCTCTTGTCTGATGGCATCTGGCTCCATGGTAGTGTAGGTTGAATTGTAAGTTGATCCGGAAAATCAGTATTGTGTTCCGCCACACGTCTAAGTGGTCCCTACTTCACTTCGGCCACTCACGCGGCCAAGCTCCCATCTCGCTAGTACCCTCCATGATCAGTTCGCGAGCCGTTAATGAGAACTTGATGGTCATTGGCGTTTTGTCTGCAGCATTATAGGTTTCGGTATGCTCCACCACCATAGCATCATTGAACTTCAGTGTTCTCATACGCACATCCTCTTCGACTTTCCTAAAGACCACTGCACCGCTGAATACTGTCTTCGCACCCTCCACTACATTTGCGATCTTCACCCATAAAAATATATCATCAGTGCTTTCGATCTCAATGGTTACGATTCCACCCCTGGTTCGACCGGTTGGCAATCCCGAAGCTGGATCCACTGGCGTAAGCAGGGTATGTGTACAAGAAAGCACGCGGTAGGTGCGGTCATCAATAGTAAGGTCTGCTCTGAAAGACATGGTTGTGGGAGGTTAAGTTATTTTGCTCTGCGTAAAATTGTTCATAGCCGATCGCGATCAGTTATGCCCGCTGTATTTATTTGTATGCCCAACATGAGCATGCTTCTACCATAAGGTTGTGATCCATCACTCAAACCGTTCAGGCCGAAATAAAAATCGACTACCTTAAGGTCAGCACGAAGCGATGATGTAATTGAGAATTCCGTATCGCTGCCATAGCGGACACCCACCGAAAAGCCCAACCGACCTGATTTACGATCCAATAACCAGTAGGAGGCTTTTGAAGCAATCACAGTAGCATCTGCGGAACTGGACCAATTACGTATGGCTTTTTGTACAAGTACATGCACGCCCCATCGGCCTATCAGCCCTTCCACCCCTAAATTGGTCCTTCCCTGGAGTGAAGTCCGTACTTTTTCATTGCTACTGCCATCACTTCGCAGGTCATTCAGAAGCGGGGCATATGCACTCACAAGAAAAAGTTGACCAGTGAGTTCGTTAAGCGGCTCCAATCCGAGCAGTATTTCTTGGTTGTTCCGCACTTCAAAACGCTCTGCATCAGGCCAAGAAATGAAACCTAGATCCACCAAAGACGCCATTAAGCTCCAAACGCGAGAAATACGATGCACTGCACCAACATCAATCGCCACTCCTTTACCGTTCAAAAAATTGGAATTTGGGGCTCTCTCTGAAAACACTAGGTCAGTTCCTTTGCTTAGTACGGTTGTGATCCCATTATTAATATCTGCTACAATAAAAGATGATCCTCCAAGCAATTTCAAGTTAACACCAACGTAGGTCTGCAAAGGTCTCACCTCGATAGTACCGCCTAGTGCAATTGCACGGTAATCCATATAACGAAGCTCGAAGTTATTCGTAACGTTACTTGTGTAGGGCACTTCCATAGAGAACAGCGGCGAGAGTGCCATGGCAGCAAAACGCCCGCTATACACAATATCGAGCGTATTGTTACTCAAATACGCCAACCGCACCGTTATGCGTCGCTCTGGGTGCTTTTTAGAACGCACCCTAGAGGAAATGGCTCCGCCCAAAAGGTTCGCTTGCCGTGACAATAAATTACCCTCCTCATGAGCTGAGCCGAACGTGTTCTGAAGGTCTACACCTTTTTCGCCCTTGAACGAACGATCCAGCTCACTTTCCACCAATTTGAATGGACCATTATCAATTTGGTTGTTGCCCACTTGGGACACAGTAAGAAATGGAAGAGCGATCACCGCGTTGCCAGAAGTCAGAAACGCAGGATTCACAACAAAAGCTGCATTAATATTATCCTGGTCCTGCCAGAATGCATTTTCCAGCTGCGCATAAGATGGAACATCCATCATTAGCACCGCCAAAATGACGATGGACCGAGTGCTAATGTATGCCGACGATAACATTTCGTGTCGGTTTCAAAAATCCCACTTTCTACGTTTCTGGGCAACCGATAAGGTATCCTCTTTGGTTTTGTCGGTCACGAAAATACCGATGTCCTTCTTCTTACCGATGTAATCCAAGCGGCTCAGTTCATCGAACAATTTCGCGGTATGTTTACAGAATGAACTGATGCGCGTCAAACACGCATTGATATCGTAATGTTGGTATTCCATACCGAATAGACCCGACAGCACGTTCATGTATTCCGCCGAACTTAGATCCATTACTTCGGTACTGAAATAATTCAGCAATTCATCCTTTCCTGCATTGGTGGTCAGCTCAATGGAGTTCCTTATGCACCGGGCCAAACGCATGGTGTGGGCCACAAAGTGTACAGGGTTCTCGAAGCGGTAGAACAGTACCACATCATCAATTTCCTTCTCGATCAGATCAAACACGCGACGTGCTATCAGTTCGACATTATTGACCAACGGGGTTTTGTGCTCTGCGCTGTTGGTTTTTATAATTATGCGGAAAGCGTTCTGCTCCAAGTCCTTAACAAATTGAAGATACCTGAAGTAGAATTCGGTCAGTTCCGCAGCGCTTTCCATGCTCATGCACGGCGGTATGTATTCTTTCAAATGCTTGATCTCGCTTCCGATCAATTGCACCCTGGTCAACACCACGTAATTGCGGTTGTACTCGTTGTATTGGATCTCTTTGCTAGGTGCCAATTCCAACGTGTAACCAGGTTGTGCGAATGGGTGTCTGGGCGGCGATTCCTTTACATCCGGTTCACCGTAAGGCGTCATGTTGAAGGAATCAACCTTAATGATCACATCGTATGTATCTCGATCCTCGGCCTTCTCCAGATCTATGGTAAAGGTGGCTTTCAATGCATTCGTAAGGCTATTCAGGTCGCTCACGATCTCCACCCGATCACCTGCAGGACTTAACGCACGACATTGATACACCTCCATATCAATTCGGTTCGGATGACCAATGGTCAAAATATATTCCAATGACCCCCTGCCTTTCAACTTGCCTGCAAGCAGGCCCATATCAAATTCGCTGCCAAGTACACTCCGTACATCGCGTAAACGGTCTTCGGTCGCACGTTGCATATCAATGAAATGATCTTTGCTGATCTTCATTCCATCGATCCAATTGATGTAGCCGTTCTTTATGGAATCGTTCATGACTTAGCAGGAATTCTGTATATACGGCTGAAATGAACCTCGGTATTCTCCTCGATCCGATTCTCTTGCACGCTCAGTTCTGGGTCCAGATAGCGCTGACCGATCTTAATGCCGCCAATTTTTCTAGGCACGCTGAAAAGCCATCCCAGTGAATTATCATCGTGTCTCAATTCTTTGATCGGAGCATCGGGACTACGATGTTCATTATAATCCTCAATAAATAGATACACCCCTTGTCCAAAATTCCACTGCAACGGTAATTTGGTTTCTATTAATTTGCTACTGCCTTGTCTTCGGTCCGGTACGAAGCGCATGTGCAGATGTACGAACGGCTCTGCCCAAACCGGCTCTTTCTCTTTATGGTTCTTTGGGAAATACCAAAGCGGATACTGTTTGTCTTCCACCAACATGGCGCGTTGGTACAGGTGCCTCACCAGAAATGGCACGACCAACCAGATGGCCGTGCTGGCATAAAGTAACGCGAAGGTACTGGCCATGGGTGCGAAGTAGGCATCGGGAGGTGTGGGCAGAAAAAACAACAATAAATGACCAAAGCGGTGCATAAGAAACAATCCGAGGGCCGCAATAAAAGCCAAGCCAATAGTGAACCCAAGCTCAGGACCCAAGCGGAAGCGATCGAACCAATCCACCTTCTTCTCCGCCCTGCTTAAATGCAATATTCCGATGAACAGGAAAATGATGGATAGTGACGTAAACGCAACCCGAACCATGTTGAGCTTTGGCACAGTACCATCCGCAACCGGAGTGGCAAAAAAAGCATCGAATTGATAATACGGCAGGAATACGGTGAGGCCTAATAACAAACCCAATAGCAAGAACACTAACAAATGCTTTACGATGCCACTGTTGAATTTGGCCATTTTGGCCTGTGTCCCTTTGGCCTGTTTCACTTTGGAACCAAGCCCTTTTTTCATGGCTTGGCCTTGCGCTGCCGTACTTCTAATACCACCTAGTGGATCCATGTTATGCTCAGGTCAAGTAAGTTGTAACGCCTAATCTAATATATTCTGGATCCTCTTGTAAAACCAGGTCATGGTCCTCAGGTTTCAATTCCACCTGTAACTGCACTTCCATATCAGCAGGCAACAACAATTCACTGAGATAAATGAATTGCTGATAACCACGTTGCATAAAGGCGAAGCTTGCAGCCTTTGCCTTACTGGCTGGACCTATTCGCACCAAAGCGACTTCATCTTCATCCTGGTAAGCGCCGCCCGTTATCATGTCCACACCCAATTGACCACTTCCCAATGCCACCTGAGTCAAAGCATCGGTCATTAACGGTTCCGGGGTTGATAAAGTCACTTCCACTGGAACGTCGAGCACTATTTGCATGGCCTGCGCAGCAAGGTCCAGATCTTTAACCAACCGATGCACCAATGGCAAGAGCAAGACTAGGGTTCCTTGTTGCTTTTTACTGAAGTATTCAGGTATGCTCCAAAATTTACGAAGACCACGATCATTGTCAAGTGTGAGCAACTCGGTGGTCATGCTGCGCTCATTCAGCTCAATAAGGCTTCTTGTGCGCAGCAATTCATGATCAAGTGGCGCGAAGAATTTACGGGCCTTGCGTTCAACATCATCTTGGTACTTCACCTCGTCCTTGATCTCCACAATGGAACGAAAGGATTTGCGTTTGCGATTCTGATGGAAAAGCACCTCTGGTAAGCCGTCGTACAATCCTTTGCGATTCACCTCCACCACAGCGCGTTCAGTCTTGTGCTCAGTCGTACCAGGATCATGCAGAGCTGCAATGTCTTTCGAAATGATCCGGTGGAACCCCCCATTTGGAAGCATGAATACATCGTCCAGATCAATTGAACCGTCCAACACCAGATCCGCGATAACGACCTCCGCACGTAAGTCTTCAGCTCGTGAGCGTAATTGCTCATGCCATTGCTTCCATACGTTCTTCTTCGCCATCAGTTCAGGATAACCCTTAGGGGTTTGGAGAAGTTGGAAGAGGCCTTTAGCTCAGAACCGATCCGTTGACGCAGATGCTCCTGCTGTTCCACATCCTGCATTTGCTCGTTGAACGTCAATACCACATCAATAGTGCGCTGCAAGCCATTGTTGCGTGCTGCCGCGGTGCGGAATCCATTCGTAACTATGACATGCTCCAACTGTGGCCCTGCAATGGAGCGACACAATTCGGCAATGTCACGTTTGGTCACAACCATACCCCTTGAAAGCAAGGCCGCACGGAATGCCCGCACCATCTCTTTGTTGCTCTTGGCATCACTACCTCCAATGGTGCTGGTAACCATTGTGCTGTAGCCGTTGCGGGCCAAGCCGGGGTTCTTTACCCGAAGTTTGCTGTTCGGTGTTATGCGGTTCGCCAAGGTGCCATCGCAACTCCAAAAATGCATGTGGGCGTTCTCCGAATCGGTATGTGGTTTGATGACCACATATGGTTGCTTTCCACCAGTAATGGTTCCGCTCTTCTTCTTTATCTTTTCCAGGATCTGCTCAATGGTATTCAGGTCTGCTACTGTGCTTGTTACATCCATTGCCGAGAATGATCGCTTCTCATCGCGTAGCAGATCCAACAGATAGTTCAGGTGGTCATGACCATCACGTTCATCCAGCCTCCCAGCACCCCCAATCCTTATGTTGTAGCTGCCAGCGGCCATTTCCGTTAGTTCAAAAGAGGGGCAAGCTTCATACAATTGGCCTTTGTTACTTTCTGCCCTTTCCACACCAAGAAAGAAGTTGTCGAAATCGATGCGACGGATGTTCAGATCACGCAATAGGCGGAAGATGACCTTGTCCAACTTGCGGTTCAGCACCGGTGTACAGTTGTCCAATACTAAGCAATCGCGCACTTCTTCCGGAGAATTGTCCGGCGGCATCAACACCCTTAACCAAATCACGTCATCTCCATCAATGCGCTCACCCAATTCCTGCAACTGCAAATCCAATTGCTCATTACGAACACTTTCATCGAGCTCGATCTGCTCAATACGTAAAAAGCGCTCATCGTAATAGTTAACCACCTGTTCTTCAAACTTGACCACAGGCCGCAAGGAGCTGCGCAGATCAAAACGATCTACGGAATCATGCAATCCAGAGCGCGTTGGGATAGGATCACCGTTCATATTCAGCACGGCGACTTTGGGTACAGTGTTGAATAAGTGCTTTTTCTGTTGCACTACGGGCCAATCAAAGTACAAGCGCACAGCTGAACTCTTCAGGCCACGCGCTCGACGGAAACCCAAAAGGATCTCGTGTTCACCTTGCTGCAATTCCACCTCGCCCAGCTCCTCCGCTTTGATCCCATTGATAACTTGCGCCCGACCGGCATGTATGCGGTAACATAATTGAAGGCTGCTCAAGGGTTGCTCTCCGGCACTGCTAAAATAGATGTCGGCTGTATTTATCTTGTTCAAGTTCTCTTTGTCCTTCCACTTTTTTTCGAAGAACATCTCATCATACACGGTTATCTCACCCTCTTCACTGGGTTCCAGACGCACAATGCCGTGCGCCGGGGTGGCCACTTGCAATTCCTCCGGAAGTAAAAAATCAGCTATTCGGTCGAAAATGCGAGCATCGGAAGTATATAGGTCATTGCCAACCCGTTCCAATTCTTTGGCAAGGGCACCCAAGAGCATTTTGGCCACAGGGTCAATGGATTCAAGGTCACTTTGGTGCACGTTCCATAATTCACCCGCATTCTTGAGCAACCTGCGGTAAACCGCTTCTTTGGTGAACTTGTTGGTCCTCATTTGATCAGTCAGTGGCGAATGGACTTAGCAGGATATTCTCCGTCAATTCAAATTTCTCATTGGTGGCTCTCAGCTTTGCATTAACCACTAAGTTAAGTTTCTTCTTAAGCCGTTTACTTACTTTGAACTCTTCTTTGTTTTCAAATTCCATTTGGCTCACTTTAGCCTGAACATGAATGTTAGTGAGCCTTGTTTCATACTTCTCAAGTACTTCCTGGATGTTACGCCCCAATTGTTCCACCCAAAGTCTTGTGGTTTGTTGGTGCTCAAACTCTGTTTCCCATACCTCGCAACCGAAGTCTTGATCGAATTCAAATTCACCGTGTGTCGTAAGCAGCAATACATGCACGTAGAAGGAAATGCTTTCAATTACGCTGCATTGCACAAATGTTCGGGTGCCAAAGAAGTTGTCAAAATCCAACGGGATCCTATAGCCAGTGACCACTTCCATCAATTGATCTTAACGATCGCACCTTTTACAGTAGTCATTCCACTCGCCTTCAATTCAACTGTTGCAGTACCCTCTATTGATGTTTGCGCACCGCTCATACTTGCTTTTGCGGTGCCACCCAGCGTTAAGTTCTTACCTGCGCTAATCGCATTATCCATGCCTGCGGCCAATTCCATATTCTTACCGGCGCTCACATTCATGTTACTTCCGCCAGTCAGGGTAAGATCATTGCCAACATCCAGCACGCAGTTCTTACCTACGGTCATGGTGAAATCCTCACCCACGGTTATGTTCATGTTCTTGCCTGCCTCGAAGTTCATGTCCCCATCGGTAGCAATGGTCAACACGCCATCATCTTTGCAACTGAGCTTCATGCTGTTCTTCCCATTGCGTATGGTGAGTACGCCATTGTCGTTGAATATGATCTCATTACCGCCAAGCGTTTTTATCGCCTTGATCTTGTTATCGTCATCATAATGCTTGTCTTGCTTGTTCTTGCCGTTATACAATGTGCCTATCACGTACGGCACTTCGGCCATGCCCATTTCAAAGCCCACCATCACTTCATCATTGATCTCGGGAACAAAGTAGAATCCGCGACCTTTGCCTGTGTGAGGCTGCACCATACGCAACCAAGGTGATATGGCTTCGCCCCACGGGAATTGCACTTTTACCCGACCCATTTTTTCCGGATCCTTATTGTCCGTGACCACGGCAACGCAATCATTCATCTTAGGTATGGTAATGGGCACTTCTGCTGGAATACCTGAATTGACCGGTACTGCATGAAAGTGGTTCGAATAGTTGTCTCTACCGCTGCAAGTATGAGTTACGGATAATACAATATAGGTCCCACCATAGGCAAAACCTTCCAAAACAATGGTAGCCCCCACCTGCATTTCTGCCAGGTCTGATGAACCTGTTATACTGAACACGGCATTGCTCTTGCCTTGTTTCAAATTATCCAACCGTTGCTTCACGGCATCCTTTCCCAAGAAAAGTTCTTCTCCTTCAGGAATGGACGGATGAGGCATAAAGTTCGCACCTGAAGCCGGATACAAGTTCACCGAAGCATCTTCAACCATTTGCGCGTTGGCATCATCATGGCTAGGCGATGCTCCTTTCACCTCGAATTTATCGTGCTTCAAGTAATCCCAACCCCGCACCTGTGCTACTGGTCCTGAAAGATTGAAACCGAAATGGAGTGAGTTGGTACGATCCGGAGTGAGCTTGAGTTCCTTGCCTGTTTTCACTCCCAAGGAAATAGTTTGCCCATCGTAGAAGAACCACTCGCCACATTGATGCATAATGCGACAGATGTAATTGAAATCGGTCTCATTGTATTGAATGGAAAATGGAATCTTCTCAGCGTATGACAGGTTATCCTCGGCGTTCAGTTTGTTGACAAGATTGCTGGCAATAACGCTTTCATACAACGGCTTCAACTTCAACTCACTGAATGAATTAGTGTTTGGCACACCATCCATCAATATAGTTGGACTGCTGCCCTGTATACACACGGTCATGAAATTGCCACGTTCATTCTGCACCGAAACATCGGTAATGATCCCCTTGAAGGATGAAGCATCTGTTCCTTGACTACTTTCCTTAAATGTGCCTATTTCCCAATCAATTGTAATGTCCTTGCCCACAAGTTCCGCGATAGTGTCGAAGAGCTTTTCATTATCCGGTTCTATTGATGCACTAGGCACTACAAGATCGAACTTGTGGTGTGCAAATATGCCTTGCCGAATGTTCAATGAACGTACGCTCACCAAAGGATCCAGGCCGTCAATATTGACCTCAAGAAAAATTCTTTCTGCCATCGTCGTGTCCGTTATTTGATTCTTGGGTCAATGTAACTGCACTAGCAAATCTGCTTTACGTTCAATCCACAAACGGCAATTTTAGCCACATTAAATGCGTTGTTGGGTCGTTAAGTAAATTACATGACCGTCAGACGGTCTTAAGCCAATTCACGATACAAGACAAGCTGATCTTTCCACATTACAGGGTGCTCGGGCAGCTATTCAATGCTTAGCCGGGTCCGAGTATCGTCCCTGCTTCACAATAATAAATGGAAGCGCAATTACGACCAGTCAACAACAATATTATCCTGCATCACAGCCGTCGCGGGACAATTCATTGGAAGGCAGAATCACATTACGGGCCACCTGGCAATGAGGAAAAGGACTATTCGACAAAGCAGAACTTCTTACTGTTGTGCATATTCACTCTGCCATTCTGCACTGTCCGGGTCATCACCTTTGCGCCCATCAAGCTTGAACACATAGTTCTTGGCAGGGAAGTAGGGCGTCATGTGAATGTCCAAGAAGATCCGATCCTTTTGATTAGGATCCTGCTCAAAGCGAAGAATCTTGAACTTCTCAATGAGTTTACCCGGGCCACAAATGCCGTCAAGGAATTTCACGATCTGTGCGCGGATCTCACGCTGTGTTTTGGCATTAAAATTCTCGAATGCACGGCGGTTCAGGAAATCCATGAGCACTTTACTGATATAATCGAACACGCGCACTACCGAGTAGGTCTGTAAACCAATGTTGTCACCGTTGAAAAGTGTTTTGGCACTGAATGCCATAACCTTACCATACTCGTTCACCATGGGCACCAAGCCCATTTTTTCCATTTCCGCAATTTCGCCTTTACGCAGGTCAAATGCTACGCCATCCACCTCAGCAAGTGAACCGTGCTTTTTACCAGCAGCTACTTGACTCATAAGCGTCCGGTACATTTGCCCTGCAAGGGCACCTGCAGGAGGAACAAAAAGATGCTCTTCTTCCCCAAACTCCTCTGCCTTCTCGCGTCCTACAAGCCAGTTGGCACTCATTACCACATTACTCTTGTATGTATCACCACCAGCCAAATTCGCGTTCTGGAACAATTCCATTACGTCATCGGGCGTATCCAAGTGTTGAAAATCGGTAACGAGCATAGCCTTATTCTTATGGCAGAATTTGGCCCATTTTTCTACAACTTTATTGCTACCAAGATAGCCCGGCACCACCACCATTCCGTAGTTGTCACGCAGATCCAGGCGATCATAACAGTCCGCAAGTTCGTTCTCCACATTATCAATAAAAGTGGTATTATCCAGATCAGAGGCTTGCTCTAATGAGGCGTTCATAATATTCACGTTCTTGATCTTATCGCTCTCGGTATTCTTATAGAACAGCGCCACTCCACGGTAGGACCTCTCCATTTCGGCGGTAGCATCCAGGGCGCTCTTAAGATTTTTCTTGTACACTTTCTCTGCGCTTTCACTTTTTGCTTCACACTGACCAATGATCTCGGCTATATCATCCGATCCGGTCAACGTGTCTATCCACATTTGCAGTTTACCTTTCAGGTTCGCACGTTCTTCCGCATTATGCGCCTCAGTAAGAAAGATCTGCTTTCTAGCCTTTCGCTCGGGATTCAGGTTCTGCGCACCTTCGATCACGCTTTCGAATAGGTCGAAGCCTCCAAATTTCACTAAGGCATCCAGATTGGCCTGCAAGCCTCCCTTTGCACCTTCTTTCACCTTTTCGTTTGCCTCTGGGGCTTTCTCTTTGTCTGCCATGTTAGTGTTGTTAGGGTCTGGTTATCACTTCGAGTTTGGTTCTAATTCCTGCATCATTTCCCTGAGCACCTGAACAAAGGCAGCCTTAGCATCGGGGTTTTGCATGGCGCTTACCATGATCTTATTGCTCCGCAGTTGTTTAATAATGCGATTCATCTCATTCTGCTTAAGGTTCAACCCTTGCAAAAAATTACTTTGTCGTGTAAGCCCTTTGGCACCAAAATCGCCAAGATTCTTGAAATGCATTTCTTCTTTGACCTCGGCACCGGATTCATCAGCGAATTCTGCCTTAATGGTAGGCTTATAATGCTCAAACACCGCTTCCACATTGGTCAGACCTTTAACGATCACGGGCTTCACGGCATCATCGCTGGTGAGCTTACTGATCATTAGTGTTTTGTTCATAGGAAGTTCGGCCATGCCTTCACTTCCTTCTTCGGGCCTTTCGGTACCCCCTATTCCGTATTCAAACTGGCTCATGTGGTTAGGTTTTAGTTATCAAATATCTTGAATTCCAGCTCATCTCCAACGAAATTCGCTTGAATGGTTTGACCTTTCTTCACTTTCTGACCAATGATCATTCGCGATATTGGTCGACGCAGCCGGTTGCGGATAACTCCTCTTAACGGCCGTGCACCGTACTTTGGAGTAAATCCTTCCATTGCCAATCTCTTTCTTGTCTCCTTATCCAGATCAAGGAGTATATGCTGTTTCTCCAGAGCTTTCTCCAATTGTTTCAGCTGTAAGCCGAAGATGAACTCAACGGTGTCTTCATGGATCGGGCGGAAGGGAAGTATCTCTGTAAGTCGAGCAAGGAATTCCGGGCGGAAGTGATTTCCCATTATTTCCATCAGGTCGCTGCTCTTGGGTATGTCGCCCTTTTCAAACTCAGTTATGATATGCTCACTACCAATGTTACTAGTGAACAGGATAACTGCGTTACTAAAGTCACCTTCCTTACCTAAACGATCATGCAATTTACCCTCGTCCAGAATTTGAAGGAAAAGATCGAACACCGAGGGGTGCGCCTTCTCTATCTCATCGAACAGCACAATGGAATAAGGCTGCTGGCGGATCTTATTCACAAGCAGCCCACCCTCCTTGTATCCGACATACCCGGGAGGTGCGCCATACAATAACGCTGCGCTGTGTTCTTCTTTGAATTCGCTCATATCGAAGCGGATCAAACTGTTCTCATCAGAGAAAAGGAATTCCGCAAGTGCTTTTGCGAGTTCGGTCTTACCCGTTCCAGTTGGGCCAAGAAAAAAGAAGGAGCCAATTGGAAGTTCCGCTTTAGTAAGTCCGGAACGCGACTCGAGTATAGAGTCAGCCAAGATCTTGATCGCATGATCCTGCCCGATCACACGCCCTTTGAGGGTCTCTTCCATATTCAACAGTCGTTCCTTTTCTTGGCTTTGCACTTTACCAATGGGAATTCCGGTCTTGTAAGCCACGACCGCAGCTATATCATCTTTCTCCACAACTTCCTTCCTAGTTCCAGAAAGCTGTTCCAATTTAACCAATGTGGTGGTCAAGTGTTTGCGCAGATCGCCTACGTCCTCAATTTTCAGAACATCGGTCTCGTCCTCGAGCTTGCCTAATATAACAGGGCTTAGCAGGTTGTTCATTTCCAAATTGAAATACCGCAGTTTATCCAGGCTTTTCTCGTCATTGGCAATCTCAGCCAGCTTCGCAGTGAGAGAACTGATATCCGAACCACTGGTATCGTTCATCATACGAATGGAAGCGAGTGTGCGGTCGATCAGATCAATCGCAGCATCCGGTAGGCGTCGCTCTTTCATGTAGCGGCGAGCTAATCGGATCGCTTCAGTAATACCGGCATTTTCTACTTTCAAACTATGGTGTTGCTCGTAAAACGGAACAACCGTTTCGAGCATTTTCTGGCACACATCATCAGTTGGCTCTTCCACGCGTACTATTTCAAAGCGGCGCATGAATGCCTCCTCACCTTCTAAGAATTCCCGGTACTCGTCATTGGTCGTAGCACCTATAACTGTGAGTTCTCCACGAGCCAGCTCCGGTTTCAATAAATTGGCGCAACCGGAAAGGCCACGGTTATCATCCATTAAGGCGTGGATCTCGTCGATGAAAAGTATAGCCTTGGGAAAAGCCTTCACAGCGTTTACGACTTTTTTGATCCGATCCTCAACTTCACCCTTGTAACTGGCGCCGGCCACTAAGGCACCCAGATCAAGCTCGAACAATCGGGCATCCTTTAGGTGCGTAGGCACATTCCCTTCATTGATGTTAAGGGCAAAACCATCCACCAGTGCAGTTTTCCCTACACCCGGATCGCCGATAATAATAACGTTCGGCTTGCTACGCCTCCCAAGTATCTCACTTACTTGTCGCACTTCACGGTCACGGCCCACAATAGGGTCAATTTTGCCTTGAGCTGCTAGTTCCGTTTTATCAACACAATACTCGCCGAGCGATTTAGCATTTGCCGAGGCAGTGGCACCATTACCAGAAGTCCCACTACCTGATGAGCTATGTCCCTCTGTTACCAATTTGGGCGCATCGATATTATCGAAAAGCTCAGCACGAGTTACCGGAAATGATTTTAATTGTTCATAGCTGAAACCCACACCGGGTGTACAAAGCGCAATAAGCAAACACATTGGGTCTGCTTCTCCTCGACCAAGTTTTATCTTTACAAAATCAGCCTCACGTATCACGGCATCAACTTGTGCATCCGGCATTGGTTCCGCTACTGGCCCCGTGCCTTTAGGGTACCCCTCAATGCGCACATCGGCCCATTCGCGCATATATCCAATATCCTTATGTATACCATCCATGAATGGCACTAAGCCAATTTCTTTGCGCAGCACGGCACGAAGAATATGACAAGACGAGAATTGGCTGTGCGCATATTCCTTGGCTATTGTTTTGGCAAAATCGATCGTATCGATCACCTGATCAGTGACTCCTTCTGCAATCATGTTCTTTGAAATAGATGTTTGATCGGTTTGGCCCCTAAAGTATCACAAAGGAGCACAACAGCCTGAAGTACAGGAATTTTCTTGTTATCGTTCAAAATGCGCTCTGGATCATTCTTTCGTTTAAGAACAAAAACATCCAAGTCCACTTTCAGCTTAGTGAGTTCCCGTAGAATAAGTTGTCGTTGCAGACCATCTGCAGATGAAGTTCTTAAGCGCCGCCTATAGATCTCCATATTACGTAGGAATCGTTCCATGACTTCTTCGGCTTTCTTAGCACTGTAGTCCGGGATCGGTTTGCCCATATAGAATCTTAGTTCAGATCGTACCTGCTTTATATGTGTTACAATTTCCTTCATGGTCATACCCCCATTAGGGCTGCGAATTCGTTCTTTCTACTTCTGCCTATGTGGATCACCTTTTGATCGCTCATTACTACATGACCACCTTCACTGCGCACATAACTTTCCATGTGTTCCAAGTTAAGCACGTAGCTTTTGTGCACCCGAAAGAAGCGTCTGCTATCCAGCCTGGTCTCAAAATATTTCAAGTTTTTGGAGATCAGGTGAGTTTCAAATACAGTGACCAAGCGAGTATACTCTTGATCAGCTTGGCAATAGATAATATCCCTTGGGTCCAAGAAAATGTTCCCTTTTGTGGTAGGCAGAGATAGCTTATTGAATTTGTATTGGGCAACACCGGCGCTTGCCGATTGAAAGGTAGTAGGATTGGAAAACCGTTGTTCCTCTTTCAATCTTTTTAAGGTACGGCGCAATTCAGTCTGAGAAAACGGTTTCAGAAGACAATCGAATTTCCCGCCCTTTAGGCTTTGGTGAACATAGTTGGTTTCCTTCGCTAAAAAGATAATTCGCGAGCCACGCACAGGTGCATTACCCAAAACGTCCAGTCCGGTGAACCACGGAAATGTAATGTTCAAGAAAACCACATCTGCACGCATCATCATTGCCCTTGCATAGCCATTGGTCGCATCGGTATGTATGCCAAGAAGATCCAATTCGTCAGAAAGCCTTTTTATCTCCACCTCTAGCTGTTTGTTGGTCTGCTGGTCATTATCCACGATCAAGCATGTAACCTTATTCACGTTACTCATGAACATGCGTCATTTAGAGTAATACTGAAATTTGCTCTTGGCCAATTCATCAATTAACTGCTTCATGCATTACCCGGGACCCAACCTCTTCAATAACCCGATCGAGTGGCTGACCGTTTCCATTGCGTAGCTGCACATATACTATGGGCAGTTCAACTAAATGCACCACATCCATCACACTATCAACACGCTTAGTTTCCATTTGCACAACCAATCTTCATTAACCAAATTGAAAATAAGGCACGTCCAAAAATACCTCAAAGCCACAGGCATTCTTTTGAAAAGACAACTGCTGCGTTAAGCTCCTGGTTTGCATGTCAACTAAAGGAAACCGTTCCTTCGGCGTTTATTGGTAATAAGACTTGGACATTATAGACCATCCGACACGTTTATGATCATTGATGTGACAAAACAATGGCGACCAGCACTGATGCACAATACCCAATAATGGGTATATGTCCATGTTCTTCAACGACCCGGTAACTGACCCGATCGAATGACTGACCGTATTGACTTCGTTACCGCTCATAACTGGATCACTTCAAATCAATGTACCACGGATATCACACTACTTATCCGCTCATTCTCTGATCGTATAACCACCCTGTACAAACCAGATCGAAAAGAAGAAACATCTACCAATGCCTCATAGGTATTCGCAGTCATTTGCGGCAAGAGCTGCTGCAATAGGATACGACCCTGCAAATCCAATAATGTAAGGGTTACATTCTTACGCAGCTCATTCGACTTGAACAACACAATAGCCAACTCATTCGCTGGGTTTGGTGAAATACCCAATTGCCCTTGCGCTTGCAGTTCGTCCACACTCACAGCACCTGTGTTGGTAGCACTTTGAAGTATTCGCCCGGTACTATTGTCCTGAACCCAAGCCACGACGCGTAGATCCCAAAATTCCTCCACAGAGTGCTCCATAGCATGATCTACTGGGTCAGAGGCATTCGCAGGCAGTACATAATTTCCTTGAAACGTGTGTGCAAGGTTGATATTTTCGACGCTTCCTGTATTCACTGGCTGAAGCATCGTGCCTTGTGCACTAGGCACCATCTTCTTCATTATTTGGTTAAATATCCCTTCGCCACTTGTTCTCACATTATTAACTGTGCTTTGTTCGACTATTGCTATGTGGAGCACGAGTGAGTTGGTCCAGGTCGTGTTGGATATTACATCCACACTCATCTCGATCATATTACTTCCCACAAGATGCGCATCCACGGTGATGTCCATCATTGAAGGCTGAGCAGCCCAGTGATCCAACAGCGCCTGAGAAATATCCGAATCGTATACAATTACACCATTCACGCGATATGCTGGCGGTACAGCGATGCCATAAAACTGCGCCCGTTGTTCTACTTCATCAGTAAAATAAGGATCACCCATTCCTGGGCTGCATTCCGGATATCGCACCAGATTGAACTTTCCGACATTCTGTGATTGCGCAAGCAACGCATCGAGTTGGCCGTTGGTCGTGGCGCAAGCCATGCAGGTGCTGCTGGAGAATACTTCGATAAGCGGTAGACTCGCGGATCGTTCAGCAGTAGAGATCACCTTTACTGAACTAGCCATAAGATCATTGCTAGGCACCTGATCGAGCGTATCATTAATAGCAGTTACATGCATGGTAAGGTCATACTGCCCTAAACCCGGACTAGGGAACCATGGTGCTGGGTGAACTATTCTGTACTGTTGAAGCGGAGCGATATTCAAATCATCAATTGTTGCGGAGAATATATTCAAGCCGTCTCCGTATTCCACTTCTAAGGAGTTGATGGTTTGCCGACCATTGTTCTTGATAATACCGGTAATTGTGAATGGCGATTGATCGATCCAATAAGTAGGGGTAGTTGTAAGCTCCAGTCCGACCACATCATACTCCACAGCGCTGCACGGCTCAAAGGTGTAGTGTTTATTGTCAGAAGGTCCATCAATGCTTCCGGACAATAATGGTGTGTTCGGCGCACCGGGCACTTGAACAGCAGTGGCGTCATCGAATTGAATTCCCAAGGTTATTGACGTGGGGCATGAATGGCGCATATCCACCAAGTGGATGTTATTGGAGCCTTCCTCTAGAACGATTGCCCAGTAGTGCCAGCAGAATGGATCTCCCGGAACACTCATGGAATTGAAAAAGATCCAATGTTGCTTAACACAAGGGCCTGAAATTGTTAAAGCAGCTACCTCATCATTAAAACCACTCATATCCATACCCCAAACACAAATGGAATTATCAGGTATTAGCTGAGGATTAGGAAGCGCAGTAGGTGCCGAACCTGGAATTTCGTTGGGTTGCAACGTAAAGGAAACAACGCCGTTCGGTGATACCACATATTGAGAGTAGTCATTACCATTGAATTGAAAGAAAAATCCAATGTTCTGCGGAGCGCTCCAAGTTGAGCTACCAGGAACCAAAAGTTGAGCCCAGCCATAATCAGCCGATGGGTTGGGTAGCTCCGGCGTTGTCATTAACGCATCAGGGTTACCCGGCAGAGCATCAAATACGGAGCAATACTGAGCCTGTAAAGCACCGTGTCCGAAGAGAAGAGACAGAGCGATAGTTCGCAACATTTACACCGTAGTCAAAATCAAACATAGATAATTAAACTTTCATTTCATATTGAATTGAAAGGTTCTTGTACCATAAGGAGAGAACGATATCCAAGTCAATTAGCGGAATTCTACACTGCGCAACTGCTATATTTGAGGCAATAACAGTTTTTGCTCCAACCCATAATGAGGTTATTCCGACTATTTGCTCTTTTACTCTACGTCCTCGGCATTCAAGGCAATAATTTACATTCTCAGATCCTACCAATAGTTCCATTCCAGAAGTATATTGCTGATGGTTCTGTGAACCTTGCAGACGCGATCTCAATACAACCAACAAACTCACAGCAGTTACCCAATGGCTTATTGCTTACTACAGGGAAACTGGATGAGGACCCTTCGACGACGGCTAATCAGGAATATGGATTCATAGCCCGCTTGGATTCTGCTGGGCATATCATTAATGCTTGGAAATACAACGAAGGGCTCTTGTCCTCAACAATTAGCCAAGGGTTTGGACTGAATGATGGCACCTTCATTGTTCAAGGGTCTGCGGAAAGCCTGAGCGGCACCAATCAATACGTATACAAATACAATTCGCAAGGAATTAGCCAATGGGGTACGGAATTGGGCAGCTCTGATTTTATAATTACGCCTTCTTCAATTAAAAGGAGTTCGTCAGGGGATATCCTTTCAGTAGGACGAATATCTCTTTCTGGCGTGTCAGCCTCTGGCGATTCAGCATATTTTTTACGAATGAACGCTAGCACGGGTTCGGTTGAACATATTTCTGCTTGGCATGGTTCAGGTAATGACTGGTTCATGGACGTAGCAGAAACTCCAGACGGTATTGTATGCCTGGGATACACAAGATCCGGTTCTGTTGATCGGCCTGTACTCTGCAAATTCGACACGAGTAATTCTGTCCTGTGGACGCTTGTATACACACATCCCACTCTTCTACGAACAAATCGTGAACAAATGGGCTTGATCGTGAATCCTGACGGTTCCATAGTATTCGCGTTCGTAGATTCTCAGGATCTGGACAATGATCCAGAGCACCTAAGGCATGGTGCCGTTCTAACGAAGGTTAATCCATATGGTGATGTTATCTGGTCGAAGCGATACTGGAGCGACTATCCTATAGAATCCAAGCATTTACTTCGTACTAGTAATGGGAACATCCTGATATCCGCGAAGATCACGGTCGATGTCGTTTTTACGGACTCTATCCCTTGTACTTCCAACTCCAATTGTTTCAACGCCGAATGTGATTCCGCTGGATGGTGTAACGACCGTGTTTATGTACGATCCCGTAACGCATTGATCTTGGTTGATCAATTAGGAGATGTTCTGTTGCGGAAACAGGTCGGCTTAGAATCACCTTTTTCTGAGTTGGAAACTTTACGCGTAGACCAAGTGATTACGAGCACGGCAGAAGTGAATGAAAACGGATGTCAAGGCTTCCTCTGTTCTGGACTTCGTGCGAGATTCTTTTCGAATGGCCTGGATTTCGATCCGCTATATATAAAACTAGACGCCCAACTTCAGGGGTTCTCGGATAATTGTTTCGATGATAGTTTTCCTATCTACGTGACGGAATTCTCACCACATGTTGATTCGATCCTAGTGGCAACGGCTGGTGAAGTGTATTCACTGGATCTACCAACCGCGTCAGTAACAGATACATTAACTGCCTACCAGGCCGTAACCTCGGACGTGGAAGGTTGCGTACCTTGGATAAACACAACGGGAGCTTGCGCTGCACCTGTCAGCGTTGCTGAACAAATATCATTGAGCGGAAGCTCTATATTTATTCACCCCAATCCAAGTTCAGGCACCTTCTTTATCCGCGCGCTAACGAATACGCAAATAGCAAGCGTATTGGTAACGAATAGTGTTGGACAGCTGATCTTGATCAAGACAAATTTCCAAAATGATAAGCTACTGCAATTTCATTTAGATGCGTCTGCCGGAATGTATATCGTAAAGGCATTATTTGAAGATGGATCAAGCGCAGTTCAGCGCATATTAGTAGTTGACCAATAG
>JAGNUG010000200.1 GCA_017987115.1 Flavobacteriales bacterium | reverse complement strand
TCGGCCGTTTGGCCATTGTTGCGGTAGGTGCTGCTCTTGGAGTATTGTTTGCACCTGACTCCGGTATGGAAACCCGAAAAAAACTGAAGAAAAAGGCGTCCAAGGCAAAAGATGCCCTCGACGACGTAATTGATAAAAGCCGTGAAGAATGGGGCCGGGTGAAAGGAAAGGTATCCGGCGCCGCATCCATGACATCAGAGGAAGTGAAGGATTTCATACGGTTCCTCGTCGACGAAGGGAAAGATCTGCGGTCACGGCTAAAAGACGATGTTGAGGATCCTGAAGAAGAATTGTCAGAAAATGTAGAACGAGCAGCCGAAAATATTCGGCACAGTGCAAATTGATCATCATGCCCGAGCAAAAGGAAACGGAATTCAAAGAGCGCTACAGCGCAAAGGGTGACGCCACGCCTGGGATAGATGATGTTCTAGGAACCGTGCTGGACGATTCCAAAGAATGGCTGGATGCGCAAGTCGCTTATTCCAAATTGGCAGTTAGCGAAACGTTGGGCAAGTTATCCGGAGCACTGATACTCGGCTTTGTCATGGCCTTGTTCATTACCGGAGGTCTTCTTATGTGCAGCATTGCATTGGCCTTATGGCTTGGACAGCTCATGAACAGCTTGGCTCTTGGGTTTCTGAGTACTGCTGGCATTTTCATTGTACTGGCAGCTGTGGTGTATTTCCTCTTCGGCCCCGCGATCCGGAATGTTATAACGCTTTCCATTATCAATACCATCCATGAAAAGGACTGAACGTTTCAAGAACATGGATGAAGTGCTTGTTGAGAAACAAGTCCTCCGAGCAGCATGTACGGTCAATAACGAACGTATGCAGGCCCATTTGGAAACCATTCGCGACCCGGAACTTCGCAAAAAGCTGATCCGTAATTCCATACAAGATGCGATCCAGTCCATTGCTCCATTGAAAGCCCTGAGATCTGCATTCGGTAACGACAATGGGATCGCTGGCAATCTGCTCGGGATCGTGCTTGGTTCAACCGGGAAAACCACCAAAGGGAAAACCCTAGGGTGGATCGCAGGTCTTGTTCTACCGGCCATTGCAAATGCGTTCATGCAGAGCAAACGCGGTGAAAAGATCATCCGCGAACTACGTCGTTCCTGGGCGCGCATAAGCGAACGATTAACGGCTGATCACGAAGAAGTGTGATCTTAGCACTCCATCAATTACTAGAACCATGACCGGATCCGACGGGCTACAACGCTATGTGCACCTATTGCTGGCATTGGTACTCACTGTCGTGGTGCTCTACTTTGGATCCAGTTTGATTCTATTGGTGATCGGTAGTGGATTATTGGCATTCTTAATGCTACCCATTGCTCGACGCATGGACCGTTTCGGACCGAAATGGTTGGGGGCGACAGTTGCCACGTTGGTCTTGTTACTCGTTGTTTTCGGCACCATCTTTTTGCTCGGGTGGCAACTGAGAAGATTCGCTGATGATGTTCCAACGTTGAAAACCGCTTTGGCGGAAAAAGGAACAATGTTGCAGACCTGGATCGCCGACCGAACCCATATGAGCCAACGCGAACAAGTGAATTGGTTCAACGAGCGCGTGGGCGAAATAGCGAGTACAGGGGGTAAGATCGCAATGGAATTATTCTCAAGCACTGGTAATGTGCTGGCGAGCATAGTACCGATACCACTCTTCGTATTCCTCTTGATCTTGCTTCGTGATAGGTTCCGTATGTTCTTCACGCAACTTGGTTCTACCGGTGATGATCTCGTATTGGACATCATGTTGCGGATCTCCAAACTTTCCCAGAAATACCTCAAGGGCGTTTTCACGGTTATCGTGATCCTTGGTGTTCTGAATAGCATCGGCTTCCTTCTTCTTGGACTCAAATATGCCATCCTCCTTGGATTCTTGGTGGGTTTCCTGAATGTGATACCCTACATCGGCGTATTGATCGGCTCGCTGTTTCCCGTCATGATCGCCTTGATCACCAAAGACTCATACATGTATGCGGTTGGAGCCCTCGGCATTTGTGTCGTAACACAATTCCTGGAGAACAATTTCATTACTCCGAAAGTGGTCGGTTCCAGTGTGAGCATTAACCCCTTGGCCAGCTTGGTCGCGCTTATTGCAGGTGGAACATTGTGGGGCCTTATTGGTATGGTGCTGGCCATTCCGATCACAGGTATGATCAAGATCGTTTGTGATTCATTGCCCGCGTTGAAGCCATACGGCTATATCCTAGGCGAGGATCATGAGTTCCCAGCGGAAGATCGGATCAAGATCCCATTCACGGAGCGCTGGAAAAAAAGAAGAGCGAACATGAATAAGGACGCCTAGCGAAAGATCGCAGTAGTGAGTTCCTTATCATGCGATACCTGACCGCGGTACATGCCCGGACAATTGAAGTCCAGGACAACATTACCAGTGCGATCCACAGCGATAAGGCCGCCATCGCCATCCAGTTTCGGCAATTTTTCATGGACCACTTCCCGCACAGCATCGGCAAGCGATAAGCCTTTGTACAGCATTAGCGCATGCACATCGAAAGCAACAACTGCGCGTATAAAGCTTTCGCCGTGGCCAGTGCAACTGATAGCGCATGAATCATTGTTGGCATATGTTCCTGCTCCAATGATCGGGCTATCCCCTATCCGCTGGAACTTCTTATTGGTCATTCCTCCGGTACTTGTAGCGGCGGCCAAGTTCCCGTTCGCATCCCAAGCCACGGCTCCTACGGTTCCGAATTTCCGTTCCTTGTCGGCATGATCCAGTTGTACGCGATCCGTTCCGGCAACTTCCTTCCATTGCTCATACCGCAGATCGTCAAAGAAGTATTGATCGTCCTCCAACTCTACGCGTTGCTTATGTGCAAACTCGAATGCGCCATTGCCGCTTAACAACACATGTTCACTATGGTCCATCACCTTGCGGGCAAGCCCGATCGGGTTCTTCACATTCTGTACACCCGCTACGGCACCAGCCTTCAGATCGGATCCGTTCATCAAGCTCGCATCCATTTCATGTTGTCCATCGGCATTGAAC
>JAGNUG010000113.1 GCA_017987115.1 Flavobacteriales bacterium | reverse complement strand
CTTGCTGATAGAGCTCCTTTAGTGGGTCACTGGCAGTTGATCCCCATTGATCTTGAACTTGAAGGGATCAACACACGGGATACGAATGCATATTTGATCGAAGAACAGGATGTGATCAGCAATCTTAGACCTAAGCCACGTTTCGGTCATAAAGGGACTTTTGGGCACGCTTTGTTGATCGCTGGGTCCGCTGGTAAGATCGGTGCGGCAGTCATGGCGACAAGAGTAGCGTTGAGAAGCGGAGCTGGCCTTGTAACGGTGCATATCCCATCTGAAGCACTAACTATCTTGCAGACATTGGCGCCCGAGGCAATGTGCACGCCTGACCCATCTCCATCATGTGTAACCGAGTTACCTAAGTTAATTGGATTCACGAGCATCGGCATAGGACCAGGACTTGGATCAGGTCCGGATACGAAGTTGATGCTCAAGCGATTGATACAGGAAGCTACATGCCCTTTGGTCCTCGATGCGGATGCGCTGAATATCTTGGCAGAGGAACCGACTTGGATCGCATTTTTGCAGCCGAACAGCATTCTAACTCCGCATCCCAAGGAGTTTGATCGCCTTGTACGAACGCAGCCTGGATCAAGCTTGGAACGACTGGAGTTGGCCAGGGAATTTGCCGTTAAGAATCGATGCATTCTGGTGCTCAAAGGTGCTTGGACTGCGATATGCTCACCTCAGGGCCGGGTGCACTTCAATCCGACAGGTAACCCCGGCATGGCCAAAGGTGGCAGTGGCGACGCACTTACTGGACTGATCACTGGCCTGTTGGCTCAAGGTCATTCACCTGATGAAGCTACGTTGATCGGGGTATATCTCCACGGCTTGGCGGGTGATCTTGCAGCTAGTACAATTGGAATGGATGGCATGACGGCCATGGATACAGTGAATGCGATCCCAGCGGCATGGAGATCACTACGCGGTGAGATGTAATGCTTAGAACAGTCCGTCAATAGGACCTTTTCCTTCGCGGAGCACAACTGGATTCCGGTCATCGCTGAGGTCTATCACCGTCGAACCTTCCAGTCCGCAGAGACCACCATCGATCACGGCTTGTACTTGGTGGCCCACCTGCTCATCGATCAACTCCGGATCGGTGGTGTATTCAAGGATCTCATCCTGCCCATGCACGGAAGCAACGACCAGCGCATGGCCCAACGCTTCTACAAGGGCGATCGGGATCGGGTGATCCGGTACACGGATACCGATCGTGCGTTTGTTGTTCTTGAACAATTTCGGGATGTCCGTGTTTGCCGGCAGAATGAAGGTGTAAGGTCCAGGCAACACACTTTTCATCGTCCGGAAGGCCGGCGTACCCACTTGCCGGGTGTATGCACTTAACTGACTCAGGTCCTTGCAGATCAACGACAGGTCCGCTTTCTGTGGTTTCACTCCTTTTAGCCAAGCTACGCGTTCGATCGCTCGCGGTTGGTGCGCACTGCAAACGAACGCATAGACGGTATCTGTGGGACAAACAACCACGGCACCATCATTCAAGAGATCAATGACCTGCGCGATCTTTCGAGGCTCAGGATTTTCAGGATGAATGCGGATCAACACCTTTTCAGAGATCGTGTATTAGCGAAACGTCTTGTCCTTCCAAACAAGGAAGTCGAACGCAATTTTAGTGTTACCCCTGTGCTTTCTTATGGTCCGCCAAGAATTTTTCCAGACCGATCGTTGTCAATGGATGATCAAATAGCGCCGTTATAGCACTTAGCGGGCACGTGGCTACATCGGCACCAACCTCTGCGCACTGGATAATATGCATTGGATGACGGATACTTGCCGCCAGGATCTCTGTAGCATATCCATAGTTGTCATAGATCACGCGGATCTGTTCGATCAGACCAACACCATCCGTACTCACATCATCCAATCGACCAATGAACGGTGATACATAGGTTGCTCCAGCCTTGGCGGCCAGTAAAGCCTGCCCAGCACTGAACACCAACGTGCAATTGGTCTTGATCCCCTTTCCAGTGAAGTATTTGATCGCTTTTACACCATCCCGGGTCATCGGGAGTTTTACAACGATCTGCGGGTGTAATGCGGCTAGATCCTCGCCTTCGCGAACCATGCCGTTATAGTCAGTAGCGATCACTTCCGCACTTACATCGCCTTCCACGATCTTACAGATGTTCACATAATGTTTCATCACCGCATCCGTACCACTGATGCCTTCTTTGGCCATAAGTGATGGGTTCGTGGTCACACCGTCCAATACACCAAGGTCCTGTGCCTCTTTGATCTGCGCCAAACTGGCCGTGTCGATGAAGAATTTCATAGGTACGTTTTAAGGGGTGCGAAGGTAGTTAAGGTGGTCCAAGAAAATAAGGTCACCCAATTGCATTAGCATGCATGGTACATGCTTTGCGCATTCAACCCGAAATATCCATGCACCAGCCCGTACTTTTGCGATTCCGATGTTAAGACCATTCATTCTTCTCATATCCGTTCTTGCTTTTAGTGCCACAACGATCGTGGCTCAGAACGTCACTGATGCAAAAGGCCACAAACAGGGTCCATGGAGCAAGAAATGGGAGAGTGGAGCAGTACGTTACACGGGTCAGTTCAAGGACGATCTGCCTTTTGGTGAATTCAAGCACTTTGATGAAGACGGGTTGTTGACCACCGTACAGATCCACGCCGGAGACGGACGCATAAGCCGGGCCGAGCACTTCCGAGCGGAAGGTACGTTGATGGCCAAGGGAAAGTATGTGGACCAGAAGAAGGATAGTACTTGGAATTATTACGGTTTCGAAGGTGGACTCAATCGTATTGAAAGGTATAAGAATGGCTCACTGGAAGGGGAACAGGTCACCTATTATCCGAATGGATCAGTCGCGGAGAAACAGTTCTTCGTGAACGGTGTTCAACAAGGTGAAAGCGAAAGCTGGTTCGAGAACGGTAAACTGAAGTCTGAAGCAACCTATGTTAACGGAGAGCCGGAAGGAAAAATGGTGTTCTACTTCTCCAAAGGCCAGAAAGAGATCGAAGGCTCAATGGTCAACGGAAACCGCGATGGACAATGGATCTATTTCAACGAGGATGGATCCATCCAGTTGGTTGTGCTCTACGCCAAGGGTACCCTCATGAAGGAGCGTAAGGAAAATGGCACGTTCAGCGACTATTACGACGATGAACAGCTGAAAAGCGAGATCACCTATAAGAAAGGTCAGCGCCAGGGTCCATTTACCGAGTATTATGACAACGGTACGTGGGAATTGAAGACAATGCCTGCTGATGAGATCCGTGGTACGCCTCCGGAGATGGAGCGTATCTTGGTAGGCCAATCCAAGAAGCGAACAGGAACCTACTTGAATGATCTGTTGGAAGGTGATGTGAAAGAGTATGATGAGAGCGGGAAGTTGGTGAGGACCACGCGTTATGTTGGTGGTGAAGAAGTTAAGTAGGATCATTGTTTCAGTATTCCCTTTCGGGAAATGAGTAAGAACGGACGCATATTAGTGGCCATGAGCGGCGGGGTGGATAGCTCCGTTACAGCGCTCATGTTGCATGATCAAGGATACGAGGTCATTGGTGTTACCATGAAGACATGGGATTATGCCGATACTTCCGGAGGTAAACGGATCACAGGGTGCTGCGACCTGGATAGTATCAACGATGCACGGAATATGGCTGTTAGTCGCGGATTCCATCACATGATCATCGATATCCGCGAGGAATTCGGGGATGCGATCATTGGTAACTTCACCAGCGAGTATTTGGCCGGTAGAACACCGAATCCGTGCGTGCTGTGCAATACCTTCATTAAATGGGATGCGCTTCTGAAACGTGCCGATATGATGGATTGTGAGCTGATCGCCACGGGGCATTACGCGAATGTGCGGCAACTGGAGAATGAAGGACGTTGGGTTGTCTCCCGCGGATTGGATCCTGGAAAGGATCAGAGTTATGTGCTCTGGGGCCTGGAGCAGGAGAATTTGGCCCGCACACGCTTCCCGATCGGTAAATTCCACAAATCGCAGATCCGCCAGATGGCCATGGATAGCGGATTTCCGGAACTGGCCACAAAAGGAGATAGCTACGAGATCTGCTTTATTCCCGATAACGATTACAGAGGTTTCTTGAAACGGAAAGAACCTGAGGCCACAGCAAAATTGGCACACGGTAAGCTATTAAACGTTGGTGGTGATGAATTGGGCGAGCACGATGGGTACCCCTTCTTTACCATTGGCCAGCGCAAAGGATTGGGTATTGCGACCGGTGAGCCACTTTACGTTACGGATATTCAGCCTGAGTCGAATACCGTGGTGCTAGGCCGGAAGGAGGATCTGGATAGGCAGAGCATGTGGGTGCGCCGTCCGAACTTCCAGAAAATTGATGCGTTGAACGGGGATATTGAAGCGGTGACCAAGGTCCGCTACAAGGACAAAGGCACGCCAAGTACCCTTAAAATGGACGGTGAACGTGTTAAAATTGAGTTCCATGCACCCGTTAGAGGCATCGCACCGGGGCAGAGTGCCGTCTTCTATGATGGGGATGATGTTATCGGAGGTGGATTCATTGACCGTGAAAGTTGATCGACCATGAACAGGACCGGCTATTTTGCACTTGTAACGATCGCATTTGTGATCGCTTTCAGTGCGTGTAAAAAAGATGATCCGCCGGTCGTGGATCTCGGTTATGGCTATTTCCCGGTCAAAGTGGGGGCCTGGATCGAGTATCAGGTTGATAGCATGTGGAGGAATGATAACGCCGTACCGGAGCCGGTTTGGGACAGTCTGAGCTATCGCATGCTGGAGCGGATCGTAGAAACTTACACGGATGATGAAGGGCGTACAGCACATAGGATCCATCGCTTTGTTAAGAATGATCAGGACGAGTGGGTCATCCGTGACGTTTGGACCGGAACGCATAATAATTCAGCGGCAGAACGAACAGAGGAGAACGAGCGCCGGTTGAAACTGTCTTTCCCAACGCGCAATAACCGCACATGGGACATGAATGTTTACAATACCGACGAGGAACTGGAAGTGAATTACAAGGAAGTGGATACGCCGTATTCATTGAATGGAATGGCGTTCGATAGTACCCTCGTTGTAAGGAATAAGGTCGGTCCCAACGCGGTCAACAAACGGAATTTCGATGAGCGCTATGTAAAGAACGTCGGCATGGTCCAGAAGTATTGGGAAGAGTCCAATACGCAGACCACTTATCCTCCGAATATGCCACCGCAGGTCCGCGTAGAAGGCTTTCGGTTGGACATGGAAATGGTAGCCTATGGACAGGACTGATCATACCACCATTGGACGGGTCGTTTGCGCGTTAGCGCTTTTTTTGATCATAGGAAGTGGGTCTGCTCAAACGGAACCTACCGTTTTCTGGATCCAATTCACGGACAAGGATGCCACTCCTTACTCCATAGAACAACCTGAAGAATTTCTATCCGCCCGTGCGATCCAACGCCGTCTCAACCAAGGTATAGCGATCACTGAACAAGACCTACCAGTGGATCCGGCATATATCAATACGGTCCTTGCGCAGGGCGATATTGCATTGCTCAACCGCAGTAAATGGTTCAATGCCATAACGATCCGAACAACTGATGAAAATGCGCTCAATGCAGTTCTTGCACTTCCATTTGTCCAGGCCTCAGAAGCCACCAAGATCTTAACAGGAACGCCAGTTACCGATAAATTCAGGGCGCTGCCAACGAATTCAGGTATAGAACGTGGCGGTGATATTACTGATTATGGACCTTCATGGACGCAGATCAGCATGATGAACGGACAGGCTCTGCACCTAATGGATGCTAAAGGCGAAGGCATATTGATCGGTGTGTTGGATTCAGGGTTCGATAATGCGGATAGCTTGCCCGCATTCCAGGAGCTCTTTGCGAGGAATGGCGTTATCATGACCAGAGATATGGTAGATCATGATGGTGATGTTTACGATGATCACTGGCATGGACGGTCCGTGTTGAGCTGCATGGTCGGTCACATACCAGAACAGCTGAAAGGGACCGCACCCGAAGCGGATTACGTCCTGATCCGCACTGAGGATGTGGATAGTGAGGCCCGCGTGGAAGAAGATAATTGGATCGCCGGTGCTGAACTAGCGGATAGTATCGGCTGTGATGTGATCAACACCTCGTTGGGCTATACCACCTTTGATGATAGCCTGACCAACCATACCTACGCTGAATTGGATGGAATGACCACGCGCATAAGCATCGCTGCAGGAATAGCGTCTCAGAAGGGGATGATCCCAGTGCAAAGCGCAGGAAATAATGGCGAGAGTTCGTGGTATTACATCAGTGCACCGGCTGATGCGATCGATATCTTAGCAGTGGGTGCTGTCGGCGATGTGGGCAATTCCGCTCCGTTCAGTGCACGTGGCCCAAGTGCGGATGGTCGCGTGAAGCCTGACGTATGCGCAATGGGGTGGGGGGCGATCGGCTTACGTTTCGAGGGGGATAGTATTGCACCGATCAACGGCACGTCATTTTCTTCACCGATACTTGCGGGGCTCGTCGCTTGCCTATGGCAGTTACACCCGGAACGTACCGGACACGATATCATGGATGCCGTGCGCAGGAGTGCTTCAGTTTATTCAGCTCCAAACGATTCATTGGGCTATGGCATCCCGAACTTTTTGGCAGCACACGATCAGCTGACCTTTACCACTGGGGTGTCCGAGAATTCATCACCATCCTTTTCGGCATTCCCAATGCCCTTCAGCGAAATGCTAACGATCGAATTGGCCGCTCAACCTGAAGGTCCAGTGCAAGTTCACCTGTTCGATACCACCGGTCGCATGGTATGGAATGCTTTGGTACCCTTTGTGGGCGGAAGGGCAGTATTGAATACAGGGTCAACAGCACTCGGTGAAGGTGCATACGTTATGCGGTTAACGACCAATGATCAGGTCTTGTCCCGTGTGGTCGTTATTGCTCAGTAATGACGGTTGAGCACGGCTCACTTGATTCAGATACCCTTTTGTCCGCCTACGTTCAGGGCATTTTTCCTATGGCACACGCCGATGGTGAGCTCTATTGGCACGATCCCGACCCGCGCGCTATTTTCAAATTGGATGAATTGAAGCCGAATGCCCGCACGCAACGGTTCTTTCGGAATAAGGGCTATGGTACTACTGTAAACACACGTTTCGAAGAGGTGATCCGCGCCTGTGCGAACCGCGAGGAATGCTGGATCACCGTGGAAATGATCACGGCCTATATCGAGCTTCATCAGCGTGGCTTTGCGCTCAGTGTAGAGACCTGGGAACTGGGTGAATTGATCGGTGGGATCTATGGCGTTCGTATCGGAAAAGTCTTCTTCGGGGAAAGCATGTTCAGTCGTAGACCCAACGCCAGTAAGGCTGCGTTCTATCGGCTAGCGGAGTTCTTACGCTCTGAGAATTATGTGGTATTCGATACCCAATATATGAATGAGCATACCCAGATGCTCGGTGCTGTTGAGATACCGCGAGACGATTTTCGGATCCTGCTGGAAGAGGCGCTAAGCACTTAAATGAAATGTTCTTGCTGTTCTCCGATCAGATGCCGCATCTTCGGCATGTCTTATGCATTGAAGAAGAACATGAAACAGATCGCATTCTTAATTTCCTTTCTATGCTGCTCAGGTTATCTGTTCGCGCAGACAACGTTGACAGTTGAAGTACAGATCAAAGATGTAAACGCAGGTGGCGAGATCCGTGCGGCCTTATGTGCAGATGAAAATAGTTTCAAGACGGAGGTCGGATGTGTACTAAAAGCGAAGACGGTCAACGGAAAAACAGTTACGCTGACCTATACGGATCTCGCGCCCGGCACGTACGCCTTGAAATTGTATCAGGATGTCGATGGTGATGAAAAGCTCGGAACGAATGCTGTCGGCATCCCAAATGAACCTTTCGGATTCAGTAATAATGCGATGGGAAATTTCGGACCGCCCAGTTTTGAGCAAGCCAGCTTCACCATCGTCAAAGAACCTCAGGTGATCAAAATAAAATTGCGGGGATGATCAATGCCCCATTCGGGCTATTGGCCCTGATGTTTGACAACCTTCGGCACCAGCGCTTGGCGTTCGGCTAAATATTGCTGGTATTCTGCCGTGAAACCAACACGGTTATCCAACACAGCTTTTCCGTTGCCCAACAGGTCGATCAGTAGGTCAGTTGCTTCGCGCAAGCCATTCTCGCCTCCGTTGTTACCCGTAACCACATCCACTTCACCGCGTGCGATCACCTGATCCACCAACCAAGCAGTAGGTGAGCTGCCGATCATGATCCGAACACCGCAGATCGCCGCCAATGAAAGGTCCAGGACGTCATCAAAAACAAAGGCGACCTCCTCAGCTTTCAATCCATGCTCAGCAAGGAAGACATTGAACGCATCCGGTTTATTGCTGAAACCCATATAAACGCCATGCATCCGTTCGCGCTGCGCGAAGTTTTCCGCATAATGGTTCTGTTTGCCGGTGATCACAGCAGCCTTCGGCATTTCACCATTCTTGAGCCACAATGCGAAGCGCACCAGATTCACGCCCATGCTGCCCACTTCACTGAATGGGCTACCACCATCCTTGTCCTTGAAACCATCATTGAAAACACCATCCCAATCGAAGATCACGGCTTTGAGCTTGGCGACTTTCGGCAAGAGGTTGGTCCGGTCCGTAATGAAACGAGTTCCGGAATTGGTGTTGGACGTTGTTGACATGGGGGTCAAAGAAAAGACCTTAGAACGTTTCCAATAAACGAACATTCATAGGACGCTGTGTACAGGCCCGAGATCTCGTGCCCCTATCCCGCGATCGCCTTCAACAGATCCTGAATATCCAGCATGCCCAATTGCTTGCCGTTCTCGCTAACGCTCAACGTATCCACTTTGTGATCCTTGAACGCCTTCTGTGCTTCATCCAACAGCGCTTCCGGACTGATGGTGAACGGTGCATTGAATTTCAGCGTGTTCAGCTTTTTCGCAAGGAACTTGTTGCCATCCTTCTCTATGCCGCGGCGCAGACCACCATCCGTGAATACACCGATATTCTTGCCTTTGCCATCAACAACCATAACTGCACCGAAACCGTGCTTGGTCATTGCAACCAATGCATCACTTACCGTGACCGTGTCCTTTACGATCGGGTTGTTGTGTGGGAGAATGTCCTTCACCTTCATGGTGATCAGGCGGGTATGCTCATAGAATTGTTGCGTACCGATGGTGGTGAAGTGGTTGTCCGTCAATTGCTTCATCAACTTCCACGGCACCGTGATGGTGTGAACACCTAGTTCCACAGCGTTGCGAACATGCTCTACAGTACGTACGCTGCTGAACATGATCTTGGTGTCGTAACCGTAATAGTTCACTGCCCGAACACATTGCTCAACAAGTGCTAACGCATCATGACCTTGGTCCTGTAAACGGCCGACCAAAGGGCACACATACGTAGCGCCAGCTTGCATGGCCATGTATGCCTGTTGCAACGTGTACACCAGATGCACATTCACCATAATGCCTTCGTTGCGGAGCATTTTGCAAGCACGCAATCCTTCCAGGCTTACCGGGATCTTGAAGACCGTGGTGCTCTTTTTCAAGCCCATCTTCAATTGGCGCTTCGCCTCTTTCACAACTTCCTCAGCGGTTTCGCCAAGGGCCTCTACCTGCAGAATAGGCACTTTCTTGGCGAGGTCCAGGATCATCTTATCGATGTCCGTAACACCGCCGCGGTGCATGAACGTAGGTGTCGTGGTAAGACCGGTCACAAAGCCGAGTTTGAAGGCGTCGTCGATCTCTTTAATGTCTGCACTGTCTAAATAAAGTTCCATAATTGGCGAAAGGTGATGGGTGATTAGGTGAGGTAATGTAGGAATTGTACACCGTAGGGGCGGAAGACCTTCCGCCTGAAGGTGTTCAATTCAGGCCGTTACAGGTTGTTGACGGTAGTTTACCTCAACAGCGTGTAAGTCGATCAAGGGTTTCATGAATTCTTCCAGGTCATACACGCAAAGCTGGCTAGCTGCATCGCACAAGGCTTTACTTGGATCAGGGTGTGTTTCAATGAACACGCCATCTATCCCAGCAGCTACACCGGCCCGTGCAATGGTCGGCATTACCTCGCGGTTACCACCACGGGGATCAGCACTTGGTATACCATACTTCCGGATACTATGGGTAATGTCGAAAATGAGCGGGTAACCGGTCTGACGCATGTGGTAGAAGGCCCGTGGGTCCACCACTAGGTCGTTGTAGCCAAAAGTGTAACCGCGTTCGGTGAGAATGATCTTGCTATTGCCGACACTTTCACATTTCTGTGCTGGTTTTATCATGTTCTCTGGCGCGAGGAATTGACCGTGTTTCAAGTTGATCACCGCGCCGGTCTTAGCTGCTTCGGTCACCAAGGTGGTCTGCATGCAGAGGTAGGCCGGTATTTGCAACACATCGCACACTTCCGCCGCTGGCTTGGCCTGAGCAGGGTAGTGGATGTCCGTAAGAATGGGGAACCCGAAATCCTTCTTGATCCGCTGTAACAGCTTCAAACCCTCATCCAATCCGGGACCTTGATAAAAATCCACACTGCTGCGGTTGTCTTTTGTAAAGCTGCTTTTATAGATCACCGGCACCTTTATCCGTTCGCTTACTTCCTTCAGCTTTTCGGCTGTGCGCAGCATCACATCCTCGGTCTCTATCACACATGGACCACTGACCAAAAAGAGCTGGTCACTACCACATTTGATGTTGCCTACGTTTACGATCTTGGTCATATCAATTCATGCGCTTTACTAAATGCGCTTCTGTTTGGGCTGCAAAGGTATCTTACTCTACCAATGCTCCTACTTTTGCCTTTTCCACCTTCAGGTCGAAGAGCAATTCGCCCAGCAAATAGCCTTCCAATTGATCACCGGCTTCAAGGATACCAACGCCAGCGGGCGTGCCAGTAAAGATCAGGTCACCCGTCTCCAGAAGCATGTATTTCTCCACATTGGCGATCAAAACGTCGATCGGAAAGATCATTTCCCCATCGTGACCGCTTTGCACCACTTTGCCGTTCCGTTTCAGCATGAAATCGATGTGGTGGCCTTTCGGATACGAATCCAACGCCGTGAATGCACTTGCCACATACGCCGAGCCATCAAAGCTCTTTGATTTTTCCCATGGTAGGCCTGCTTCCTTCAATTGCCTTTGTAAGGTGCGTGCAGTCAGGTCCAGACCGATCGTGACCTTGTCCGCCACGGCTTTGCCATTCTTGCGAATGATCGAATACA
>JAGNUG010000112.1 GCA_017987115.1 Flavobacteriales bacterium | reverse complement strand
GTGGGATCGAACTTGTTGAAGGTGTTGGCCCAGATGACGCCTGCGCGGAGTTTGGTGGTGAGGTTGAAGATCTTGGAGCCTTTGTCCGTCCACACGCCGGCGCTTAGGCCGTAGGGGGTGTTGTTGGCTTTTTGAATGACCTCATCCACCGTGCGGAATGTTTGGATGGCTAGTACCGGACCGAAGATCTCTTCTTGTGCGATGCGCGCGCTTTGCGATACGTTGAGGAACAAGGTGGGGCGGCACCAGTACCCTTTGCTCGGTAGGCTGCAAGGCGCTTGGTACATCTCGCCGCCATCCTCTACACCGATCTTGAGGTATTTGTTGATGGTGCCGAGCTGCTCTTTGCTGTTGATCGCGCCGATGTCCGTGTTCTTATCGAGCGGATCGCCAACGACGAGGCTTTTCATGCGGTGCTTCAGTTTGCGCACCACTTCATCGTGTACGCTTTCTTCCACATACAAACGACTGCCTGCGCAACACACGTGGCCTTGGTTGAAGTAGATGCCGTTGATGATGCCTTCCACGGCTTGGTCAATTGCAGCATCCGCGAAGATGATGTTGGCTGCTTTTCCGCCGAGTTCGAGGGTGAGTTTTTTACCAGTTCCGGCCGTTGAACGTTGGATGAGTTTACCAACACCTGTGCTGCCCGTGAATGCAACTTTATTAACGTCAGGATGGTTCACGACAGCCGCGCCAGTTGCACCTGCACCGGTCACGATGTTCACCACGCCTTCGGGCAACTCTGCTTCTTGGATCAGTTCAGCTAATAGCAATGCGGTGAGCGGTGTGGTCTCTGCTGGTTTCAGGACAACGGTGTTGCCGCATGCCAATGCCGGTGCGAGTTTCCAGCTGGCCATGAGCAAGGGGAAATTCCACGGGATCACTTGCCCGGCCACGCCCAATGGTGTGGGGTTCTTGCCCGGAAATGCATACGGGATCTTATCTGCCCAACCGGCGTAGTAGAAGAAGTGTGCCGCTGCGAGCGGGATGTCCACATCGCGGCTTTCGCGGATGGCTTTGCCTCCGTCCATGCTTTCTACTACAGCGAAGTGCCTTGCTTTTTCCTGTAACAATCGAGCAATGCGGTAGATGTATTTCGCACGTTCGCTGGCCGGCATTTTTCCCCACGGACCTTCATACGCCTTACGTGCTGCTTTCACGGCAGCATCCACATCGGCTTCGTTGGCCTCGGCAATGCGTGCGAGTTTCTGCTCGTTGGCCGGGTTGATGGTATCGAAGTATTTCCCGCTCTTGGGCTTCACCCATTTACCACCGATGAACAGTTCGTACTGCTCCTTCAGTTTGAAATGGTCTTTGCTTTCGGGTGCTGGTGCTAGTTGCCAGTCGATGGGTTTCTTTTTTGCCATTGGTTTCCAAAGATAGACGGCCAGAGCTCCACTCACTTATACTTTGCGCCAGTTGAGGAAAATGATAGATAGCGCTCGGTCAGCCCGATGAGGAACTTAGCCAGCATGTTCCGGTCGCCAGCACCGCTCAATTCCGTCAATGCAGGGAGATGGTCCATAGCGAACTCCAACGAATGCGCCATTTCAATGAGCGTAGTGGCAAAAGTACGCGGGTGCTTTACCGATCGATCACATGCTTTGAGCTCCTTGGCGAGATGTGAACAGAGGTCCTTGTATGGCTGGAAGAGCTTGAGCTTATTATCCTCATCCACGTTCCTGTGCATGAATGATTTGGATCCTTCCACCAATACCAGGTCGCGCAGTGCCACAGGATCGAGCTGAGCCGCCAAGGCGTCCTTCGACCATATGCCACATAGCGCGTGAATATCACCTTGCACACGTGCCCATGGGTCGCTGAGCGTGTGGCCTTCTTGCTGACAATGTGTATCCAACCACATCCAATACAATTGGAAATAATACTGAAGTAAGCGCTGTTTGTTCGCAAAGTACTTGTAGATCGTTGCCTCGGTGCATTCTGCACGATCTGCGAGCTTACGAAATGTGAAGGCCTCGAGACCGAGCTCCTTCATCAATGTGAGTCCTTCTGAGAGGATCCGCCCCCCAACTGCCGAGGCTGCAGGGTCACGCAAGTGGAGCGAGGTATCCGGAGCAAGTTGATAGTGTGCCATAGCGGACAAATATAGTATTACTTTATTATATCATTGTTTTACTATATTTGCACCCACGATGATCGACCCAATCACACCCTGGAAGCGTTTGACGCGGCTGTTGCGCGTTGATAAGCGCGAGATCGGCCACATCTATCTCTACGCAGCTGTGGGAGGGTCCATCAGCCTAAGTCTTCCACTTGGAGTGCAAGCGATCATCAACCTGATCAGTGGTGGGCAGGTCGCCACGAGTTGGGGCGTACTGATTGCCTTTGTTACTATTGGCGTGGGCTTTACCGGCGGTTTACAAGTGATGCAGATCGCGCTGATCGAGAATTTCCAACAACGACTTTTTGCACGAAGCGCGCTGGAATTCGCTTACCGACTACCCCGTATATCTCGCGAAGCAGCTGGTGGGCGCTATCTACCGGAACTTGTGAACCGCTTCTTCGACACGATGACGATCCAGAAAGGACTTGCCAAACTTCTGATGGACTTGCCGATGGGTTTGTTACAGATCGCATTATCGCTTATCCTACTTGCGATCTATCACCCCTTTTTCATTGCCTTCGGTTCTATTCTGGTCCTATTGATGTGGCTCATTTTCCGTTATACCGGTCAAAGAGGTTTATCCACGAGCATGGATGAAAGCACGGCAAAATACAAAGTCGCCTACTGGCTGGAAGAGGTAGGTCGTAAGCAATCCACTTTCAAGATGATCGGTAGAACGGATATGCCAATTGAACGGACCGACGCGCTTGTGGACGATTATGTAAAAGCACGAAAAGCGCACTTCAAGATCCTGTTGGGCCAATACGGAGCCATGGTCGGCTTCAAAGTGGTCATCACACTCAGCCTTCTGGCTCTGGGAGGTGCCCTTGTGATCAATGAACAAATGAATCTGGGACAGTTCGTAGCTGCGGAGATCGTGATCCTCTTGCTTATTAATGCCGTGGAGAAGATCATTCTGAGCATGGACCGCGTGTATGATGTTCTTACGGCGATCGAAAAAATTGGCCAGGTCACCGACATCGAACTCGAACGTTCCGGTGGATTGACCGTTCTGGACAATGATGCTGATGAAGGTATAGAAGTGCAGGCAACGGACCTCGGTCTTCGATCCGAATGGAATCAGCATGCCGTGTTGGAAAACATCACCTTACAATTCGCGGCTGGTGAAAAGATCTGCCTCAGTGGATCGAATGGGTCCGGTAAGACGACTCTATTACGGATCCTGAGCGCAGGTGTTCTGCCGACCGAAGGCACGGTCTCATTTGACGGCCAACCATTGACCAGTCTGGACCTATCACATGTTCGATCCATGATCGGCACTTACTTGAGTGATGAGAATGTCTTCATAGGAACAGTGATGGAGAACATTATCGTTGGACGTAAGTGGATCACGGAAGCAGACGTGCTTGAAGCTTGCAAGATCACTGGATTGTTCAACCATTTAGCCACACTACCCAATGGTCTTCTTACCCAGATCGAAGCACAAGGAGGACGGTTGCCCAGAAGTTTGGTAACGCGCATTGCACTTGCTCGAGGAATCGTCGGCAGACCGCGTATGTTGCTATTGGATGATAGTATGCTCGATTGGGAAAAGGCCGAGCGTGAGCAACTCCTCGCTTGGATCCTTGATGCAGATCGCCCGTGGACACTGGTAATGGTGAGTAATGATCCTTGGGTGCAGGCCCGCTGCCAACAAGTGATCCACATGCATAACGGTCGCATCATTACATCTTAAGCCATGTTGGACCTAAGCCCACAGAACCCCGGACCGGAACTCGACAGTAGCACATATGCTTCCTTCCGGACCATTGGCGTTGCCAAGGCGAACGAACTGTTCGCGAAATGGGTGATAGCCATCTGCATCATCATGATAATTGGAATGTTCCTGCCTTGGACCCAGAACATTCGCGCACTAGGAACGCTGACCAGTCTTTCACCGGATCAACGTCCACAAACCGTACATGCCATCATTCCGGGCAGACTCGAAGAATGGTTCGTGAGCGAAGGTCAGTTGGTGAATAAAGGCGATACCATCCTGCGTTTAAGCGAGATCAAGGCCGAATACTTCGACCCCATGCTCTTGGACCGCACGCAGCAACAGATCACTGCGAAGGAAATGACGGCAAAGAGCTATGATGAGAAGGTTCGTTCCCTGGACTCACAGATCGATGCACTTACGGGTGGGCTTCGGATCAAACTGGAACAGGCGCAGAACAAGATCTTACAAGCGAAGCTGAAGATCCAGAGCGATAGTATTCGAGTTGTTGCTGCACGTACCGAGATCAAGGTTGCGGATGATCAATTCAGGCGCGGTGAACAACAGTTCAATGAAGGCCTCGTGAGCAAAGTGGAGTTGGAAAGGAGACAAGTAGCGCAGCAACGTGCCAACGCAACACTGATCGATGCCCAGAACCAATTGCTCAATGCGCGCAACGAACTCCTGAACGCGCAGCTTGAGGTGAACAGCATCCGGAATGATTTCCGTGACAAATTGAGCAAGGCCGAAAGCGAAAAGTTCGCGAGCATGAGCCAGTTCTATACGACCGAAGGCGAAGTGAGCAAGATGCAGGTGGATCTTGCCAACTACACAGTGCGCGCTGGAAATTATTACGTGACCGCTCCTCAGCAGGGATACATCACAAAAGCTATCGTTACCGGGATCGGCGAAACCGTGAAGGAAGGGGATCCGTTGGTGAGTGTGATGCCTGCGCGATTCGACCTGGCTGTGGAACTCTACGTTCGGCCAATGGATATGCCGCTGATCAACAACGGGCAAAAGGTGCGGTTCTTCTTCGATGGCTGGCCGAGTATTGTCTTCAGTGGTTGGCCCAATACAAGTTACGGGACCTTCGGTGGCGAGGTCGTTGCGATCGACAATTTCATCAGCCCCAATGGCAAGTACAGAATTCTAGTTGGTCCGGACAAGGACGACAAGGAATGGCCGAATGCATTACGAGTTGGTGGTGCCGCAGTTGGTTTCGCATTGATGAGTGATGTGCCGATATGGTATGAATTGTGGCGACAGGTCAATGGTTTTCCACCGGACCTCTACTCGGGTATCGAGACGGTGAGTACGATGACCATAAAGGAAAAATGAAGACTTCACTTCTGATCGCATTGTTGCTCATACACTCTGCTTTGTATGCGCAATTGCCAGCCAGCGGTGGCACGCTCACGCGCGAAACCTTTGTCAGGTTGGTGCTGACGAATCATCCTATTGCACGACAAGCAAACTTGCGTACTGGATTGGGCGATGCAACTGTGCGCAGCGCCCGTGGCGGTTTCGACCCAATGGCAATGGCTGGGTATTCCGAAAAACGATTCGAAGGCACCGAGTATTTCGATATCCTGGAGGCTGGACTGAAGGTACCTACTTGGTTCGGAGTCGATCTTGTTGGAGGTTTCCAGAATACGGATGGGGTCTACTTGGATCCGCAGGCGAACACCCCAAGCGATGGTCTTATCAAAGCCGGAGTCGAAGTTCCGATCGGTCAAGGCCTGTTCATTGATCAGCGTCGCGCCACATTGCGCAAGGCCCAGGCCTATCAGCGCGGCACCGAAGGGGAGCGTCAACAAATGCTGAACCAATTGCTGCTCACCGCACTGAGCGATCATACGGATTGGGTCGCAGCGCACGAGCAATTGCGCATCAGCGACACTGCAGTGGTTCTGGCCACCAGGCGCTTCGATCAGGTGCGCGGAAGCTTCAGAGGAGGAGATCGGCCGGCAATAGACACGCTTGAGGCATTCCTGCAAGTTCAGGACCGCTTGATGCGAAGACAACAGGCACAACTCGACTACCAGAACGCAGGCCTGCGGCTCAGTAATCATTTGTGGGATGATGTGCAACGCCCGTTGGAATTGCAACCCGATATCGCACCAGCGATCACTGACCTCGCCTCTCCAGCACTCTTCACACTTGCTGATAGCAGTATTGATCGGGCGATCGAATCACATCCGATGTTGCAGCAGACACAGGCGCGCATCGATCAGATCGAAGTTGAACGACGCCTCAGGGCTGAATTCCTGAAGCCGCAACTGGACCTGAAATACCACTGGTTGGGCAATGGTGGCGCGTTACAAAATGAACCAATGACCTCATTACTTGGCGATGGGCATCAAATGGGTGTCGGGTTCCAAATGCCATTGCTTTTACGAAAAGAACGTGGGGAACTCACACTGGCGAAGCTCCGGTTATCCGATGCTGAACTCGGACTGGAACGTGACCGCACTGTGATCCGCAATAAGGTGCTCGAACGAAGGAATGACATCGCCACCTACCGCCAGCAGACCGACTTGGGCGCAGACATGGTAACGAACCATGCTCGACTGCTGAACGCAGAATCAGCGCGTTTCGCAGCAGGTGAAAGCTCACTCTTTCTTGTGAACGGTCGCGAAGTCCCGTTGATCGAATCGCGTTTGAAACAGGTGGCCTTGGAAGCCAAATTGCGAAAAGCATATTTCGCGCTGGATCACGACGCTGGAACGCTTTGGAACGCTTGGACGAACAACACTGATCCGCAATGATCCACATAACATTTCAAACTCGCACAGAGGAGGCTGCTGAGAAGCTTGCAGGCCACTTGATGGAGAAGCACTTGTTGCTCTTTCCTACAATTGACACAGATCATGAAGAACTCACTTGGGTAGCAGGCGCAATTGAACGCAACCGACAACTTCTGCTACAAGGGATGAGCAAGGCCCTTCTGTATAGAGAACTCGAAAGTGAGGCCTATGCTGTTCTGGGAGACGACCTTGTGCGCATGCATGCCGTGCCCGTGGTGGGCATGGACCCACATGCTCAAAAAGTACTGTTGGAACAAACCACTAAAGTGTAAAGGATGACCTATGCCGAACTTCTGCTTCGTTACATCGTTTTCGCGTCTTTACTTCTTCCAACAATTCACTTGGACGCGCAGGTCAACAACCGTCTTGACGCCATCCAAGCCATTCAACTTGGCGACAATCTGTTACGATCAGGGAACAGCGAACAAGCGATTCTTGCCTACACTAATGCTATTGAGATGGATATGTCTTTTGCTGACGCGTACATGAAACGTGCGGCACTATTGAGCCGCTTGGGCCAGAATTCGCAGGCACTGAAGGATATGGATCAAGCCTTAGCACTCAATCCTAATAGCGCTTACATCTACGATCGCCGTGCGAAAGTGAAGATCCTGGCCAATGATATTAAAGGCGCCGAGGAGGACATCAATACGGCCGTTTCCTTGCAACCGTACGATGACCTTTTACGCGAAAGTCGTGTAGATACCTATTTGGCGATCGGCGCCGTTGACAAAGCCATCAGCGAGATCGACACGTTGCTCGAACACAGCCCGGATGATGTAATGCTCTTACTGAAAAAGAGTACCGCATATCGTTCAATTGAACGACCATATCCGCGCATTGGAACTCTTGGAGCGGACCGTTGCGCTAAGCCCAAATCTCGCATTGGTGCATGACCTGCGAGGTGTGGCCCTGATGCGCACTTCACGTTGGAATGATGCGTTGGTCTCATTTGACCTCGCCATAAAACTGGATAGTACGTTCGATCTTGCATGGTATAACCGTGGGTTAGTGCACGGGCATTTAGGCAATAAGAACGCGGGGAAGTCCGATATGGACAAAGCCCTAATGCTTGGCAGTGACAAGGCACATATGTTCTTCCAACGAGCACTTTCACGTAAGCGCAACGGCGACCTTATTGGAGCCCAAGCAGACTACGACAAGGCTTTGGAACTTGCCCCTGACTACTTGGAAGCGCAATACAACCGGGCATTCGTACGGAAGCATCTTGGCGACCATGCCGGTGCGTTCAATGACGCTGAAAGAACCGTGGAGATAGCGCCAGAGGACCCGGACACATGGACCATGAAAGGTAATCTACATATGTTGTTCAGTGAATTCCTGGAGGCCATCGAGTGCTTTGATAGGGCCCTCTCACTGGACCATGATCATCAGAATGCGCTTTACAACAGAGGCCTTGCGTTCCATATGCGTTACGATGCGCTTCGCGGTTGCGAGGATATGCGCAGAAGCGCTGAACTTGGTTCGGCCCAGGCGAAAGAAGCGCTCACCTATTTCTGTGCATTCTGATGCTTCGCAACATTTTGTTTCATGTACAGAGAACCGTATCCGCAGCGATCCTGGCCGTGCATTAAGCTTCAACTGATGATCCGATCAACGTGCATTCGGATCTAGTGAACAGGTATGTCTTATTCAGATCACTTCAACTGGCTCACATCGATCTTGAACAATTCAGCTGCGTTCTTCCACAGGATCATTTCCTTGCGATCATCCGGTAGATCCAACTGAGCAATGAACTTCAAATAGGAACCCATGTTGGAAATGGGCCAATCGGTACCGTACAATAAATAGCGCGGATTGCCGGCGTAGGTGATCATGTTCTCCAATTCGCTCTTCATGAACTTCTCGAACTTATCCGAGAAATCACCAAGCACCAAGCCGCTGAAATCGGCGTAGACGTTATCGTTCTTGTACACCACTTCCATACAGTCCTTGATCCATGGATTGCCAACATGACAGATCACGATCTTCATAGTCGGGAAATCCACAGCCAGGTCATCGATCTGCAGCGGATGTGAATACTTTACACGCCCTGTTGGTGAATACGTATCTCCGCTATGGAACATAACGGGAACATCGTATTCCACAGCCATGTCGTAGACCACTTTCAAGCGCGTATCGTTCGGGTAGAACGGTTCATAACCGGGATACAGCTTTAACCCCTTTACCGATCCTTTCTCCAAATAAGAGGCAATTTCACTTAAGTCGTGATGATCGTAGTGCAGGTAGCTGATACCGGCAATTACACCAATGTTCGTTCTGCCTTGAACTGCTTCGACCACCGCTTTAGTGCTCGGCCGGTGTTCATTCACTTTATAGGAAGTAAGCACCAATGAATAGTCCACATTGTTCTGGACCATCGCGGCCGTGAGCTTATCGAGGCATTCGTCGATGGAGACCACGCGGTCTTCGTGATAGTTGTTGAGATGCGTGTGGATATCGATGATCATGCAGTACGATAGATTTTGAAAATGAATAGCGTTACGACCTGCATGGAAGAACGCGTCCGATCTTGCTATAATGCCCCAACGATCTAGTCGTTCGAGAAGTAATCAGCACTTTGGTAGCGGCCGGTCTCCTCTTTCTGCAACTGCATAAGAATGTCGTTGGCCAAACTACTTGCTCCGAAACGGAACCAGTGATTGCTCAACCATTCCGGTCCGAGTTCCTCCTTAACCATCATCAGATAATGCAAGGCTTCTTTGCTCTTGCGGATCCCACCTGCAGGTTTCATTGCGATCATTACCCCGGTCTTCAGGTAGTGATCCCGAATTGCATGCAACATGACCAAAGTAACCGGCATTGTTGCCGCTGGGCTGATCTTACCCGTGCTGGTCTTGATGAAATCGGCACCCGCTGCAATGGCGATATCGCTGGCCAAACGGACCTTGTCATACGTACCTAATTCACCGGTCTCAAGGATCACCTTCAACCGTGCCTTACCACATGCTTCTTTGATGGCCGCGATCTCATCGAACACGAAATCATATTCGCCGCTGTGGAAATGACCTCGGCTAATGACCATGTCGATCTCATCCGCACCTTCGCTCACGGCGAACTTGGTATCCGCGATCTTTACCGTCTTCGGCGCTTGTCCACTCGGGAATGCAGTTGACACGGAAGCGACCAACACGCCACTATCCCCTAATGCCTTCTTCGCGACCCTTACAAGTGTGGGGTAAACGCATACTGCTGCACACGTTGGAAGTCCGGGCAATGAGTCATGCAGGTGCATCGCCTTGTAAGCAAGTTGTTGCACTTTCCTTGGCGTGTCCGCTCCTTCCAACGTGGTAAGATCGATCATACTAAGTGCAAGTTTCATGCCTTGCACTTTGGTTTCTTTCTTGATGCTCCGCGCCTTAATGCGCGCTACGCGTTCTTCAATGCCGACCTGATCCACCGTTGGTGTTGTGCGTGGTTCGGGCATTGCGCGGCGAGTTGGTGTTGTGGTTGCCATGACGATGTTCAAAGGTAGCCGATGCAAACGAGATCAGTGCGCAGGCAAGAATGGAACTATGGACTTACCTGTCTTTACGCGGCGTGTTGCATACCATCCTGCAACTAGCGCTCCGATGGTATTTGCTATCATATCATTAAGGTCGGTCCGGCGACCAAGGGCTTCCATTCCTTGTAGTAGTTCCGTTGCCACACCGAAGGTGACGCTCAGTAGCACGGACCAGAGCACCCATCGTTCCGGAGTTTGTCGTGCGAAGAACACTCTGGCCAGCAACAAGGCTTGGATAAAGAACATTCCGGCATGGACCAACTTGTCCATATCGAACAACGCGAACCAATCCCACTTCGGCAATTTGCTGCCGGGCAATAGACATAGGAACAGGATCAATGCCGCCCAGAGCAAGGGGGGCAAAATAGCGCGTGGCGCCATTCTGGATCAACCCACCAATTCACCGTATGCTTCGGCGGTCATCAATCCGGCAAGCTCACTTTTATCACTAAGCTTTACACGGATCATCCAGCCTTTACCATACGGATCCTTGTTCACGGAAGCAGGGTCATCCGCAATATCAGGGTTCACTGAACTAACGGTTCCACTAACAGGCATGAACAGATCGCTCACTGTCTTTACTGCCTCCACTGTACCGAATACGGCTTCGTGTGCCAGCTCCTGACCCTCGGTTCCAATGTCCACAAAAACGATATCACCCAACTCACTTTGAGCAAAATCCGTTATGCCTATTACGGCTTCGTCTCCTTCTACGCGGACCCATTCGTGATCCTTCGTGTACTGTAGGTCTTGTGGAATATTCATCTTTAAAATTTCGTTGGTCGTTGGTCCTTTACTCCGCCAATGTAAAGCGTAGACTGATACCCACGTTCGTATTGGCTGATGGGAACGAGGTTGAGATCACGGGTTTGTTCACTACACGCTCGTAGAATGCTCTAATATTCAACCGCTGGCTCAACGTGTAATCTATGGAGCATTTAATGCTCAGTATATTCTGCCCTGCGGTTACGGTATTCTGCCTCACCTCCATTTTACGGATCACTGTAAAATTATCGCGTAAGCTCAGATCCACACGCAGGTTCACATCACTCTTGGGGTCATTACCACCGATCTTGATCGGAAGCTTCACGTTC
>JAGNUG010000111.1 GCA_017987115.1 Flavobacteriales bacterium | reverse complement strand
GCAAGAAGATAAAGGTGGTCAAATGATCATCAGCCATAAGACCGCTCGCGTTCACAACGCATGGGGTAAGGTCAATGGTGCCATGGAAAGCAGCGCGATCATTACCGGTTACGTTAAGTGCCGTACCAAAGGCGGTCTTATCGTGGATGTATTCGGTATCGAGGCATTCCTACCTGGTAGCCAGATCGATGTGAAGCCGATCCGTGATTACGATCAGTATGTCGGCAAGAACATGGAATTCAAGGTGGTGAAGATCAACCAGGAATTCAAGAATGTTGTTGTGTCGCACAAAGCGTTGATCGAAGCGGAACTGGAAGCACAGAAGAAGCAGATCATCGGTGGCTTGGAGAAAGGTCAGGTATTGGAAGGTACCGTGAAGAACATCACCAGCTACGGTGTGTTCGTGGACCTCGGTGGTGTGGATGGATTGATCCATATTACGGACCTGAGCTACGGTCGCGTAAGCCATCCGGAAGAGGTGGTGAAGTTGGACGAGAAGATCAACGTCGTTATTCTGGATTTCGACGACGAGAAGCGACGTATCGCACTTGGTCTGAAGCAGCTTAGCGCACACCCATGGGATGCATTGAGCGCGGACATGAATGCAGGCGACAAAGTGAAGGGCAAAGTGATGGTGATCACCGACTACGGTGCATTCGTTGAGGTTGCGGCTGGAGTAGAAGGCCTATTGCACGTTAGCGAAATGAGCTGGAGCCAGCACCTACGCAGCCCGAAGGACTTCCTCAAGGAAGGACAGGAGATCGATTGCGTGGTCCTGAACATCGACCGTGAAGAGCGTAAGATGAGCTTGGGAATGAAGCAGCTATCTGCTGATCCATGGGCTGAGATCGAAGCGAAATACCCGGTCAATAGCAAGCACCAAGCAAAAGTCCGCAACTTCACTCACTTCGGAATTTTCGCTGAATTGGAGGAAGGTGTAGATGGCCTGATCCACATCAGCGATCTAAGCTGGACCAAGCGCATCAAGCACCCAAGCGAATTCTGCAATGTGGGAGATGATATCGAGGTAATGGTATTGGAGGTCGATCGGGAGAATCGTCGATTGAGCCTTGGCCACAAACAAGTTGAGGAGAATCCATGGGAAGTGTTCGCAGGGGTATTCGTACCGGGCAGCACCCATGAGGGAACCATCACGGGCCGCGCTGGTCAGAACTTCATCGTGAGCTTGTCCTATGGTGTTGAAGGCACGGTTACTGCCAAGAATCTGAAGAAAGCAGATGGTGGCAAAGCCGAAATGGAAGAGAAGCTACCGTTCGTGGTGCTTGAATTCAATGCCGAAGCACGCCGAATCGTTCTAAGCCATACCCGCACCTTTGAAGAGGGTGAAGAGGTCATCGAATCCGCTCCAGCAGCTGGTGGCAAGAAAGGCGCCCGCAAGGAAGGATCCGGCGGTGGTGCAACAGCGTTGAAGAACGTGAACGAAAAGGTTGAAAAGAGCACTTTAGGAGATCTCAGCGTACTGAGCGACCTGAAGAGTGCAATGGAAACCAAGGAGCGCACCGGAAAGGCCAAGAAAGCCAAAAGGCTTACGGAAGAAGACGAAGACGACGACGAAGCGTAAGTCACGTTCCTATTGAATTGAGAAGCCCGGTGCCGCAAGGTTACCGGGCTTTTTTTATGTGCCAGTTCACGTTTCAACCATCAGTTCCAAAGGAAGGATCGAACGCATGAGAAGCTAATGTTCCGGTTCTCGTTCATTTGCCGCCGAGCTGAGCGCTGCACTGAGTACGCGAAGGGTCGAGGTGCATTTTTTCATTCATCATTTCACATTCCGCGAAGCGGCAAGGTATCTTCGCCGCCATGCCGCCGCTTCCACTTCTCACTTCCAAAGCAGTTGGGCTTACCGTGGGGCGGTTGTGTTACCAACTGATCGAGGATCACGGCGACTTGAGCGGAGTTGCACTGATCGGGCTACAGCCACGAGGCGTGTTCTTGTCTCGGCGGTTGCGGATGGAATTGCAACGCATTTTAGGTAAGGAGAATTTGAGTTATGGCGAACTCGACATCACGTTCCATCGAGATGATTTTCGACATCGGTCCACACCGGCTGCACCTCAAGCCACTGATCTGGAATTCAGCTTGGATGACCGGAAAGTGGTGATCGTTGACGATGTGTTGTACACCGGTCGCACGATCCGCGCGGGACTCGATGCCATGCTTGCTTTTGGTAGGCCGGCCAGCGTTCAATTATTGGTTTTGGTGGACAGACGCTTCAGCCGCGAACTGCCGATACAGCCCGATTACGTGGGCAAATGGGTGGACAGCATCGATGGCCAACGCGTGAATGTGGAGTGGCAGGAAAGTGACGGTAAGGACCAAGTACTAATGCTCAGCGATCGATAATGAAGAAGTCCAGCGCCAAGACCGAGAGCATTGTAGCGAGCGACCAGCTTAGTTCACAGCACTTATTGGGCATTAATGATCTTGGACCGGCAGATATTGAATTGATCTTCCGCACCGCAGATGGTTTCAAAGAGGTCCTAGGAAGACCGATAAAGAAAGTGCCATCGCTTCGGGATATCACTATCGCCAATCTATTCTTCGAGAACAGCACTCGTACGCGTGTGAGCTTTGAGCTTGCGGAAAAGCGATTAAGTGCTGATGTGGTCAATTTCAGTAGTAGTAGTTCCAGCGTGACCAAAGGTGAGACGTTGGTGGATACGGTGAACAACATCCTGGCCATGAAAGTGGATATGGTGGTGATGCGTCATCCGGATCCAGGCGCCGCCATGTTCTTGAGCAGGCATATCAACGCGAGTATCGTGAATGCCGGGGATGGTACGCATGAACATCCCACTCAGGCACTTCTGGATGCTTACAGCATTCGGGAGAAACTGGGAAAGGTTCGTGGTAAGAAAGTATTGATCGTAGGAGATATTCTTCATTCCCGGGTAGCACTGAGCAACATCTTCTGCTTACAAAAACTAGGTGCAGAGGTCATGCTTTGCGGACCGGCAACACTTATTCCAAAGCACATTACGAATCTTGGAGTAAAAGTTGAATATGATATAGATAAAGCGTTGATCTGGTGTGATGTAGTAAATATGCTTCGTATCCAAATGGAGCGACAAAAAGGGGATGGGATCGCCAATTTCCCAAGTCTTCGCGAATATGCCATGCTCTACGGCCTGGACCTCGAGCGATACAAGCGGATCGGTAAGGAGATCGTGATCATGCATCCTGGACCGATAAATCGTGGAGTTGAAATAAGTAGTGAAGTTGCAGATCACGCCAATAGCATAATCCTGGACCAGGTAAGCAACGGGGTAGCGGTACGCATGGCCGTGCTGTATTTGCTTGCAGCACGTATCCCACGTCTACCTGTTTGAAACTAGGTATTACTGTACCTATGTCGGGCGTATCGATCCAAGTATATCTTTGGCGGGAACGAGGATCACCATGAATTTTACCATAGAAGACAAAGGACGGTACACACTTGTGACCAGTAATGTGGACAAACTTGACACCACTTGTGCTCCGGAACTGAAGAGCGAACTCGTCTATTTGAACAAGACGGGCGTGCGGAACGTTATCATCGACCTGACCACCACGCGTTATTGCGATAGCTCGGGACTCAGCGCATTGTTGGTAGCAAATCGTTTGTGCAAGAGTGTGAATGGATTGCTCGTGGTATGCGGTTTGCAGGAACCCGTTCAGAAACTTGTACAGATCTCACAGCTGGAGAGCGTGTTGTCGATAACACCAACACCTGCCGAAGCAGTTGATCTGTTGTACATGGAAGAGATCGAAAAGGACGTTAACAAAGACCAATAATACGATTGAATGAAAAAAGTAATACTCTCAGTAATCATCGCAGCTAGTGCCGGCAGTGCAATGGCTCAGGCATGTACACCTGATCCGATCTATGCGGACAGCCTTTTTGGGATCTGGCCGGATACTACGACCAATATGGCTCCGGGGATGGTTGGAATAGCATATGAGCAAGTATTGAACATGATCATTCCATCGGATGCTGGGTTGATCGATCCTCAATATGCAGGTGTAGCTTTGGATTCCATCGCGCTTGATGGCCTCACGGGCATGCCGCCTGGACTCAGTTACGCATGCAACAGCCAGACCCCGGCCCCGTGCTCCTATATAACTGGGCAATTAGGTTGCGCAATTATTACAGGAGTACCAACCACGGAAGGCACTTATCCATTGTCGATTGAAGTTACTGCCTTTACGGCCTTCTTCGGACAAGTTATACCGGTGCCGCAGACATTTGGAGGGTATAGCATTGTGATCGCTCAGAACACAGTAGGCATTCTCGAAGGATCTTTGATCGCTGCAGGTTCAGCACGTGCAGTGCCGAATCCGTTTACCACGAACACTAACATCGAGTTCCAAATGTCCCGCTCAAGTCAAGTGCAACTCAGCGTGTTCAACCTACTAGGTGAAAAACTATGGTCGAAGACCGTTAATGGCAAGAGCGGATTGAACAAAGTGCCTTACGAAAACACCGATCTTCAGGACGGGATCTACCTATTCAAGGTCGAGTCCGGAAATGATGTATTCACAGGTCGCATGGTCGTGCGGCACTGATGGGCATGGATGATAACGAATAAGACAGGCCTCGCACAAGCGGGGCCTTCTTCTTGAGCATGTCCACTCCACGATTCGATGTGACCACCTTAGGTACAGGCGCTGCGTTACCGGCAAGGGGACGCTTTCCAACAGCACAACTACTCAACATCCATGAGTCATTGTATCTTGTGGATTGCGGAGAAGGGACGCAAGAACGACTGCGCTCCGCAGGTATCAATTTGCAACGTATTGGGCACATCTTCATCAGTCATCTGCATGGGGATCACTACCTCGGTCTCATGGGGCTCATTAGCTCTATGCACCTCATGGGCCGCCAAGCCGAGTTGCATGTCCATGCCGCCAAGGAACTGAATGAGATCCTGGATCTGCAAATGCGCGTTTCGGGAACCTACTTGCGTTTCTCGTTGAATTTTCATCCTATCGAACCTGAGAATGGCACTGTGATACTGAAGAATGCGAACGTATCCGTATCCACATTGGCACTAAAACATCGCATTCCATGTGTTGGCTTTGTGTTCCGCGAAACAAACCAACCTAGGCATCTCCTTAAAGAGCGCGTTGATGAGATCCCCCATTATAAGCGTGCGGGAGTCAAGCATGGCGAAGATCTGGAGTTACAGGATGGTTCAATAGTGCCCAATGAAGAACTCACCGAAGCTCCTGCTCCACCGCGCAGCTATGCGTATTGCTCGGATACAGCGTACGAACCAGCGTTGATACCCTTGCTAAAAGGGGTCGACCTTCTGTATCATGAAGCCACCTTCACTACGTCGTTAGCTGCTCGTGCGAAGGAAACGATGCATAGCACTGCTGCTCAGGCCGCACAAGTGGCCAAGGAGGCCGGAGTCGGTCAATTGCTCCTTGGTCACTTCAGCTCGCGCTATAAAAGTGCAGGGCCATTGCTGCAAGAAGCCATTCAGATCTTTCCTAACACGCTCCTGAGTTACGAGGGAGGGACATTCCCGGTTTGAACGATCGGATCCTGAAGAACTTTTGTTGGGCCGCATTTGCTACACTCCTACATTTGCCATCATTAGATTGATTCTAAATAAGGAATGTTGGTAAGGACGCTTCTAGCGGATCATAGTGAGTTGGCGTTAATAGGGCTGCAGAGCATATTTTCGGATGTGCCACGGATAGACGTTGTTGGTGTTGCGCGGGATCCAATTGAGCTTCAGGCACAGATCGTGCGTTTGAAACCGCATATTGTACTAATGGACCACACGGCCGAAGGGTTCGGGCCACAAGCGATCCGTGAAGGAAAAAAGCGATCACGTACCACTAAGTTCGTGTCGATCACCACCGATCCGTCCGCATTTGCTTTGATGGGCGCAATTCGTGCTGGTGTAACGAGCTACATAAAGAAGGATTGCGATATCGATGAGATCATCGATGCGGTATTGCAAACAGCGGATGGGGATAAGTTCTTTTGCGGAAAGATCCTGGAAACATTGCGAAAGTCCAGCTTTGATGTGGAGCAGTTCCTTACCGAACCGTTATCCTGCGTACCTGTTACGCTCAGTGAGCGAGAATGTGAAGTGATCTCCTTGATCGCCGAAGGTCAGAGCTATACGCGTATTGCCGAAACATTGCATTTGAGCGCGCATACGATCACAACTCACAGACGGAACATCATGCAGAAGCTGGGTGTCAATAACACCGCAGCGGTGGTTATGTATGCGGTGAAGAACGGTCTGGTCAGTCAGAATAAGTTCTTATTCAATAAGTTGAGTTGAGCTGAACAACAAGGGTCTACGGTCATGGCTGGAATATCGGTGATCGGAGAAATTGGCGGGACTTCCTCCCGGTGGGCATTCATCGAAGGGGATGGATCGATCCGCATGCTTCCGAACAAAGGCGAAGCAATATCCGGCTTTAACCCCTTGAATGGTGATGCTGACCAATTCGTAGCGAATGTTTCAGCATATTTCAAGACCGATCTTCCGAGTTACTTTGAACATCGTAACGTACAGGTCTATGGTGCTGGTTGTGGATCCCCTGAACGCACTAAGCGCATGTCGGAAGCATTGAGCAGGATATGGCCAACCGCAGAAATACAAGTTGATACGGATATACTTGGTGCTGCAAAGGGATTATGTGGTAACGATCAAGGCCTGGTCTTGATATTAGGAACCGGAATGAGCGCAGGATATTGGGATGGAACGAACCTGTTCCGGCCCATGCCATCGCTTGGGTACATCTTAGGAGATGAAGGCAGCGGTGCGGATATTGGAAGAGCAACCTTACAAGATGCATTTTATGAACGGATGCCTGTCCATTTGAGAGAGGCCTTGTTCGGAGCGGATGGGCCGGATCTTTCAAGTGTCCTTGAGAGCATCCATCGGTCAGCATTTCCAGCTCGTTCATTGGCCTCGTATACTGCCAAGATCAGCATTCATAAAGAGGAACGCTATGTGCGGGAGTTGATCCTATCACGGTTCCACGCCATGGCGGAATTACTTGTGCTGTTCTTTACTCCGGAGCAACGCTCGAATGTTGCAGCAACTGGATCCGTTTCATACGGCTTCAAGGAGCTGCTGGCGGAATGTTTATGGGATCGCGGAATGACGCTTACTTCGGTGGAACCGGACCCATTACCGGGCCTTGTGCGCTTCCATCAACAAAAGTCTTAGCTCCCCCGAAGGCAACTTTCAGTTGATTGAATGCCTCAACGTTCTCCGCACTGTGTATCGTTCGCAACACGCGGGATCGTTCCAATGCGGTAAGGTGCCAGCTTAATGAGATCTGTTCCTCCTCGTCATGTCTCAATTGCACATCGATCACTTGCAAGGGGACCTCGGTCCATCCACTCGCCTGTTGCAGCATAAGGTCATAATCCTGATCCTGTACACGAACAAAGTTGCTATACACACTTCCGGCCGGATCAAGAAGGCGGGCCAATAACGAACCACTACTCGGATGGATCTTCAGGTCCTTCTGCGTATCCCGCAATTGCAGGATCACAACGCCGGAGGTGTTCTCGTTGATCCATTTTCTGAAGGTGTGTAGGAAAGCAAGTGTAACACGGTAACCGTAATTGTCCCGCACCCCAGCATCCATAACACGCATAGGAGGTTCGCTGGGCAAGGTGACCACCGGAGTTATGTATGGGAAACTGGCATTCATCCGCAGGGCGCTGGAGAGCTTCAGTCGTGAGGCACCTTGATCCGCGAACAAGCGATGGAATTCGACCGCCTCTGCTTCTCCATTGTTGATCAACGGGGCGTCCGGATGAATATTGGTCAAGAAGGCCATTGGCAATGCACTGATGACCACTCGGCGGCCATCATTGATGGACGTAGGGTTGATCACCAACAACGGAATACGCGCTTCGCGCTCCGCGCCGGCCATATCTCCAAAGCGAACATCCAAAAGGCCGCGTGTGTTGTCATTCAATCGGCGCTCGAATGCGTGACCTCTGTCCAATGTGTAGGCGTGCCCATCATCATACACCTTGCGGTAACGGAAGAACATATCGTTGGTGACAAAATTGAACGCCACCGGATTCAGCATATCACTTGCAACTTCGCCTACCAATACGGATGAATTTCGGTCCTGCGTCGGATCGGATAGTCCTGCCAAATAGAGCTGCCTGTAATACGCTGCGCCGATCAAACCGCCGGATGAGCCCGTCATCAACATGGATCGCTCCATCAATGTACCCTCCAACAGACTGTCTGCCACTTGCATGCTCCGCAAGGTCCAAAGCATCGCACGCAAGCCACCACCACTGGTATTGACGATCAACATGGTCGGTTTTTTTCCTGTACCATCCAATGCCAGATTGTCTTTTTTCCAAAGCTCCAACGTAGCTAACATGGCATCGGCATCGGCGCGGGATGTGGCCGTATCATTGGCCATGGCATAGAGTACATCGCGGTCATACGTTGCGGGTTCAACACTATAATCCAGACCATACGCTTGGTCATCGTACATGAATTTTTCAGTGCTGTGGCTGATCACATTGAGCAGGATGATCACCCCGAGAATAACCGTTGAGGTCCAACCTTGCATCCAACTGTACAACGCGCTGATGATCATCAGGATCATGGTGAAGAACAGGAATGCACTGGCTCCGGCCGGAATTGCGAAGAATCGCAGATCACCAAAAGCCCCTAGAGCAATGAAGCTCAGCACGATGACCATCTCGAATATGGAACCATTGATATGATTCTGCCAGAGCACGTCGCGCAGCAATTCCTTATCGTAATGCTCGCTGCTTCGGGCCAACAGCAATCGGCCCCTTGGGCTCAGATACGTTTCAACTTTCCATTTCTCGGTACGTTGCGCTCGCCTAAGCCAGCGACTGGCTTTTCGGCGTTGTGATCTTTTTTTCGGACCAGTTGCTTGCTGTGGACCAAGAATATCCATCATTGGTTCATCCGGTCTGAAAGGTTCCGGATCTTTCCCAAGTAATTTGATAATATCCGTATTGGTGCTGGTGAAATAGATCAGCGCAAGGAAAAGGAACCCGAGCACGCCTACAATGAAGCCCAATAGGTTCACAATGATGTCGGTTCCATCAACGAATTCCTTGTAATATTGGAATTGAGCGCTACACGATAGATAGGTCAGGATGAACAAGATCGGGATCACCGCATTGTTCACGTTGAATTTCAGGAACGGCTTGGCAATTGTGGCAATGAATGGGAACCGATAGCCATGCATGGCGTAGCTGTAAAGGTTGAATGCGGTAATGAAACCGCCGAGTGCGAAACCGGTGATCATGTACGACCAGAAACTTACCCGGCCGTAATATTCGGGGAATAGAAAGAGGTTGGGTACGCCATATTTTACACCCATGTTCTCCGTAACGTATCCGAACAGGATGAGCCAAATAAGCAAGAGGAAATGATTCTTCTTTATGTGCAACAAAAGCAACTGCACCGGGAAGAAGTAGAGTACTCTTCTGCTCCAATGATGTTGTTTGTGCTTGGCGACCATTTCTTATGTTACGATGCCGATCATAGAGTCTCGCATGTAGGCGCTAAAGATGCGCTAAAACAGCTATACGCAAGAATCGTCCCAAGTGTTATGAAAACGAAGCAATTAGCTTCATTTCATTCCACGTGGCATGTATTGGAAGGCTGAGTACGTGACCAAGCCTTCAATTCTCTCGATCCACATCGGCTAAAGCGTAGTGAAAACGATGACTTTACAACCCTACAAGAAGGTCACGGTCGTGATCACACTTTGGAAAGCGTTAACCGCATCACATCCGCCTCCAAGACCTCTGCTTCTGCCTTCAATGCTTCGGCCTTAGCAATGACATTCTTTTTGAAATCGGCGTCGTCCAGTCCTGAACAATTGATGAGAATGTTGAGGTAGCCCGCAATGGCTCCGGCGCGAGCGCACACGGCACCAACACCAGCGTCACTGACACTGGCTTGTAGACCGGTCTCAGCCATGGCTTGCATCAGCGCCATGCTTTCCACGCAGACCTCCATGGTACGGAGTGGGGTATTGATAGCACCCTTGGTAGCTTCGGTAATTGCATTTGCCCGGGCGTTCTTTTCAGCATCCGAACCCTTCGGGAGGCCAAAAGCAGCGAGGATGCGATCAAATGCTCGTGTGTCCTCATCCACTAGGAACAGAAGCTCTTTGCGGTGTTTCTCACCGATCACAGCCCAGTCGCTGTATTGCTCCCATTTATCATCCCACCCTCGCTTGTGTGCACTAAGGTTTGCTACCATTGTGCCTAGGGCTGCTCCCAATGCACCAACATAGGCACCAACGGAACCTCCGCCTGGTGCTGGGCTCTCACTCGCCGTCTCCTCCGTGAATTTCTTCAGGTCCATGCTCACCAATCGCTCTGCGCTAGGTTCTTCAAGCATGTATTCGATCACTTTTTTCCTTGGGTCGAATGGGCGTAGATCATCCAAACCCAAGGATTTTATCGCGATCTTGATCTTCTCACTCTCCGAGATACCCAAGCTGCGTTCCTGACGTTTCAAAAAGAAATCGGCAGCATCCAACAGCGATTTTTTAGGGATAAGTCCCACCAACTCACTACCGGTAACGCGGATACCTCGTTCTGCTGCGCTCTTACATGCTTCATCAAAGGCGATGTGGACCGGTGTTACCGTAATGTCGGTCAAATTCAAGGAGAGCTGGGCAATGCCATACTCTTCAATGTACCAACCGATGCCTTTCACGGCTTTCAATCTGCCTGGTTCTTTTTTTGGTTCACCGCTTACATCAAGGATCGGTTTGCCTGTTAACGAATCGTTCTCACGAACAACACGACCTGCTTCGCGGATATCAAAGGCTATGGCATTGGCGCGACGAGTGCTGGTGGTATTCAAATTCACATTGTATGCCACAAGGAAATTGCGTGCACCAATGGCGGTAGCACCACTACGCGCTACGCTTTCCGTGAATTCAGCAGGCCCGAAATCCGGTTTCCAAGTTGGGTCGGTGATCTTCTTGGCTAGCCCTTCGTATTCACCGCTGCGATTGTTCGCGAGGTTCTTCCGTTTCTCCTCACGTGCAGCTGCTTCGTAGCAATATACTGGAATGGAAAGTTCTTTTCCAACGCGTTCAGCCAGCTTATAGGCGTATTTCGCGGTCTCTTCCATTGAGATGCCGCTGATCGGAACAAATGGGCAAACATCCGTCGCACCAAAGCGGGGGTGTTCTCCCTTGTGGGTGCACATGTCGATCAACTGTTTTGCTTTCTTCACTCAAAGAAAAGCTGCTTCAATTACCGGTTCCGGTT
>JAGNUG010000022.1 GCA_017987115.1 Flavobacteriales bacterium | reverse complement strand
GTCTGTGTGAGCACTGTTAGGCCATTGAAGGTATTTCCACCCGGACTGGAATCATTCGAGACCCCTGTTTTGGTGGCCGATAATGTGCCGTTAAAAGTGGCACCGGCAAAGAAAAGCGAACCCGATGTTGAAACTACATCGCCGTTGAAGGTCGTACCGGCACCGTATGTCAAGGAGGCGGAATTACCCAACGAAAGTGATTGCGGTGTCGAACCGATCTGAGTCATTTCCTCAATGGAAAGTACACCCTGCGCGAATCCTGATGGACCAACAGCGATCGTGTAGCCCGCGGCCAGTATCGCAGTACCCGTAGAAAGTCCCAACCGGAACTGACCGAATGAGGTGTTGCTCAAGCGGAGATCAGCATTATAGATATCATTCACGGTGTAATAGAGGTTAATGAAGCCCGCAGCAGTCATTGTAATGTCCGTGTGTCCATTGAAAACATTACCACCACGGCTGGTGTCATTCCCTGTACCATTCTTGGTGGATTTTACTGTACCATTGAAGGTGGTGCCATGAAAGAACAAGGACCCGGAATTGGAGATCACATTGCCATTGAACACACTACCCGTCCCAAATGCCAGCGCAGCACCATTACCCAAAGAAAGGTTCTGTGGCGTAGGTCCGACTTGTGTAAATCGACCAATGTTCAGCATTCCATTAGTGAAGCCACCGGCTCCAATTGCGATCACTTTATCCGCTGCTAGTACCGCGTTTCCGGTAAACTGTCCCATGAGGATCTGCCCCGTGGATGTGTTATTGAAAAGAAGGTTGTCGTTGAATGCATCGTCCGAATAGTGATACAAGTACATGATCCCCGCTGAGGCAAGCGTGATCTCGGTTGGACCATTGAACGTATTCCCACCATTACTTGCATCGCTTCCAAAACCGGTCTTTACTGCAGTGAATGAATCATTGAACGTAGTGCCGTTCAGATAGAGCCTACCGGAAGTACTGGATACTGTCCCGTTGAACGTATTCCCTAAACCGAAGGTCAAAGTTGCAAGGCTGCCAAGCACGAAATTCTGGGCTGTTGCCCCTATTTGTGTCAATCGTGCGATACTTAGGACTCCACTGGCAAACCCGGAAGCGCCAACGGAAATTACGCGCGTTGCTGCCAACGTGGCCGTACCGGTATTCTGCCCCATAAGGATCTGACCACCGGACGTATTGCTCAGCAGGATATCATTACTGTATGTGTCGTCATAATAATGGTACAGGTAAAGTATTCCGTTGGACGTATTCGTGATATCAACGATGTTATTGAAGACGTTCCCTCCATTGCTTGCATCACTACCAGGTCCCGTCTTGATCGCAGTTAACTTGCCGTTGAACGTAGCGCCATTGAGATAGATCCTACCGGTGCTTGCTGTTACATTTCCGCTGAAGACAGTACCCGCGTTGAAGATCAATGATGCGTTATTGCCCAGCGATAGAGCCTGGGCCGTACCACCTATCTGGTCCAATTTTCCAATGTTGAGGATACCGGCCACGAAACCAGAAGCTCCTACTGCAATGGTGTAACCTGCTGCAAGCGTCGCGGTTCCAGCGGACTGCCCAAGAAGTATCTGCCCTGTGGACGTACTGCCGAAACGCATATTACCATTGAAGCTGTCGTTCGCGAAATGATATAAATAGATCGCACCGGTTGATGTATTGGTCAGATCGAGCGTGCCGTTGAACGTATTTCCTCCGGTACAGACATCGTTCAATGAACCTGTCTTGGTGAGGTTGATGTCCGCATTGAACGTTGACCCGTTGAGGCCTATCGAGGGTGAAACAACCGTAAGCGGGCCGTTGAAAATGGTACCAAGACCAAAGTGAATTCCTGCTGACCCGGTAAATGAAATATTTTGTGGCGTGGCCCCCAACTGGGTTAGTCCATTGATGAACAATTGTCCGGAATTGAATCCGGATGACCCTACGTTGATGGTGTTGCCCGTTGCCAACGTACTGGTTCCACCGTTCAATCCGAAGCGGATGCTGCCAGTACCGATGTTATTGACCAATAAAGGTCCGTTGAACACATCATTCCCAGTGTAGTTCGGACAAAAGAGCGCGCTACTGGAGTTGAGGAATTCCATTGAACCGTTGAATACATTTCCACCAGTGCTGTAATCATTAGTGGTTCCGGTCTTGGTGAATTTCGCACTACCGAAAAAGGTTGCTCCATTCAGAAAGACCGTTGGTGCAGTAACATCCACATTACCGAGAAAGATCGTTCCCGGGCTATAGAAAAAGCTGGATGTACCGGTCGTTACGAGTGTGATGTTCGACGGCCCTATTTGGGTGAAACGTCCAAGGCCAAGTGCCCCTGCGCTAAAGCCACCAGCACCGATCATGATCGTGTACCCCGATGCTTGCGTCCAGGATCCACCGCTAAAACCAAAACGGAACCCACCGGGTCCCGAACTATTGAATTTCACATCACCGTTGAAGGTATCTACCCCGGTATTATTAAGGGCGAGAAAGCCGACTCCGGAATTCGAGAACTCCGTGGTTCCATTGAATACACAACCACCGGAGCTGTATTCATTCGTATTTCCGGTCTTATTGAACGTTGCATTCGCATTGAATGTCGTGTTCTGAATATAGAGACCTGGCGCACTTCCCGTGACTGCTCCGTTGAACATCGATCCATCCCTGAAGTGCAACGTTGATGTACCTGTCGTAATAATGCTCTGTGGGGTTGCGCCAAGCTGGGTCAATCTTCCGATAACCAACGAACCAGTACTGAAACCGCCACCACCGATACTCAATGTCATTCCGGAAGCTAACGTAGCGGATCCCGTATTTTGTCCTAGCCAGATCCCGCCACTTGTTCCCGAACTATTGAGCACGACATTACCGTTGTACACATCGTTCGAAGTATTGTACATGTATTGACGACCTGCCGTAGCTGTAAGCGTCAATGTATTATTGAACGTGTTTCCGCCGTTGCTGTAGTTGTTACCACCATTGGTCTTTGTTAAGGTCACAGGACCATTGAAGACAGAACCGTTGAAATAGACAATATCCGTTGCACCGGTGATAGCACATGTAAAGGATGTTCCCGCGAACGTGATGGCACCCGCGGTTACATTCGGAACAAGCGTTCCATTGTTCACTGCACCTCCGTTGAAATTACTCGTACCTGTTAGAGTAAGCGACCGTACATTCAGGTCGAGGATTCCGGAACTCACGATAAGGCTGTTCACTATCCTATTCGCATCGAGAACAGGAAGATTCGAAGCAGTCACGATCACAGCATTATCAGCGCCATTGGGGAATCCTGTTGCAGGGCTCCAATTCGCGTTGTTGTTCCATGCTGTATTTGTTGCTCCTGTCCAAGTGTACGTGGTTTGAGCTGCTACACTGATCGACACGAGTACAAGTACCGGGCCCAGTGCACGCAGTTTCAAGGGATGCTTCATTAACTGCACCCAGGATCGTCCCGCTGCCTTAGCGGCCCCAACGACGCAATGGATCAGCCTATCAACTAAATACAAATGACCGGAAGGCATGGTATCGGATGTTTACTTTCCGTCGACCAACAGACCAATAATGTCGACGTGTACACCTTTATACCTCATAGAGCCTCAAAGAGTTACAAGCACTCTTTGATGGCTTTAACCATCCGTCCGAGCTTTGATCAAATGGTTGAACGTTCAGTGAGAACCGAATGATCCGTTCATCACTCCCTGGACGTCGATGTAGCCGATGATACTTGCTCAAAAAAGCGCTATTGGGATTCCAGGACCTTAGGTATTCAAGTCGACCCGATTTCCTCCATTGGATCACATTCCATATGCAGGGCCTGAAAGAGCGTATCTTCGATTACGGACCAGGGAACTGACTCAATGATCATTCAGCAGAGGTCGATCAATGCCAACGAGGTTCCAGAAATCGGATAAAACCGGGCAATTCAAACCCATGATATCCTCAGTGTTTATTCAACCTAAGATGAACAATACCAATTCATTTTCTATCCATGAATTCGACGTTCAGCTAGAATTGATTGAGTTACTTGACCATGAACCCCTAGCCCTTGTGCATATCCACCTTCATCTCAGGAACCCGCACCACTTCAATAGTTGAGGAGGCAAGCACGATCTTTCCGTTCGAGGCTTCGATCTCTTTTCCGATGGCCTCGTTCAGCAAGTGCTTGGTTGCTCTTCTTTTCTTGTAATCCACGATGTACCGCAGGTTGAACTGCACCCAATTATCGGTGAGGGTCATTGCCAATGTAGGGTCCACGACAGCATCCTCGATGTAGTACTTCTTCACCACTTGCTGCCATTTGGTCTTCGAGCTCGCGGTGTAATCGGCCAACGTCTCCTGGGCTACTTTGATCATCATGGCCTTTGCCATGTCCATATCAGAGCCATAGCGGATCATGATGTTGAACTCATCCCAGATGAAAGGAAAATCCTGAGAGTAATTATAGATCGGTCCTTTGAAGACAAATGCGTTGCTGAGTTTCACGATACGGCCACTGTAATTATCGGTACTCACCCATTCGCCGATCTCCATAAGCGTAGTGTAGATGCTATCGATATCGATGATGTCGCCCTTGATCCCATGGATCTCCACGCGATCACCAGGAGCATACACCTTTACTGCGAATATGTAAAGCGACCCCGCAATGCTCAAGATCAGCTCTTGTAATGTGAACGCGACACCTGCAGAGAATAATCCAAGCGCCAGGGTGAAATCCTGCACGTTGCCGGTGAAATAAGTGATGGTCAGAAGGATGATGAGGACATATCCGATGACCTCGATCCCTTTTTGCGAGCGATAGCGTACGGTGGTGTCCGGAATGATGCGCTTCAGTGAAATACGCAGGTAGTGGATGAACACGATCACCACAATAACCAGTGCTCCATACTTGAAGAGACTGAAGGAGGTCGGGTGTTCGACCAACCACTCCTGGATGGTTGATATGAAGTTCATGGAGCTTACAATAAAAGACTAAGGATCGCCAACCTGAACAAGGTAGACTTTCCAAAAAGGATACGAATACCGTGAAAAGTCACTTGCATGCTAAGTTCGGTATATACGCTTGGTTAGTAAGGTGACATTAATCAGTTCGCGACGGCAGGTCCATTTCAAATCGGATCCAAAGCACTTCCACCTACCTCCTCCTTCCAAAGAACAAAATTCTTCTATATTCGGATATAAATATCCTTTATTATTATTTCCGTTCTACCTTTGTCATCTCAATGTTCTCCAAGACCTGCCAATACGCATTCAGGGCAACTGCGGTCATCGCCACAGCTAGTTCCAAAGGCGAACGGTTAAGCCTGGACGCGATCGCTGAACGGACTGACTCTCCTAAGGCATTCACGGCTAAAGTGTTGCAACAATTGGCACGGGCAGGCATTGTATCATCGTACAAAGGCCCCTCCGGCGGCTTCGACCTACCGCCTTACTTGGCCAAAAAAGTGAAATTGAGCCACATTGTAAAAGCGATCGATGATGATACCGTATATCGAGGTTGCGGCATGGGACTGAAGGGTTGCAATGCGTTAAAACCATGTCCGATGCACTCTCATTTTAAAAAGATCCGCGAAGATCTGCGCACCATGTTAGAGGAAACAACTATACACACCTTAACGGAAGGGTCGATGAACGGTGTAACATATCTGAAACGATGAAAATGTACACCTATTTCGGATATTCATATCCACAACAAGGAACGAGAAGTTCTTTTTTGGTTGCAGGGATTCTTTTAACGGCCAAAGATGCACTGGCACAAACCGCGAAGACCGAGGGGTGGCTGACCAGCCCTGGTGTTATAGGAACCCTTGGTCTACTCTTGGTAGTAATGTTCATTGCCATGATCATCCTATCGGCCAAGTTGGATCGTATCCTGAAACAGAACAAATTGAAAAAGGCCAATCGCAATTCCATCCCGGATCATGTATTATTAGCCTTGGACGTGGATGAATTGACCAGCGAACAAGCCCAACGACAAGCCGCATTACGTTTCAAATTACAAGGCGATGAACTCGGAGGAAACGCACTTGCTTTTGATGCTCGCGCGCTGATCTCTGGTTCAACCAGCGAGCCGGACAACCCTTTAGTGGACGAGAAGATCTACGCCCGTTCCACTTTGGAAATAAAACCGGAACTAAGAAAGATCGTGTTATGGTACATTGGTGCAGCAACTTTCTGGTTGGTCTTCGGCACATTGGTGGGACAGTACTTGGGCATGAAGTTCGTGTGGCCGGATCTGGATGAAGTGTCTTGGTTGTCCTTCGGAAGATTGCGGCCCGTACACACCAATACAGTGTTCTGGGGTTGGGCCTCGCTGGCCATGATCGGGCTGGGTTACTTCGTGATCGCACGCACGTCAAATACCGTGATCCACAATTACAAGAACGCTTGGCGCGCGTGGTGGCTGATCAACCTTTCCGTTGCTGTCGGCAACATTTGCTTAATGGCCGGCATCAACAACGGTGGTGGCGAATACCGCGAATACATCTGGCCGGTCGCTTTGCTCTTCGCGTTGGGGCTCATTCTCACGTTCAATAACTTTTATGCAACGGTGAAACGGCGCAAGATCGCAGAGATCTATGTTAGCAACTGGTATATCCTTGCATCGTTGGTCTGGACCATTGTGCTGGCCACCATCGGTTATATGCCTTGGTACCAGAATGGCCTTGGAGAAACGATCATTCAAGGTTATTACATGCACCAAGGTGTTGGCATGTGGTTCATGACCTTTACGTTGGGCTTGATCTACTACTACCTCCCTTCGGCCTTGAACAAACCGATCTACTCCTACTCTCTCGGTGTTCTTGCGTTCTGGACGCAAATGCTGTTCTACACGTTGATCGGCACCCACCATTTCGTATTCTCACCATTGCCTTGGTGGATGCAAACAGTAGCGATCGTCTTCAGTGTGGGCATGTTCATTCCGGTTATCGCGGGTACGACCAACTTCCTTATGACCATGCGCGGAAGTTGGAGCGCGATCGGACGCAGCTACGTGCTACCCTTCTTCTTGGTGGGTGTCATCTACTACTTCGTCGGTAGTTCGCAAGGCAGTTTGCAAGCTTTCCGTTTCACTAACCACGTTTGGCATTTCACGGATTTCAACGTGGCACACTCACATATGACCATGTATGGCATCATCACCTTCATCCTGTGGGCCTGCATTTACGCCATCGTACCGAAGATCACGGGGCGCGAACCATCGCAGATGATGGTGGGAGCACACTTTTGGCTGGCCTTCATCGGTCTGTTCGCCTACACCGTTTCCCTTATGGCAGGCGGTACAATGAAAGGCATATCATGGATCAATGATGTTCCATTCATTGAAACGGTGGTGAACACACGAGGCTACTGGACCTGGCGCGCTATCGGTGGTACGTTGATGTTCATTTCGCACCTTCTTTTTGCTTGGAATTTCTACACAATGTCCCGGCGGGAAAACGAAGCACCTTCACCTGCATTGAACATGCAAACTTATTGATGCCATGATCAATTTCCATAAAGACCACGCGAGTTTGGTGAATATCTCCCTGATCGTATTCGTAGTACTAAGCACAGCGATCGCTGTAGCACCTGCCGACAGCATGCAACACACGGACCCCTTACCGGACATGCCGAAAATGACCGAGGCTGAACGACGCGGCTTGGCCATTTATGTCGCCGAAGGTTGCGTGGCTTGCCACACCCAGCAAGTACGGAATATTGAAATGGACAAGACCTGGGGATCGCGCCCATCGGTGCCAAGCGACTACCACTACAGCAAGGAGCGACTCAATGTATGGCAGCAATCGCCCTCATTGTTGGGCAGCGAACGCACGGGTCCGGACCTCACGAACATTGGCCAACGGCAGCCAGGGGCGCAGTGGCATCTATTACATTTATATGATCCGCGCATGGTGGTGAAGGAATCTATCATGCCGCGGTACGGTTGGCTCTTTGAGGAAGTGGATTCATCAGCTACGGATGGTAAAACCGTTATTCCAGTGCCTGCCGACCGCTTAAGCAAACCAGGACGGAAACTGATCGCCACCACCGCTGCGAATGACCTCGTGGCCTACCTCACTTCTTTGAAACAGGCACCGTTGCCCACTGGAGTTGAACCTGGAGTATTTCTTCCCTCACCTGGTGCGGATGGAAAGGCGGTGAAACTCACCGAAGCCGCTGGTCTACCGGACGGAAGTGCAATCTTCTCGCAGGTCTGTGCTGCATGTCATCAGCGCGATGGCAAGGGGCTGGCCGGGGCATTCCCACCGTTGGCCGGGAGCGTAATAGTGAACAATGAAGATCCTTCGCAGATGATCAGCATTATACTTGGCGGATACGATGCACGTGCTGACTTTGGCGTGATGCCTCCCCAAGCCGAGACACTTACGGATGCACAGGTCACTGCTGTAGTGAACTATGTACGCTCCAATTTCGGTAACGATGCTCCTGCAACGACCGAGGATGTCGTGAAAGGAATCCGTTTCACCGTATCACCGGAAACAGCACTGGCACAATGAGAACGCTACTTACTTTCGGTTTGACCTTACTATCAATGGCCACATGGGCCTGCGATGTATGTCAGAAACAGCAACCCAAGGTACTTAAGGGTATTAGCCATGGCACGGGGCCACAGAGTGATTGGGACATGCCCATCATTTGGGCCTCTGCACTTATCGTACTGGTAACATTTGCACTCGCGCTTAAATTTTTGGTAAAGCCGAATGAACGGAACGCGGACCACATCAAACGCACGATCCTTAACGAACCTGATCATGGCTGAAGACAGAAGCATCAAGCTCTTCCTCGATGAAGACCCCAAGCCATTCGCCTCATTCGCGCCACCAGTGAAGTTCCTGTTCGACACCACGAAACTCCCGGACGGCCCGCATACCTTACGCATAGTTGCGCGCAGTACGAACGGTGTTGAAGGCGTGCGCACCATTCCCTTCGAGGTGCGTAACGGACCATCCATAACCGTATTGGGACTGAAGCCGAACGAAGTGATAGATGACCGGATCCCCATAACCATCAACGCATATGGCAGCGAACGCAACGACGTGTTCATGATCACTGGATCGGAAACCCCGAAAGCCGTCCCTTCTTGGGTCTGGGTCCTACTGATCGCTTTCGTTGGCTTCGCCGCGTTCTACTTCACTCTCTTTTGGGAACAAACATCATGAGATCCAAACGGACCGACATAACCACCCGAGAACACATCGAGAAACTGGTGGATGGCTTTTACGCCCAGGTGCGAATAGACCCATTACTTGGAGGGGTGTTCAACGGTGCAATAGGCGATCGTTGGCCCGAGCATTTAGAGAAGATGTACCGTTTTTGGGGAACGGTGCTACTGAACGAAGGATCATACAACGGTGCACCTTTTCGGCCACATGCCACCATGCCGTTGGAACAAAAGCACTTCGATCGGTGGCTAATGCTTTTTCATGCCACGGTGAGTGAACACTTCGAAGGCCTCGTGGCGGATCTTGCACATATGAACGCGGACCGCATGGCAGCAATGTTCATGTCGAAGATCACTATGCTACGTGAACGCCCGGACAAATTCATACAGTAACACTACACATCGGATCGCCGCTGGCGATAGTACTTAACACACAAACAAATGAACATCACCAAAGACAGAACGATCGGTTCCATAGTAGCCGACGATTACCGCGCAGCCGCTGTATTCACCACCCATGGCATAGACTTTTGTTGCCGGGGAGGACGCAGCATAGAAGAAGTTTGCAAGAAGAAGAACATCGATCCCGCTACCTTGGAGAACGAGATCAAAGCGGCATTGGCACGGGATGCAGCGACAGGCGACGACCCGAAAACATGGCCGCTTGCCAAACTTGCCGATCACATCGAAACCGTACACCACGGATATGTGAACCAACGCGTACCGGTACTGCAACAGTACTTGGACAAACTCTGCAAGGTGCACGGCGAGCGTCACCCGGAACTATTCGACATAACCCGCGAATTCAACGAATGTGCGGGTGCTATGGCCACTCACATGAAGAAGGAAGAGCTGGTACTTTTCCCCTTCATTAAACAATTGGAAAAAGCAGCGACCGATGGAAGCACGGCACCCGCACCGCATTTCGGTACGGTGAACAACCCGGTACGGATGATGATGGACGACCACGATGCTGAGGGAGAACGCTTCCGCCGTATTGCCATGCTTACCAACAATTACACCATGCCCGCGGACGGTTGTGCCACCTACAATGCGGCATTCCGTTTCCTCAGCGAGTTTGAGCAGGACCTGCATCGGCATATCCATTTGGAGAACAACATTCTCTTTCCGCGCTCAGTGGCGTTGGAGACGGAGCTTCGGTCTTCCACAAACTGATCATCTTGCGGCCTAGGGAAGACCACTACACAATAAATGAAAAGACGTATCACCGAAGCACCTTAAAAATATGCGGTGTATGGGTGTTACGGGGCACACGCTCAACGACAGGATCTTTCATATCGACCAACCTTCCGCAGGTATCCAAGTGTATAATAACCTTCGTACAGCACAACCGGATCTACCGCGGATCCACAGCCACCACCGTTGCACCCGACATCAATCGGGCGATGACCTTGGTTCCTGGAAATTGCTCCAAGATGATCTTGATGAATACGGTGATGGGTATGGCCATTATCAAGCCGGGCACACCCCAGATATATCCCCAAAGCATCAGCATCACCAACACGGTGATCACGTTGATGGAAAACGTTTTGCCAAGGAAGATCGGTTCGAGAATGGAACCCATGAGCACCTGTACGCCAATGATCACAAGGACAAAGGCCAGTAATGTACCCGATGGGTCGATCTCCACCATTGCAAAGAGGCTCAGCAAAATGACCGAAACAATGGAGCCTACCATCTGCACGAAGTTGATCAGGAAAGCAAAAAGCCCCCAGAAGATCGGGAAGTTCACATCAAAAAACAGGCAAGCCAAGGTGAAACCGACACCGGTAAAAAAGCTAATGATGAATTTGACCCGAATGAATTTGATGATGTCCTTCTCTACCCTCCTGAACACCTTTACCGAAGCGTATTTCTTGCGAAATATCACGACCTGCATCACATCCTGAAGATTGATGGAACCCGCCAATAGGAGCACTACGAAGAAGGTCGTCATCAAGATCATTGTAAGTGTGTCACCGACCATTCCAACCGAAGGGCCAAGGTTGTCGAATACATTGAATTCCTTGAGGTAATGATCGATCACTTGTACGCCGGCAATACGCTCGATACCTATGAACGATTCGATCGACACAACCAAGCCAAGCAATTTGATCTCTGCCAATGCCACAAAAGAGCTATTTACAGAGAGCAATTCGCTGGTAGAGAGCCTGATCAAGCGACCACTGAGATATAACATGGAGGCGATGATGCCAAGAACAGCAACAACGCTAAGTGCATTGGGTACGTTCTTCTTCTTCAGCCACCGCATGAGCGGAAGAAAAAGCAGTGCAATGAACATGGAGAAGAACAACGGAACGAAAATAAATGAAAGCTCCTTCAACAGATAAAAGATCAACGGAATTACAATGATGAGCAGTAGCCTATTGGTAGTACCTAGATCATTCATCTCACAAAATCAGATTCAGCACGGTTCAACATCGGAGCTTGATAGGTGCAAGGTTGTGAAATAAAATTCGTTCATCACAAGGGGTCTTGACAGGACGCGTTGATCGCAGATACATCAACAACACCATTTCGTACTTCCTTACCAACATCCTATATTCCTCCAGTCATATCTTTGAAAGAAGAATTACACCATGCCACCCATCAAGAGAAATGAAACCCTGAAACCGCTAAGCCGAGATCATCACCTTGGGCTACAGCTTTGCTGGAAATTGCGACAGGGCATTCAACTAAAAGTGGATCCGCAGCGCATGCTGGTCTACTGTACGAACTTCTACACACGGCAGTTGCTCCCTCACTTCGCGTTGGAAGAAGAGGCGATCTTCCCGATCCTTGGCAATGACCATGAGCTGGTAAAACGCGCCTTGGCTGATCACCGCAAGCTCTCTCATCTTTTCACCGGATCCGATGACCCTCTGACCCGACTTGCACGGATCAAAGAGGACCTGGAAGCACATATCCGGTTTGAGGAACGGGTCTTGTTCAACGAGATCGAGGCAGTGGCCACACCGTCCGACCTTGATCGCATTGACCGATTGCATGGATCGTTGGAACCTGCACAGCCAGAAGCTGTGGGGTCGGAAGATGCGTTCTGGGAGTAATGGCTATCAAAGGTCAAGTGGCGTTCTAGCTTTACCACCTTAAGATGGAAACGCGCATCAACCAAAGAAGGTTAACGGAACGGGTAAAGGAGCTGAGCTGCCTATATGCGATCGCGCGGATCGCACAAACACACGACGGCGACTTATCGCTATTCTTAAAGCGTGTGGTAGAAGTGATCCCGCAAGGCTGGCAATTTCCAGAAGCGGCAGTGGTTCATTTGCGATTGGACGACCAGGAATTCGGAGCCGTGGATCGTAGTGAATTTTCCATACAATCCACCATGATCATGGACAAGCAGGTCCGTGGCGAGGTCAGAGTCACTTACGAGGATGCGACGATCGCCGGTGAGGATGCGCTTTTTCTTCCAGAGGAGGAGCAGCTCTTGGACAAGATCGCAGCGGACATTTCCTTGATCGTTGAACGGCACGAACGTCGTGAGCGGCAAGCGTTGTTGGAGGTCCGCATGCGCAGCAACGACCGACTCACCATTCTCGCGGAGATCACCGCAGGCATCGCGCACGAACTGAACACACCGCTCGGAAACGTGTTGGGTTATGCGGAGCTGCTAAAGAAGGATGAAACGGAACGCGAGCGCCGCAGCGATCTTCAGCGCATCATCGATTCAGCGTTGATCGGCCGGGAGATCGTGAAAAAGCTGATGTACTTCTCCTGCGAAATGCCCGCTCAATTCCTGATCGCCGATGCCAACAAAGCGCTGCGGGACACTGTACACTTGCTGGCGCAACGGTTGGAGCAACAACGGGTATCGGTCCAGTGGAGCTTGTCCAGAACACCACCCATGCTACGCATCGACCAAGTGCAATTCGCGCAGGTGGTCTCCAACCTAGTGCTGAATGCGGCGGCGGCGATGCCCAGAGGCGGCACCATCGCCATTGCCTCGGATCACACCCCCACTGCGGTAACGATCACCATTGCGGACACCGGCACCGGTATTGACGCGGAACACCTCAAAAAGATCTTTCAACCCTTCTTTACCACGAAGCCCACCGGCGAGGGAACCGGGCTTGGGCTTGCGGTAGTGCATGGCATGATCAAGGGCCACGGCGGCAACGTATCCGTGGAGTCCACGGTGGGCAAAGGCACGACCTTTACCCTTTCATTTCCGGTACCTTCCTAATGAAGAAACAACTCTCGGTGCTGTTGGTGGACGATTCCCGCGATATGCTGGAACTGCTGCGGCGCTACATGAACGGCATGGGCCTCACGCCCTTCACCACCAACAATGTAGTGGATGCGATCGCCGTGCTTGAGCAAAGTCCTGTGGACCTCGTGATCACCGACCTCAACATGCCCGAGGTGAGCGGCACGCAACTGGTCCGCTACATCACACAACATTTTCCCAAGGTGCCGGTGTTGGTGATCACCGGTTTCCCGGATGTGCAAGTAGCGGTGGAAGTCATGAAGCAGGGCGCTGTGGAGTTCTTGGTGAAGCCTGTTACGGAGGCGGAATTACGCACAACGGTGGAAAAAGTACTGGGCATGAACACGGTGGATGTGGCTGATGCCACTACCGAGACACCGCCAACCGTGGTCCATGGGGTCATCGGCCGATCCCCGGGAATGCAGGAGGTGTACCGGATCATCGAACGCACACGCAACAACAGCGCAACGATTTTGGTGAGCGGCGAAAGTGGCACGGGAAAGGAAGTGATCGCACGCGCCATCCATTACAACAGTGACCGCTCCACCGCACCGTTCCTTGCGGTGAATTGCGGGGCCATCCCGGATCAACTGCTGGAGAGCGAACTGTTCGGCCACACGAAAGGCGCATTCACCGGGGCCGCAACTAATCGCGTTGGTTTCTTTCAAGCGGCGGACGGCGGCACCCTTTTCCTGGACGAGATCGGCAACGCCACAGCGGCGGTACAAGCCAAGTTGTTGCGAGCCGTACAGGAAAAAGAGGTTACCATGTTGGGTGGAACAAAGCCCCAGCGGATCAACGTAAGACTGATCTCAGCAAGCAATTCGGACCTGAACGAAATGGTACGCACCGGTACCTTTCGAGAGGACCTCTACTATCGCCTTAACGTGATCAATATCCACTTGCCGCCATTGCGCGACCGCACGGAGGACATCCCGATGTTGATCAACCATTTCAATGCCAAGTACAGCAAGGATATGAGCAAGAAACTGCTGCGCATACCTGCACGCGTAATGGATGCAATGACGACCTACCACTGGCCGGGGAATGTGCGCGAACTGGAAAATTTCGTGCATCGCTTAGTGATCATGAAAGATGCGGCGATGTCCATGGAAGACCTGCCTCTTACCATGAAGATGGAAAGTCCGGAACGTGCTGAGAGCAGCCCCACACTTTCCTTGGCCCAGGTCGAAAAACTGCATATTCAACGCGTGCTTGAGAGCGTTGGTCAGAACAAGACCAAGGCAGCCGAGATCCTCGGGATCGACCGCAAAACATTGCGCGAAAAGCTGAAATAACACCGGTACATTTTGTACCAACCGGAGAATTTCTCCCCGCTTTTTCTCCCTTATTTTCTTTAGCACGGCTGCTGATCGTCGCGCCGTGAATATCGATCTCATCAATAAGGGCGGACCTTTCCGGATGATCTAGGCCTTCTCTTGGAACGAAGGGTCAACCTCTTGGCACGGCCATTGGCAACGGTTGGTCCATGTCAGTGCCAACTACTCGGACCAAAAAACAGGACCACCCTTCAACGGGGGTCTGCGGCAACTGCGTACACGACGATCATTGCGTGTTCCAGCAGTATTCTCCCACCCCGATCACCTGGTGCGAGGAACACGAGACCGAGACGGTGCTGGAACCGACCCGCATCACCGTTCCTCAGGTTATGAAAACACTTGCCGTACCTGGATTGTGCGGCACTTGCGACCATGTGAAAACCTGCGTGCTTCGATCAAAAGAGCACATCATTTACCACTGCGAACATTACAGCTGAACATTCAAATGACAACAACGACAGTAAAAGAGCCCGAGCGCAAGCAAGGCATGTACGAAGTGGTGATGGAACAATTCGCCCACGCTGCGGACATCATGGACCTGGATCCCGGAGTCCGCAAGATCCTGGCAAAGACCAACAGCGAGATCGTAGTTCACTTCCCGGTACGCTTGGACAGTGGCAAGATCGAGGTCTTCACCGGATATCGCGTGCAGCATAACAACGCGCTTGGGCCCTACAAAGGTGGTTTACGTTACCACCCCACTGTAGACATTGACTCGGCACGCGCGTTGGCGATCTGGATGACCTGGAAGACCTCATTGGCCGGTCTGCCTTACGGTGGTGGCAAAGGCGGGATCCAGATCGACCCGAAGGTCTATTCGCAAGGTGAACTGGAACGCATCACACGTCGATTCACTTATGCCCTTGGTGATAATATCGGCCCTGAACTTGACATTCCTGCACCGGACGTGAACACCAACGCGCAGATCATGGCGTGGATCGCGGACACGTATTCGTCCACGAAATCACCAGCGACACGCTTCAGCAACTTGCACGTTGTTACCGGTAAGCCATTGGGAGCAGGCGGTCTGGAGGGCCGTGACCGCGCGACCGGATTCGGTGTGGTAGCCACATTGAAGTCCTGGTCCGAACGCCGTAAGAAACCGTTGAAAGGCATGCGTTTCATCGTACAAGGCTTTGGTAATGTTGGATATTGGACATCGCATTTCCTACAGAAGGAAGGGGCCACATTGATCGCCGTACAAGATGCGACCGCCACGCTCTACAACACGAATGGTATCGACATCGAAGCACTACTTGTGCATAGCGATACATACGGTCGCACAATTAAAGGCTTCAGCGGGGCCAAGGAAATGGAACCAACGGAATTCTTCGCACTGGATTGCGACATCGTAGTGCCTGCAGCATTGGGTAACCAGATCACCGGTGAAAATGCCGGTAGTATCAAAGCCATGGTCGTTGCAGAAGGTGCCAACGGGCCCACGAATACCGAGGGCGAACGGATCCTGCGCGATAAGAACATCGATATCATTCCGGATATCCTATGCAATTCCGGTGGTGTGATCGGAAGCTATTACGAGTGGTTGCAGAACAAACGCAGCGAGATCTGGAAGATCGAGGAAGTGTTGGAAATGCTACAGGAGAAACTGGATGATGCCTTTACGAAAGTGGCGGATACGGCGGCCGAATTCAAGGTGGATTGGCGGACCAGCGCCTACATCGTTGCGCTACGCCGTTTGGAGAAAACCTATAAGGAACGCGGCATTTTCCCGTAGATCATGGAACGCATTGGCATATTGAAAGAACGTGCGGATCGCCGTGTGGTGGTGCTATCTCCCGTTGGGGTTGCGCGTCTTGCAGGCAAGGCCGAGATCATCGCGCAGCGCGATGCAGGCCGTGCAGCAGGCTTCACTAACGAAGCCTACGAACAGGCCGGTGCGCAAGTGTTTGACCATGCGGCGGATGTGGTGACCAAAGCGAATATCCTGCTGAGCTACGACCATCACTACACGGGTGATCCACTATTTGCCGATAAAACGTTCATAGGCTTCTTCAATTTTCTGAGCGTCCCTGCACGGTTAGCGGATTATTTGAAACGCAATGTCACGGCCTACAGTTTGGACCTGATCCCTCGAACCTCGTTGGCCCAGGCCATGGACGTGCTTTCTTCCGTCGCCTCCATAGGTGGCTACCAAGCAGTACTCTTGGCCGCAGAGCGATCCTTGGCCACTGTGCCCATGATCAGCAGTGCAGGCGGCACGTTGCGACCGGCGAACTTCCTGATCATGGGCGCCGGGGTCGCTGGTCTACAAGCCATTGCTACAGCCCGTCGATTGGGCGCCGTGGTAAAGGCGTATGACGTCCGCACTGCATCCAAGGAGGAGGTGGAAAGTTTGGGTGCTGAATTCATCGAGGTGGATGGTGCAGTGAATGATCGCAGTGCGGGCGGCTACGCCATTGAACAACCCGAAGCCTTTTTAGCTCGAGTACGTGAACGGATCCATCAGGAAACGAAAATGGCCGATGTGATCATCACGACCGCACGCATACCTGGTAAAAAGGCTCCCCTATTGATCACCGAGGAAATGGTATTGGACATGAAGCCTGGAGCCGTGATCGTTGACCTGGCTGCCGCTTCGGGAGGGAATTGCGCGCTAACACAAGCCGACAAAACAGTAATGCACAACGAAGTCACCATACTAGGGCCTACTTCCATTGAATGCAGTTGCGCCCACAGCACTTCGTTCCTGCTCTCGAACAACTACAGCACGTTCATCGAGCACTTTCTAAAGCATCATCTGGATCCGAAGCAAGACCCGATCCTCAGTTCCACGCTGGTCGTGGAGCATGGTCAAATAGTACATGAGCGCATTCGATCTCTGCAAACCATGCAAACTATTCGATCATGAACTGGGCTTACAGCATAACCACTATCGACGGTCATTTCGTCTTGGCACTAAGCCTCCTCTTAGGCTTTGAGGTGATCAAGAATATCCCCGCAGTACTGCATACACCGCTCATGTCGGGATCGAATGCGATCAGCGGGATCATCCTCATTGGCGGTATCATCCAATTGCTGAGCACGCCCATGGACCACTATGGCACCGTTATCGTTGCATCCATCGCGGTCGTGCTTGGTGCAGTCAACATTTCTGGAGGCTTCTTCATTACCGACCGCATGCTTGCCATGTTCGTCGGGAAACGCAAGACTCAACCAAAAAAGTAAGTATGAAGTTGGAGATCGCATACTTGATCGCGGCCATAGGTCTTGTACAAGGCCTTAAGTTCATGGGGCGGCCTGCCAAAGCCCGTTTGGGCAATATGGTAGCTGCTGCGAGCGTGATCATCGCACTGACCACTGTTAGCATTGCCACGGGTTGGACCGGGTCAGCGAATGTCGTACTCCTACTCGTATTGGTAGCCATTGGGACCATCATCGGAAAAATATGGAGTGCACGCGTAGCTATGACCTCCATACCACAGGTTGTGAGCATATTCAACGCGCTAGGCGGTATTTGTGCGGTGTTGCTTGGCCTCAATACAGTATATGGAATAGGCACCGCAGTGGACGAAAAATTACTGGGGACCGTTCTGATCGTAGCCAATATTTTCGGTGCGGTGGCCTTCAGCGGCAGCATGGTCGCATTCATGAAATTGGATGGGCACCGGACTCCGCGTCCTTCGAACTTTCAGAAATACATAGCACGGACCCTTTTGGCTGTGATCGTTATCGCGGCAGGGTGTTTCCTATTAGTGCCTATTGAGCCAATGCATTTTCCTCCTTTGTTACTAGCCATATCCGTGACCGCATTGGCGTATGGCATTTTCCTCACTCTGCCTATCGGTGGTGCGGACATGCCTGTATTGATCTCTATTCTCAATGCTTTGACCGGAGTGGCCACATTGATGGCCGGACTACTTTTCCGGGAACCTGTGATGATCATCGGTGGTGTGTTGGTGGGTGCTACCGGCTTGATCCTTACACTGCAGATGTGTGCAGCGATGAACCGTTCCCTCGCGAGCGTATTAGCTGGCGCCACCAAAGGAGTGCCAACCAACGCCACCGAAGTGGAACAGGATATACGAAGCATCACTGCAGTGGAAACAGCATCCCTCCTAGCATTCAGCAAACACGTGGCCGTGGTACCAGGTTACGGCATGGCTGTGGCACAGGCGCAACGTGAATGTTTTGCCTTGCAAGAGGTGCTCAAGCAAAGCGGAGTGCAACTGCACTTCATCATTCACCCAGTTGCGGGTCGTATGCCGGGACATATGAACGTGTTGCTTGCCGAAGCGAACATCCCTTACGCAGCAGTGCTGGACATAACCCAAGTGAACGACACCATGGAACATTATGATGCCGTGTTGGTGATCGGCGCTAACGATGTGGTGAACCCTGCTGCTGAGAACGATCCTACCAGCAGCATTCATGGCATGCCCATCATTCGTGCATACAAGGCCAAACAGGTCATTGTAATGAAACGCGGTATGGCCAAGGGTTATTCCGGAGAAACTAACACACTTTTCGACCGACAGAACTGCAAGGTCCTTTTTGGTGATGCCAAAGAAAGTCTTGAGCAGATCATCTCAGAACTAAAACGCATTTGAAATGGAAAACCCACGTTTGATCATCTGCGTTAAGGAGCGCGATCTCATCATGTCATGGATCATAGGGTCCACTCCGGCCGATGTCACCATCCGCGAAAGTTTGGACAAGCTCTATGGCGAGCTTGAGCAGGCAGAGATCCGGGCAGCGGATGACCTGCCGAACGATGTGGTCCGAGTGAACAGCATTGTTACGATCCAATCTCCTTCAGGCCGTAGAGAAGGGCTCCAGTTGGTAATGCCTTTGGAGGCCGACCTGAAGGCGAATAGACTTTCCGTATTCACGGTAATGGGGTCTGCTTTAGTGGGCTATCGTGAAGGCACTACTATCAATTGGAAACTACCCAAGGGTGAAGAGGTCATTTATTTGGAGAAGGTGGACAACTCCAAGGTTAAGAACCAGATCAGCAGCTTGAAAAGCTGAGCAATTGGATATTCGTAAGTGCGACTTGGCCTATTGTTCAGGGACTACTTTTGCGGCATCGAACACATGAGAACACCTTCTTGGCTCTTTGCGATCCTGTTGTCTACTTTCCTGGTTGGATGCCTGGTAAACGGCAACACTACCACAACGCAGAAAACATCGGCGCAAACCACATCCGGATACGACCTTGAGCAACCCACAAGTACGGACATTTTACCTGACACCTTGCACGAAGTATCAGGCCTGACCGATATCGATAGCCGCACCGTAGCCTGTGTGCAGGATGAAAATGGTGTGATCTTCTTCTATGATCTCGAAAAGCGAGAGATCGTTCGACAATTCCAGTTCCATTTGGATGGTGATTATGAAGGAATCACGCGCATCGGTAATGTGATCTACATCCTTCGGAGCGATGGTATAGTGTACGGGGTTGAGAACTATGAAGATCTAAATTTCATACTGCACACTTACACTACAGGGATCCCCGCCGCAAACAATGAAGGCCTGTGCCATGACCCAGTGAACAACCGCCTATTGATAGCTTGCAAAAGCAAACTGGGCAAGGGTCCGGAATTCAAAGACAAACGGGCCATATATGCTTTCGACCTGAAGACCAAGAAATTGAGCGATGACCCAGTATTCGAGTTCGATGTGCAGACAATGCGTGAATTCGCCAAGGGCCAGAAGATCGATCTACCCACCCGTAAAAAAGGTAAGGACGGAGGCATCGAAGAGCCGATCCTGAAATTCCGAGCATCTGCGATCGGGGTTCATCCTATCCGCAAGCAACTTTACATACTCTCCGCAGCAGACCATCTGTTCTTCATCTTTGATCTGGAAGGCAAGCTCCTGGATCTGGAGCCATTGGATCCGCATGTATTCAACAAAGCCGAAGGCATAACCTTCATGGAGAACGGAGATATGTTGATCACCAACGAGGGACAGGACGCAAAGCCGACGTTGTTACGGTTTACTTACAATAAGTGATTCACATGTGATAGAATTCTTTACATGGTAGCCACCACATGCTCCGGACAATCCGTCCGCAGCTCTGCGATCGCTAATGTCTTCTCCAGCAAACGACAGCGATGTTGACCTTTCCGATCTCCTTTGTAGTGTTGGCAGGTCCAACACATGCGCTGCACTTGAACACCACCGTTCTCAAAGAGCGTCTCAAGGATACCCATCAATGCCAGAAGCAAAGCCTCCTTGGCTGCGTTCGGAAGATCGGTCACGGCAATATCCAGTGGAGACGCACCTGTTAAGCACTTTCGCCCAGCTGTCGTAAGTTTCAGTGTATGGCTGCGTCCATCTAACTTATCCGGTTTCCGAGCAAGCAAATTTCTCTCGGCCAACACCTTTACACTGTCGCTGATAGTGGGTTTACTGATCTGAAGTTCTTCCGCCAAGCGGGCAACACCCACGGGTTCCGGTGCGTGATCATTGACAAAACCAAGGATCCGCAATTGCAAAGGACTCAGATCACTTTCCGTGGCCTGTTTCCAGCGCAACGCGCGTGAGATCTCGCCGACGCGTTCAAGCACCTGCGCTAAATGTGTATCCAGATCTTCCGTTGCCATTCTTACGGTGTGAAAGGTAATTCAAGTAAAAGCCCGGCAAAACACCGGGCATTCACTTTTCGTTCATTTCCTCGCGTTTCCACCATTAGCGGGTGGACGATCGTCCGGTTGATACGTGTTATTCGGGTTGGCATAGGGCGCAAGATCTTGCGCCCCATACCGCCCATACTACCCCTTTACATCCGCCATGCTCGCACCAAAATTGATGTGCAGCACGTCGCTACCGAGCACCAAAGCGGGGACGCTCTTAACACCTGCGGATTCCGCTTCGGCGATCCGGTTCTTGGCTGTCCCTAGGTGAACGATCTCCACATCGTACTTGTTCCGGTCGACCAATTCAGTTATGCGCTCTTCGGCATTTACACATACTGGGCAACCGGCGTGATAGAAAACTGCTTTGTTCATTTTGTTATGGTTCGAATTGGTTCGGGGACAAATATAGTTAGGATTACTAACTATATGCAAATTGAATTTCAACACCCATAAGAACAGCCTCTGATCCGCAACACGTTCCGCTCGATCAACTGCATTCAGGAACTCAGAGATCAAGGCGTATCCGAAGTGCTGCGTTGGGATAATGAACCGTGTTAAGCTGTATCTTCCAACACATTTAGAACACGACGAACAATGAAATACAAGATCGGAACCAAGGAAAAGCCCATGGCCTTGAAGACCCCTCCGGGCTCATCGGCGTATACCATGCACGTGGATGAAAAGGACGGAAATGAAATACTCGTATGTACTGTCGGCAAGACGGTTCTGCACTATGATGCCCGTTGTATAGACGACCTGCATACCATGTTGAAGAAGCATGGCGATTGGATGGACATGGGCAGTGCCGACGAACAGAAGACGACCAAAGAAGGAACTGTTGAAGATTGGGGACGCTCACCGAAAAACCCGGTAAAAGGATGGTACGGGTTGAAGAAAGGCCTACGTGGCCGTTTCGGAGTGTATCTACCGCCATTGATGGAAGCGTTGGGGTTGGCGGAGATCACCCACGACGCACGCAACAATAAGATGAAGGCGAAGTAGGTGTGGTGAACGTTTCGGCACCGTTCCGCTATCATATTCCGCTCTGCAACACGAGCATCGGCGTTCTTGTATGCATGACGATGTTGGATGCTATGCTTCGATGGAACAGGCGATCAAAGATCCCGCGTTCGCGATGCACCAATGCCAATAGGTCCGCATTGCTCCGAACAACCTCCTCGTTGAGTTCATGCATGATATCATCGCCGCTAAGATGGACCGTGGTATGTGGCACATTGCGCAAGGCCGTGGCTATTCCTTTGGTCTGAGCAGGATCTTCAACCTTCGTATTCTCATTCACCACGCGGGTCACGATCAGTTCAGCGTTGGTGTGCATAACGATCTGGATCAGAATATCCAACACTTTCGGGTCCACTTCTCCACCATCGTCGGCAAGGACTATCCGCTTTAGTCCAGTGAACCTTGCTTGCTCTGGTATCGCGAGAACGGGTAGTGCGGAATGCTTGATCACATCAGCGGTATTCGTTCCCATGAAAACAGCTTTCATGCCGGATGCACCCTGTGTTCCCATAACAATGAGTTCCGGCCCATTCACTCTTCGTCCATATTTATGAACGACTCGCTCCAGTCGGCCGTGTTCACTGATGAAATCGACCCTAAGGTCTTTATTCGGAAGTACCTTCAGGAGTCTTAGCTGAAAGTCGTCCAAGCCCTCCTGGGATGCATACTGCAAGTGCTCGGTGACATCGACCATTGCGCTATCGCCATATGCCGGTAGGCTATAACAATTGATCACCGTGTATTGGTGAACATTCTGGAGAAAAAGATCCATTGCATAGAGCGCAGCATTCAAAGAGTTGTCGCTGAAATCGGTAGGTAACAGTATGTGTTGCATTGATCTTGTTTATTTCATTCATCTCGACCGGAACGGTCGAAATTCGTTCAACGAAAATGTAGTTCTGTAAAACGCTAAGGTTTGAAGTTCATGTCCCGATACCTCTATCGCGGGCGTTCCGGCAGGACCAGCATGGGTAATGAGGTATGCAGTGCCATACGCTTCGCGGTGCTCGCATGGAACAATCCTTTCCAGAATCCCATCTGACGGTGTATCACAGCAACAAGTTGTATCCGTCCATTGGTGGCCAGTTCATCGATGGTCGCGATCACGTCGTTTCCTTGCACAGTCAGGTAAGAATCCTTCACTCCGGTAAACAACCCTTCAACCTTTTCACGCTCAGGAAGCACTTCCAAACCCGGCACCGTGTACCGCACATGTGTGATAACAACCTCAGCATTCCGTCTTCCGGCGAGATCCAATAAAGGTTTCAGCGTGTACCGATCCAGTTCCTTGCCATCATAGGCCAACATAATGCGCTCTACGGGTTGCGAGCTCCATTGTGCAGGCACAGTGATCACCGGAGCTGTGCTGTCCGACACGACCGATCTCGCGTTCCTACCTACTAATCCAAAGTTTCCTTCTCCTTGGGTGCCCATCACGACCATTTCCACACCTTTACGTTTGTCGAGATCGTTAAGCAATTTCACCAATCCAATACTGGAAACCTTACGGCCAAGACTCACATTCTTGGCGAATTTGCGGAGTATTCGCTCTACCCTACGCGTTCGGTTGATCGCTTCACGCTGGGGGATATCCCCTAAGCCGGGTAACAGCACATTATCGTAAGATGGTTTCAGGAAGGAATGCACCAATACGAATTTATTACCTTCAGTGCCATACAACTCGATCGCAAATTTTGCTGCGTTCAAAGCCGTATCACTGAAGTCCGTAGGAAGAAGGATAGTTGCCATTTTCAATTCACTTTGCAGCCAAGAACTTTAGCCAGTGAAAAGGTAGAAACTCGTGAACATAACAGAACTGACACATGTCATTTTCGCAGCTAAGTATCCTATTACTATGGATATTGATTCAGCGGAACTTGCTTCCGAACCTCCCAATGACCGCCATTTCCAACGCCTCGCGATGATCCGGGTGAGCCACTGCGATCAATGCTTCCGCGCGTTGTCGTAAATTTTTCCCATACAAATAGGCCACACCGTATTCAGTGACCACGTAATGCATATGCGCTCTCGTGGTCACAACACCTGCTCCATCTTTGAGGAATGGCACGATCTTGCTTTTACCCTTCCTCGTCACCGATCCCATTGCTATAATGGGTTTTCCTTCTTTCGAAAGAGCTGCACCGCGCATGAAATCAAGCTGCCCACCAACACCGGAATACTGGTAAGTACCAATACTATCCGCACATACCTGACCGGTCATATCCATTTCGATCGCGCTGTTGATCGCCACCACTTTGGGATTCTCGCGGATCACTTTTCCATCGTTCACATATTGCGCATCCAGAAATGCGAACTGTGGGTTATCATGAAGCAGATCATAGAAGCGTCTTGTACCGATGGCAAAACTCGTGACCAGCCTACCCGGATGCTTTTTCTTGAACCGGTTATTGATCACTCCGCTTTCGACGAGCTGGATGATCCCGTTCGAGCACATCTCCGTGTGTACACCAAGATCCTTGTGCCCTTTCAGCGCATTGAGGATCGCATCAGGTATAGCACCGATCCCCATTTGCAAGGTCGACCCGTTGTCTATCAATTCTGCGCAATTCCGAGCGATAGCTTCTTCGCATTCACCAATACCATCGCTATAATCCACCTCAGGCAACGGGTCATTCACTTCCACCAACGCAGCGAACCGATCAACATGAATGTTCCCTTCGCCGTGGGTGCGAGGCATGTTGGGGTTTACCTGTGCGATCAACATTGAGGCGTTGCGAGCGGCCGAACGTGCCACATCAACGGAAACTCCCAACGAACAGAAGCCATGACGATCCGGTGGGGAAACATGCAGAATAGCAACATCCAACGGGAGTACACCCTGTTCAAAAAGGCGTGGGATCTCACTCAGGAAGACAGGTACGTAATCGCCATTCGCACTGTTCACGATGGAGCGAACATTCTCCGATACGAATAACGAATTGAAGAAGAAGCTATCTCCAACGATCGGGTCATCCGCTCCAATATCGCCCAACGTGCTGATGCTCACCAGTTCCACGTTCTTCAATTCACCTGCACGTTGGAGCAATGCTCTAAGCAGGGTAACCGGTGTTGCTGCGCTTCCATGAACGAATACACGTTGACCTGAACGTACCAACCCAACGGCTTCACTGGCCGACATCCAAACACCACTTTGCTTCATTGAAAGCGTCTACAAATTAGTATTCACGATACCGACAACCGGTTACAATATAACGCGAGAGTATAAATGTCCGATTGCATGGATCCAAGGGTCGAACAGTTCAAATTGGAACTAAAGGTTTTCTCAATTAATTTCTTAAAAGTATTTTGCAGCCATTCAATAAATCCTGTCGATCGTCAGGCTGAGTAAGCCAAAGACCTGGTAGACTTGCTGACCAACTTCCGGGAGTAGACAAGTCGATCGGGAAACATCAAGGATAAAACGCTCATAGGATCCTAACGCACTAAGCAAACAAACCATGACAAGCACCACAACCTATCAGGATATATACGCAAGCCTTGGATACCTTTTCTATAGCGTTGCCATCAGTGACGGTACGGTACGCAAAATAGAGGTTGACCGGATGAAGGAATTGATCACCGAAAAGTGGTTGCCGTTGGAAGGAAGTCGTGATGTATTCGGCACGGATGCCGGGCATTACATCAGTATCAGTTTCGACTTTGCGAATGATAGTGAATTAAGTCCCGATCAGGCATGGGAGCGTTTTGTGGACGACTACAAGGAGCATGGATCACGCTATGATGATACCATGAAGCGCTTGACCTTCGAAACTGCGGCTGCTATTGCAAGTGTCTTTTCCGGGAATAACAAATCCGAGTTAAGTCGGCTTTCTCAATTGGAGCGCTTGTTGAAGAAGTGAGCCAAACGTATCCGACCCTCGATCCTTGCTTGGATCACGGTGATCGAACACAAGCTCTTTGATCGCCTCGTTCTAACTTTACCCAATGGCCTCGGAAAGTTCTGACCCTAGGATCCGTTTCGAAACAAAGGAGGAGAGCAATGATCGCCGCCAGCGTGAGTTCATGGCTATGACCCCGAACGAGCGCTTCGTTTGGTTCTTGAACAGCTTTTACTCCAAACTACCGGACGCCGGCGGTCCAGGTCCAGAACAAGTAGAGAAAGAGAAGCGCAATTTTGTTATCCAAAGGCGCAATTCGGCCATTTGACCAAGAGATACTATTATTCCTGCAAGCTACCTTCGCACATCATGTACGCATGTTGATGGTTGGTGGCGGTGCCGTGAATTTCCACGGGTATCAGCGTCATTCAGCCGCCTTGGATTTTTGGATAGAACCGACACCAGCGAATTTCGAACGCCTAATAGAGGCTTTAGGTTCGATCGGTTTCAAGGTTGATAAGATCCCGACCGAAGTTTTGGCACAGGAGCGGAATATGTCGATCAAGATCTCGCCGATGATGGAGGTGGAATTGATCACTCGATTCAACCCGGGTTGTACGTTCGAGGAAGCTTGGTCGCGCAGAATAGAGGCAACGATCCTAGGTCAACCGATCACGAAATATTTGGTAATCGGAAGATCCGACCTGATCGAAAGCAAACTGAAAGCGGGTCGTGCAAAGGACCTACATGATGTGCATGTTGAAGTTGCGAGCTGGGGAATTGTGAGCCAGTAACTCGTTCGAGGACCAACGAGGCAAGAGATCATCTTTTACTCTACCCTCTCCTTCACAACCTTCAAAAACGCTTCACCGAACTGGCTGGCCTTGTGATCGCCTACACCGTTGACCAATCGGAATTCGTATAGGTTGGTCGGTCTTTTCTCTGCCATATCGATCAACGAAGCATCGCTGAATACGACGTAGGCGGGTTTACCCATCTCCTTCGCCAGCGTACGGCGTAGGTCTTTCAATGCGCCAAGTAGACCAGCACTTACGGGGCTTGGTTCGGCAACAACTTGCCGTGTGCTTTTGATCCGTTCCTGACGCTCTTTCACTGTATCCGGACTAACCAATCGAACGGGTCGCTCGCCTTTCAGGACCGCTTCTCCTGGCGTTGTAATGACCAAGTGATGATGGTCACGATAATCAACTTCCATCAAGCCTAGATGCAAGAATTGCTGAATGAACTGGACCCAAGCAAAAGCGGTCGTATCGCTCCCTGCACCGAAGGTTCTGATCCGGTCCCAACCTTTCTCGGTTACTTCATGACTGTGGGATCCTTTCAACACATCCACCAGCACGGACATTGGCAATTTCTGTCCACAGCGCACTATTGCGCTCAACGCCTTCTGCGCTAGAATGGTGCCATCAAAGTATTTCGGCGGATCCTTGCACACATCACAATTTCCACACGACTCTGCGCTATCTTCACTGAAATAGCTGAGCAGGATCGTTCGCCGGCATACTTGTGCTTCGGCAAACTCCTTCATACGTTCCAATTTGGCTATTACGACCTCCTTGTAGCGCTGATCATCGATCTCATCAGCAAAGTGCATCTGTGTCTGCACATCGGCATAACTATAGAACAGGATCGTTTCGGCAGGCTTTCCATCACGCCCTGCGCGTCCGATCTCCTGATAGTATCCTTCAACAGTGCCGGGCAGGTTATAATGGATCACGAACCGTACATCGCTCTTGTCGATCCCCATACCGAATGCGATCGTAGCACAGATCACATGGGTTTTGCCTTGAATGAAATCATCTTGGACCCGGCTCCTTTCGTCGGGGTTCATTTTCGCATGATAGAACTCCGCCTTCACCCCGATCTTCTGCAACTTGGCCGCTATCTTTTCAGTACTTGCTCTGCTGTTACAATAAATGATCCCGCAATGCCCAATATGCCGTGTCATGATCCGCTGTATCGCTTTCCAGCGATCCAGTCCTGGTAACACAGCGAGCGAAAGGTTGGGGCGATCAAAACTGCTTATAAAGATCTTCGGATCACGAAGGCCAAGGCAATGACCAATGTCACCGCGCACGGTTCTATCAGCAGTCGCTGTTAGCGCGATCACTGGAACATCCGGAAACCGTTTTTTCAACGCGTGCAGCTGCTTGTACTCAGGTCTGAAGTGATGCCCCCATGAACTAATGCAATGAGCTTCATCGATCGCGAATAGTTTCACGTTAAGATCTTCCAATCGTTCCAAGAAACCCTGCTGGAACAGACGTTCAGGAGACACGTATAACAACTTCAACCCACCACTGCGCAGTTCGCGATTTATTTCCTGTTCCTCATTGAACGATAAAGAACTGTTCAGGTATGCTGCGGCAATTCCATTTCCTTGAAGAGCCTGGACCTGATCCTTCATCAATGCGATCAAGGGCGATATTACCAAGGTCAGCCCATCGAACGCTAATGCCGGAAGCTGGAAACAAATGCTCTTTCCTCCTCCAGTGGGCATCAGAACAATGGCATCGTGACGATCAAGAACATGATCGATGACCTCTTTCTGCTGAGGACGAAAGGCCTTATAACCAAAGTGGCGTTCGAGAAGATCACCGACGTTCAATGTCGTGCTAGCTGGTTCTGAAATAAAATTCGGCATACGATCAAAGCAAGCGGACAATGTAGGAACGATGACCATGGGTCAACAAGAAAACAGTTCAGGAGTTATGAACCACGCCCACACTGCGCAACACGCCCATGGACCAAGGCTAACTAATTCCGGGTAATTTGGCCCTGAACCTGTACTAAATATCACAGTTCCATTCCGCGCTCCGTACATTCGCTTGGACGATATCACACACGCCCCCCATTTCAATGAAAGACATCCTCTGCCCCACCGATCTATCCGAAACAGCGTTGAAAGGAGTTCAATATGCCGATATGCTTGCCGCCGGCCTGAATTCATCGGTCTCGCTGTTGCATGTAATAAACAAGGCGGATTCGCAGGGTGAAGCCCGGATCGCGGCAAAGACGAAAATGGACCATCAGGTATCACATGTTCAACAAGCGCCTATCACCTGTCATTTCCGCGACGGAGAATTCATGGAAGAGATCACGCGTGAAAGCACGGATGGGCACGCGATGATGGTATGTGCTACTCATGGGTCACGCGGACTGCGTCAATCGCTGTTCGGAACCGACATTCTGAAATTGGTCAGACGCGTGGAAATTCCGTCCCTGGTCGTTCAAGCGCACAGCAAGCTACCCAATTCTCTCAGCACGATCGTAATGCCTGTTGCGAGCCATAAAGGAATCGATCATTTATTGAACGCTGTCTCGATGCTGGCCACAGCCTTTGGAAGCGAAGTGCACATTTATCAATTGAACCGGCCTGGTGAGCACCCCAGTGAAGAACTTCTGACCAACAAAAAGCACATGGGCGAATACCTGACCAAGGTCGGCGTAAAGCATCAGTTCGTTGAAGAGTCGGAAACATCCTTCTCGGTCGGTTTTGCCGCTCAAACGATCGCGTACTCGGATCGCATTGGCGCAGGTTGCATTGCGATCATGTCCATTGCGTCTGATGAATACCGGTACATCGCAGATGCGGAAAAAGAACGTATGATGTCCAATGAACCGGGAATTCCGGTGTTGTGCGCAAGGTGATCGGTAACAGTTGAACTTTTTTATACCATAGATGATCCTGAAGAATGCAATACTAATTTTCAATACTATTTGAAAGTTCAGTTCTTTCATCCTAAATTTGTACCGTTGAACAATGGAACTGCACGAAGCCAAAGACAAATTCACCCAAGCATGGGGCACATTTGCAACGCAATGGGGTATCAATAGGAGCATGGCGCAAGTTCACGCCTTGTTATTGATCAGCGCTGATCCGCTAAGTACCGAGGACGTCATGGAACAGCTCAACATCAGTCGTGGCAATGCCAACATGAACCTGCGCGCTCTGATCGACTGGCAATTGGTGGATAAAGTGCTGAAGAGCGGGGAACGAAGGGAATTCTTTCAAGCAGAAAAGGACGTGTGGAAGATCGCTACGCACATAACCCGGGAGCGCAAGAAAAGGGAGTTGGAACCCATGGTAAAACTCCTCAGTGAACTGAAGAAGACAGAGGGGGCTACGAAGGATGCAAAGGCCTTTCGCGAAATGACGACTGACCTGCATGATCTAACGGGCAGGATCGATGCTGTCTTGGAAAAGAGCACACGCAAGGATGTACAATGGTTCTTGAAAGCAGCTTCTACCCTACTCCGGTGATGCTGCTTTTTTGATAAAAAGTTTCATATTTTATTGAAAATTAGAAAACAACGAGAATAAATGAACACCATCTCACACCTTCTGCACTGCGATGGAAGAACGGACAAACTTCACTACCAGCGCAACATCGCCACGCTTGCCTTAGGCAAAGCCATTGCGGACCTGTTCATTGTCGCAATGGTCCCGGGTCTTGGCATACACCACGTGATCGTGAGTTGGGTCAACCCCTATGCGTTGATAGGTCCATGGCTGGCCAATGTGGTACCCTTCGCACTTTGCTTGAGCACATTCGCATTCTTCTCCGGTCTTATTTGGAACGGCGTACACCGCGCTAGGGACATTGGCTGGGTACATTGGAGCGGCTTGATCTCCAGTATTCCATTCCTCAATGTGTTGTTCACCGTAGCACTTTTTTTACTACCTAGCAAAAAGCACTCTGTCTGGGATCTTGTTTAGCATGAGAGGAACGTCTATTTCGTTGTACTTGGCCGCTATTTCCTAGGAACGATCAATACATCCTAAATTGCGGACCAGACCGCTATAACGCCGGTCTAACTGATGCCTCAGATCCCCATCCGATCATTGTCGTTACTTATCTCGCTGTTGTGCGCGACTAGCGGAATGAAAGCCCAGAACGCCAGCTACAACATCCTCAAAGGCGGCGATGTCATCGGGAATATCCAAGCAACCCGAAAAGTGTCCGGGGATAATATCTACTATAGCATGGTCTCCAATTCCGAGTTCAGCATTCTTTGGAAGAATACCGTGGAAAGCACCACGATCACTGAGTATCATAAGAACACGATCTCCAGTTGCGGAGCACACATGCGCATTAATGGTGACATGCGCGATAGCAGCCATATGGCACTGGTAGGTTCGGAGGCGCGTTGTTATGTACACCCCGAGAAGAATTTCATACACAACGAACCCGTTGAATGGACAACAGCTAGGATGTACTACGAGGAACCAATTGGACAAACACGGATCTTTGTTGAAAGCGTGATGGGATATTGTGCGATGGAGCCCACCGGAAAAGGAACTTATAAGCTTACCTTACCCGAAGGAAAAGTGAACCACTACACTTATGTAGGCGGTGTTCTTCAGGAGGTGTTGGTCGTGAGGTCCATGTTCGACCTGGTCTTCCGCAGGGTATAAAAACTCAGCTATTAGGCTGTTGGTGGCTTATCACCGCTCCTAACGCTCCCCCACCGTTCATGTAACCACTATTCTCCCTCAAAGCGCATCCGGTAATTTCGTACCCGCTTCACTAACACATGATCAAGCTCACCAGCATTCGAAAGTCCTACCAAATGGGCAACAATACCTTGGAGGTACTCAAGGGCATTGACCTGCACATCAAAAAGGGTGAATTGGTAAGTATCATGGGCAGCTCCGGATCCGGTAAAAGCACCTTGCTGAACATAATCGGTATCCTGGATAACTTGGACAGTGGCACTTATTTGCTGGACGGAATGCCGATCGTGGATCTTTCAGAGACCAGAGCCGCACAGATCAGAAGCCAATACATCGGATTCGTATTCCAAAGCTTCAACCTGATCGCATTCAAGAATGCTTGGGAAAATGTTGCCTTGCCGCTCTATTACCAGAAAGTGAGCAGAAAGATCAGGCAAGAAAAAGCATATGATATGCTGGAGAAGGTCGGTCTACGCGAATGGGCAGAGCACATGCCTAACGAATTGAGCGGCGGTCAGAAACAACGCGTTGCCATTGCACGTGCGTTGATCAGCGACCCGAAGCTCATACTGGCCGACGAACCTACCGGTGCATTGGATAGCACCACGAGTTCGGACGTTATGTCCCAATTGATACGTGTGAACAAGGAACTGGGAATCACCGTTGTGATCGTAACCCATGAACGCGAGATCGCGAACATGACGGATCGCTTGATCTATTTGAAGGACGGCTTGATCGAAAGCCAGAACGCATTGATCGAATAAGCCATGTTCGACAACGATAAGTGGCAAGAGATCTTCGACACGATGAGCAAGAACAAATTGCGCACCGTGTTGACCGGGTTCAGTGTATTCTGGGGAATCGCGGTTTTAGTCCTGCTTCTTGGTCTGGCGGCTGGTCTTGGCAATGGCTTTTCCCACAACTTCCGAAATACGGCCATGAACTCCATCAGCTTCTGGGGCGGTGAAACGAGCAAGCCTTACAAAGGCCTTCCTCCGAACCGGGAAATACAGTTGGACATGGGCGATATCCGTGCATTGACGAATAGTGTGCCCGGTGTGATCGATGTAAGCGGCGAATTCCGGTTATGGCGTGGACGAAGTCAACTGAACTATGATAAGAACTATGGCAATTTCACCATTAAGGGCATCCAGCCGAATTACCAAGCATTGGAACGTCAGGTGGTGACCAGCGGACGTTTCATCAATGAAGTGGATCAAAAAGAAACACGCAAAGTGATCGTGATGGCACAGGACGCCGTTGAAGCGTTGTTCAAGAACGAAGATCCGATCCACAAATGGGTGCAAGTGAATGGGATCCCCTTTGAAGTAGTTGGGATCTACAAGTTCGAAAGTGAAGGGCGCGGAAGCAACCAGAGCAGCGCAGTATTCATACCATTGAGTGCAGCCCAGAAAGTGTTCCATGCGGAAGACAAGGTGGATCGGATCGTTTTCAGTTTTGCGGATGCTTCGGAATTGGGATCCAAACAAGCAGAAAGCCGTGCCATTGCGGTACTCTCCGGACGGCACCAATTCGACCCGAAGGACGATCGCGCTCTTTACATCAACAACAACGTTGAGAACCTATCCATGTTCAACCAGATCTTCGGTGGTATAAACTGGTTCACCATCTTCATTGGTCTGGGCACCATCATTGCTGGTATCGTTGGCGTGAGCAACATCATGCTGATCGTTGTTAAGGACCGCACGCGGGAGATCGGCATCAGAAAAGCATTGGGAGCTACGCCCCTGAACGTGATCTCCCAAGTGATCATGGAAGCCATATTCGTTACAGGCGTATTCGGATTCTTCGGTCTGTTCTTCGGCTTCATGCTGATCGAAGGCTTAGCGACCGCCATCCCCGGCAGCGAAATGTTCCGGGATCCCGAAGTAAAGCTCAGCGTAGCGATCGGTGCATTGTTATTGCTGGTAATTGCCGGAGCCATAGCGGGCTGGATCCCTGCACGGCTCGCAGCGAACGTTCGTCCCATTGAAGCATTAAGAGATGAGTGATGTTCGATAGCGACAGGTGGAACGAAATATGGAACACCATCAGCCGGAATAAGCTGAGGAGTGCGCTTACGATGTTCGGCGTGTCTTGGGGGATCTTCATGCTCATGGTGATGTTGGGCATGGGCAAAGCGTTGGAGAACGGCGTGCAAAAAGGATTCGACGGGTGGGCCACCAACAGTATGTTCCTATGGACACAGAGTACAAGTATGCCCTATGCGGGTTTCAAACGCGGACGCCGATTCAACTTCAACAACAGCGATATTGAGGCCATCAAAGCCAATATTCCAAAAGCTGATATCGTTGCACCACGGTTACAGCTCGGCGGTTGGCAGGGCGCAAATAATGTATCCTACGAAGGCCGCACGGGAGCTTTCAATATCTATGGTGATGTTCCGGAGATCCGGCAGATCGAAGCTGTGGACATGCCACACGGTAGATTCATCAATAGCAAGGATAACCATGAGAGCAGAAAGGTGTGCGTCGTTGGTCCGGAAGTGGTCAAGGTATTGTTCGAAGGAGATGATCCCGTTGGGCGCTTCATTAAAATACAGGGCGTGTACTTCCAAGTGATCGGTGAATACAAACCCAAGGCTAGCGGAGACATGGGTGAGAACAAGGATTCCAATATCCATATTCCCTTCCACACATTCCAAAAAGCCTTCAACAGTATGGACGAGGTACATTGGTTCAGTATAACCGGCAAGCCGGGTGTGGAGGTCTCGGAGATCGATAAGGAAGCAAAAGCACTGATGGCCAAACGCCACAAAGTGGACCCGGATGATGTACTTGCATTCGGTAGTTGGAACATGCAGGAGACCTTTGGCATGATGAACATGCTGTTCGTTGCCATCGCGTTCATCAGTTGGTTGGTCGGTACACTTACGTTGGTGGCCGGGGTTATCGGAATAAGCAATATCATGCTCGTGAACGTAAAGGAGCGTACCAAGGAGATCGGCATCCGCAGCAGTATCGGGGCCAGCCCTTCGAATATTCGTACCCAGATCATCCTGGAAGCCGTAACACTCACCTTTTTCGCTGGCGTGCTGGGCATGATGGCCGGTGCATTGGTGTTGGAGGGCGTTGTTCTCTTGGAGATCGAAAGTGATTTTTTCTCTCCACCTGGTGCTAACATTACCGTTGCGGCGGTGGCCTTGGTGATCTTGATCGTATGCGGACTTTTCGCTGGACTTGTACCCGCACAACGCGCGCTACAGATCAAAGCAGTGGATGCCTTAAGAACGGATAAGTAAGAAGTAGATACATGAAACGAAAGATCTTTTTGACACTCCTCGCACTATCGTTCATCGGCATGATGGGCTGGTTGATCAGTAAGGAAATGACACCACCGGAAGTACATGAGATCGTGAAGCCGGAAAAGCGCACGATCCAGAAAAAAACTGTTGCGAACGGTAGCGTGGTACCTCGGTTCGAGATCATGATAAAGCCGACCGTGAGCGGGATCATCCGGGAGTTGATGGTGGAAGCAGGAGATCTAGTGAAAAAAGGCGACGTGCTGGCCAAGATCCAGATCGTACCGGACATGATCTCACTTAGTTCATCCGAAAGTCGCGTACGGCAAGCGCAGATAAGTGTTGAGAATGCGCGGTTGAATTTCGATCGCAACAAACCGTTGTTCGACAAAGGAGTTATCGCACAAGCAGAAATGGACCAGTTCCGTTTGGCTTTGGACAATGCGAAAGAAGACCTACGGGGCGCAGAAGACAATTTGAGCGTAGTGCGCGAGGGCATAAGCAAGAGCAGCAATAGCAGCAGCAACACCTTGGTGCGCAGCACCATTGATGGAATGGTGTTGGACGTGCCTGTGGAAAAAGGCAACAGTGTGATCGAGCGGAACAATTTCAACGAAGGCACCACGATCGCATCCGTAGCTGATATGAAGGACCTGATCTTCGAAGGGAATCTGGATGAAAGCGAGGTGGGCAAAGTCCGTTTGGGCATGCCGATCGTGTTGACCATTGGTGCTATCGATGATGCGAAATGGGATGCCGAAGTGGAATACATCGCACCGAAAGGAGTAGAAGAAGAAGGCGCGATCCAATTCCAGATTAAAGCTGCTGTAAAACTGAATGAAGGCCAAACGTTGCGTGCGGGATACAGTGCCAACGCGGATATCGTGCTACAGGAGCGCGATAGCGTACTGAGCATTCCTGAATCCGTGATCGAATTCAATAGCGAGGGTGATAGTGCTTTCGTAGAGGTGAAGGCTGGTGAAGAATGGAAACGCACGTATGTAAAGACAGGTTTAAGCGATGGGATCCACATTGAAGTGCTCGATGGCGTATCTGATAGTTCCGAATTGAAAGGAGCGGTGATCATGGAAGAAGAGGAAGAGGAAGTGCAAAAAGGTGGGCATTGACCCACCTTGGCAACCTATTCAGCGTTGATCGCGTCACTTTCCCGACCCCTGAACACAATGTCCATGCTGAAAGCCGCTTTTGCCACCTGCATTCTTTCCATTCTTTCATTACACCAAGCGGTTGCACAATTCGTTGTGCCTGATGCAGCCTTGGTGACCAAACTCCAATTCTTCGTACCTGCCGCTATGAACGGTAACGTGCTGGATACGACCCATACGGATGTGCTGAACCTTGCCGTTCTGCCGATATGTTGTGCGGGCATTGTCGACCTCAGCGGTGTGGAGTATTTCACCGGTCTTGTTGAACTAAGAGCCAACAACAACGCCTTAACAACGCTGAACGAATTGCCACCGAATTTACAGATCTTGGATCTACGGATCAATAACCTCACCAGCTTGCCCACCTTGCCGAACACCTTGGAAGACCTGGACTGCTCGATAAATGCAATTACCAGCCTCCCTGATCTACCACAAGGCTTGATCGAACTCAATTGTACATCCAACCAGATCGACAGTCTTCCCACTTTGCCTCCTGTCCTTGATGCTTTGTATTGCTCGATCAACCCATTGCATCAACTGCCGACACTCCCTTCGACCTTACGCCGATTGGGATGTGCCTCCGATTCACTAACAGCTCTACCGACACTACCACCCGCAATTTGGACCATAGAATGCTCAAGCAATCAGTTGACTGCATTACCAGCATTTCCAGCGACATTGGAATATCTCATGTGCATCAACAATGATCTTTCCGTTCTGCCAACTTTGCCTACTGGCATGGTCTCATTGGACTGCAGGGAGAACCCAGCATTGGTGCTTCCTCTACTCCCCCCTGCACTTAGAGTGTTATGGTGTGACGAGATCAATATCACGGCCCTTCCTCCACTTCCCAACACCATCGAAAGTCTTTCCTGCGGTTACCTGAACCTCACATCATTGCCTGCACTACCCGACTCGTTGAACTTTCTGAACTGTGCGCATAACCAGCTCACATCATTGCCAACACTGCCAAATAACATGGACCGCATCTATTGCGACAATAACGCACTCGGTTCCATTCCCGCCTTGCCAAGTAGCATGAACTGGCTTACGTGTGCGAACAATGCTCTTTCCTGTTTGCCCACATTACCGAACGGTATGGCCAAGCTCAAGACCACAGGCAATAATTTGAATTGCTTGCCGAACATTCCAACAGCGTTGGATACCGCATGGAGCGAACTTGGATTTCCGCTTGTGGTCTGTGATGTGGTCACCGGACCATGTGCCATTATGCAAGAAGCAATATCAGGAATGGTTTTCAACGATGCGAATGGCAACGGTTCAATGGACGCTGGCGAAGTTCCTTTTTTGAATGCAACAGTAGAGGCCACTCCAGGAAACTACCTCACCGCACCGGATGCGAATGGCAATTACGTATTGCCAGTGGACGTGGGCACATTCACATTGGATGGTCAAGACGTTCTTTATCATAACCGCACCACTGCTGCAAGCACAATTACCCTATCGACCTTGCAGATCGACTCATTGAACAACATCGGCTACCAAGAAATTCCAGGAGTGTATGATCTGGTCGTACAATTTCATCCGGGACAGGCAAGGCCTGGATTTGATAACAACCTGCACTTGAGCGTAAGGAACATTGGTACCGAAGCTACCATGGCAGACGTTAACCTAACATTCGATGGCGACCAGAGTTGGAATTCAAGCACCATTGCCCCCGCTACGCTCACTGCTGCCGATGCAACCTGGTCCATAATGATGATGCCGGGCGATGAATGGGATGTTGTTGTAACACTTACTACGCCGATCGGCACTGCATTAGGAACGCCATTGGATCACTTGTTCAGCGCACTACCCACCGCTGCGGATACTACACCTGCCGATAATTCCAGTGCATACACAGGTGTGGTCGTTGGTTCTTTTGACCCGAACGATAAGACTGCTTCACCTGCTGAAATGTCGCCGGTACAGATCCAGAACGGAGCATATATCGAGTACACGATACGGTTCCAGAATACTGGCACCTACCCTGCCGAGCGCGTAGTTATAACCGATACGCTGAGCAGTGATCTCCAATGGCACACCATGGAATACCTGAGCGGATCACACACCAACACATGGTATATGAATGAAGGACTATTGGTCTTCGTTTTCGACCCGATCTTCCTTCCGGACAGCGTAAGCGATGAGCCAAACAGCCATGGTTTCGTTAAATTCAGGATCAAACCTGAAACCACATTGCAGGATGGAGAACAGATCGAGAATACCGCGAACATCTACTTCGATTTCAACGAGCCGGTGATCACGGAACCTTGCATTTTCTCGGTGGATGTGAATACGGGCATAGCAACTACGGAAACGGATGGTTTCAGCATCTACCCGAACCCGGCAAGCCAAGAAGTGAACGTGTTCCTGGATGAACCGGACGCCATGCTCACGCTGCAAGCGTTGGATGGAAGGTTGCTTCATAACGAACGCGTAACCAACGACCGCACCACGTTGGATATCAGTGGGCTTGTTCAAGGCATGTACCTGATCAGCATTACCAAGGTGAATGGCGAACGGGTATCACATCGCTTTGTGAAGCAGTAAGAGCTTCTCGTTAGCTATTATTCCGGCTTCTTGGATCCGTTCGAAGACCTACATCGCGCAATAAGTCGCCGAGCGGAGCCGCCTATTGCGTAGTTGAAGTGCCCTATTGCCAAGAACACATAGTGCGTAAATTGCCACCGCCAACAAAACCACCCGCACTTTATGCCAGCCCAAAAACTATTCTCAACGCTGCTATTGGTAGTACTCACCATCAGCAGTAATGCCCAGAAAAACAACCCCGACCTCAGCACCCTGGATGCCTACATCGCCGATGCAATAAAGAAATTCGACCAACCGGGCCTTGCGGTGGGTGTTGTGAAGGATGGCGAACTCGTCTATAGCAATGGTTTCGGGAAGTTGGATCTGGCCAAACCCGAACCAGTGGACACCAACAGCATCTTCTTTATTGCCAGCATGAGCAAAGCATTCACGGCATGCGCGGTGGGGTTGCTCGTGGATGATGGTAAAGTAGATTGGAACGACCCAGTAGTAAAACACCTTCCATGGTTCAGTACACCGGATGCGTACGTATCCGAACACATGATGGTGAAGGACTTGTTGTGTCACCGCAGTGGTTGGGGCACCTTCGATGGAGACCTGCTTTGGTATGGAACGGATCTTACCCAACGCGAGATCTTGGATCGCCACAGCAAAGAACCCTTCTCGTATGCATTCCGTGATGAATTCGGGTACAGTAACATTATGTTCATTGCCGCAGCGCAATTGATCGAAGCAGTAAGCGGAAGAACGTGGGACCAGTTCGTTACTGAACGCATTCTGCAACCGATGCAGATGACACGGACGACAGTGGAAACCGCAGACCTTGCAAGGTTCGAAAATGTTGCCCTACCCCATGTCCGCAAAGGACAAGACCCCAATGCACCACTTAAAAGCATGCCTTACCAAGCACTGCAAGGTGCAGATGGTGCGTGTGGGATCAACAGCTGCATTAACGATCTGACCAAGTGGGATGCCATGTGGGCCAACGAGGGCAAGGTCAACGGTGAGCCGTTCATTACCGAAGCCACGTTCAACATGATCACCAATGCGCAACTGGCCATGGGTGGCCGCCGTGATGGCGCTGCCTTGGGCTGGTTCGTTGAATACAACAATGGTGAGAAAGTGATCACGCACAGTGGCGGTATGCCCGGCTTCATTCTGAACCACGCCGTTGTGCCGGATAAGGACCTTGCCGTGATCTGCTTGGGCAATGGCGAGAGCTACAGTGTATTCGCCATAACTGCAAAGATCCTGAACATGTATCTGGGCGATGGCAGCGCAGATCCCGTCGCGGACATGATCCCACGGTTGGCAGGACGCGATGAACGTGAGGCGAAGCGCGTAGCTGAACGCGTGAACGCACGTGCAAAAGGCACCAAGCCCACACTAACAACAAGTCAAATAGTAGGCAACTACACCGATAAGATCTATGGCGATGTGCAGATCGAGGAAGTTGCAGGTAAACCCGTGCTCAACTTCCCGCGCGCCAAAGAACTCTTTACCGGCGACTTGGAACACTGGCACTACGACACCTACAAATGGAACCACGCCGACCCATTCCTAGAGCCCGGGTACATCACCTTCTACTTCGATGCTGATCATAACGTGAAGGGCTTCAAGATCGACCTGCACAGCCCGGATTTCCACTTTTATAAGTTGGATCTGGTGAAGGAGTAAGTAAGGTTTGTTCGATCCTTGATCATTGTCAGATCACACTTACAACGAACAACGGACAAGCATTTAACGGAAAATGCCCACCCGCACGCAACTCGTCCTCTTCTTCCTGATCAACACCTTGCTCTGCGCATGGCATTTGGACCATGCTCGCAATGACAACAGTGCATCACGAGCGGCGACCGTTGCGGCATTGGTCGGTGAAGGATCGTTGTGCATAGACCGCTATGCGGAAGGGCTGGGCGATAAAGCCGTGATCAATGGTCATGCATATTCGGATAAGGCACCCCTACCCGCTTTTCTTGTTGCACCGATCTATAGTGTTCTGGTACAAACCGGCTTGGCGCAGGCCGTTGATGGCTCGTTGCTGACAGGTGGTCTGCTCCGCATTGGTGGCCTGCTCTGTGCCAGTCTCCCACTTGCCTTGATCATTACCCTGCTCTGGTGGCACGTGCTAAAGAACGGAAAGCAAAAATTGCCTGCTTTCCTGCTTTCCGCTTTGCCGATCTATGGGTCTTTTCTATTCGTGTACAGTGGTACCTTCTACAGCCACGTACTCGGCGCAATGCTTGTACTGCTCGGCTATCGGTCCCTGACAAAACAACGTGGGTTTGAAGCTGGCCTTTTCTGCGGCGCAGCTGTGCTAACGGAATACACCTTGGCCATTTTCCCGGTATTCTGGCTGGTGAGAAGCTTCATTGTGAAGGACCAACGGATCGCCATTGGCATGATCAAAGGCGGCCTATTACCAGCTGCGCTCTTGCTCGGCTATAATACGCTCACCACGCGTTCACCATTGGACTTTGCTTACCGTCATGTACCGGAATACGCGTTCATGCAAGAAGGCATGGGCTTAGGTCTACCCTCCATCAAAGCACTGTGGGGACTCACCTTCAGCCCCTATCGCGGGTTGTTCATTTACGCGCCTGCTGTATTGATCGTTCTGACCCATTGGCTACGTACCGAACAGGCGAAGTCATTCCTGAAAGACCCTGTCCTGCCTTTAGTGTTGATCCATTTTCTAGTGATCGCGGGATATACCATGTGGTGGGGCGGCTGGGCTTTTGGCCCGCGACATTTGGCTGCCAGCACTGTTCTATTGCTCTACGCAGGTATCCCGAAGGTTGCGCGAAATACAAAGTGGTCGAACGCATTGGTCGTTGCAAGTGCCATTGGGTTTGTCTTTGCGCTGGCCACCAAAAGCACGTTGTGGTATGACCTTCCGACGGACATAACTTCACCGCTTACAAGTCTCATAATGCCAAATTTGATGACCGGTGACTTCAGTGATCGTTTTTGGGTCATTGACACCCTTATGATGTCCAAGAAATTGGCGGCAGCGTTGTTCGTCCCGCTCTTCATCGTAGGGTGCTTTGGCATGTACGCGTTGGAACGGAAGGTCCCTGATCACTTACCAGAAACTCGCTGAATGCACCTCTTTCATTGTCCTGATCTTGAAGGTGAACTGATCACGCTACCAGAAGACGAAGCACACCATGCCGCCAGTGTGTTGCGGTTGGTCGCGGGCAATGCGGTAGGCTTGCTCAATGGCCAAGGACTTTCAATAGAAGCAACACTTGTGGAGGTCTCGAAAAAGCGGGTGGTGGCCCAAGTGGAAGCGCGCACACGACATCCGCGCGAACGCCAAGCGACCATCCATTTGGCGGTTGCACCCACCAAGCAGATCGATCGGTATGAATGGTTCGTGGAGAAAGCAGTTGAGATCGGCGTGGATCGTATTACACCGTTGATCACGCACCACAGCGAACGGACAAAACTGCGGTTGGACCGCTTGCAACGCGTAGCCGTATCGGCCATGAAACAAAGTCAACGGACATGGCTACCACAGATTGCCGAACCGATGAAATTGAACACCTTGTTGCAGGAAACACTGCCACAGCAGCGCTACTTTGGATGGTGTGAAGGCGAACACCGTTCTTTGATGACAATCTATGAACCCACTGATGATGTAGTGCTATTGATCGGCCCAGAAGGCGATTTTTCAATGGAAGAAGCAGCGCTGCTGCGTGCACAAGGCTTCAACGCCATCGAACTAGGTGCAGCGCGCCTACGCACAGAGACCGC
>JAGNUG010000021.1 GCA_017987115.1 Flavobacteriales bacterium | reverse complement strand
TTGCTCTGAACACCAATGCCTCTACATCGGCGATAGCGAAACAGTGCTCGGCGAAGTAGCTCCGTGGTTATTCGACGCTACGCATTCACCAGGATTTAAGCAGTGGCTAGCCGAAGAAGCTCCAGGTAAGAACTGGACCATCATCATTCAAAGCCAAGCAACTTTAAGAGAACTGCACCATCATTTTCGCCAGTTCCTTATGGTAACCACCGATGAAGGCAAGGAACTTTACTTCCGCTTCTACGACCCACGCGTGCTGCGCGTCTTCCTCCCTACTTGCGATGCTGTGCAACTCCAAGAGTTCTTCGGTGACCTCGTGGATGCCTACTTGATGGAGAATGAAGCTGGTAAGATGATCCGGTTCACACTTGATGGCGTTGTGTTGTACAAGCAAGAGTTGGGCATGGATCTCAAAGCCTTTCTTACTATCCGGGAGAAAGAATTGGCCGAGGTCATTGCCAACACGGAACGTAAGGCTTGTGCTACTGCCAATTCTCCCGCTTGATATTATTCAACGAGTAACTTCTGCTGACCTAAGATATTCTGTTCGTCGTCCGCGAGGATCAGTAGATATGTACCAGAGCGTAGATCGGTTACCTGTAATTGAGCCATGCCTAGCGCAGGGACCCGCATTGAGGCCGTGACCATTCTACCTGTTACGTCTTGCAGCCAAGCAATTGCAGGGTTTTCCATGGAAGACCTGATCACAACAAGTTCTTTGGCAGGGTTAGGATATGCCGTAAAATCACTAACCGGGTCCTCAAGAGCTACCATAGCGGTAGTAAGGTCAATGAATGTTACTGTTGCGGAATCTACACAACCAGGAAAACTGGAATAGGTGTAAGTAATGTCTATGTCACCACCAGGCAACATGGATACCATTAGACTGTCATCCACAACACCAGGACCGGAGTACGTGCCGCCGATCGGCGAACCGCCAGTGAGCAGGATGTTGTTCGGTGGTATATTAGTGGAAGGAGGAGCAAACGTGACTATCGGAAGCGATGCTTGGTTCACGAACAAATAAACGGTGTCATGCAAGTTTGAGCTTAGGAGGAGGTCCAGCGCACCATCGGCGTTCACATCGGCCACTACATGGGGTGGGTTGCCGTTAGCGCCTTGCGCACTAAAGGACATGATATCACTGGATAGGGTCAATTGATCAGCGTTATGGATCGATAATTCCATCCAGCCGACATTGAACCCTTTGGAGACAATTTCAATATCTCCATCACAGTCCATATCCAACTTACGGGTATACTCACCCCAGTTCGGTCCATTAATTAAACTTTGGACAAAGTAATGAGCTGAATCCGGATGACTGATATAGTGGGACTGAGAACCGAGCAGGTCTTCAACGCTATCAGAATTGATGTCATGAACGATCAGGTCGCGAATACCTGCCATTTGCACCGTGGTCGGTGTGGTAGCCCATGAAGAGCCGTTTACGCCAGGTATTACGTATAGAACATCGAACTCCGTATCGGATCCAAGATGAACGATATCCCGCCACCCATCTCCGTCCCAGTCGAACATGACCACTTTGGTATTTAAGGGAATATCATAGGGTGAGAGCAAGGGAGCGATCATTTTATTATAGGCGTTGCCGTTCTTCTTGTAGTAGTGGAAGAACGAACCCTGTTGAGTTTTCCATACCAATTCCATTTGTCCATCATTGTCCAGATCATACGGTGCCAAGTAGCCATTGTCCAACTGATGCGATACCATGTACTCTACATCGATCAAGACAGTATCCAATGACATCATCGTCAACATTCCATCATCATTCACATACAAATAAATGGTATCGCCATGGGTCATGAACACGTCATGATCCTGGTCATCATCAACATCCTGCAAGTATGATATCTGTGCATAGTTCGGCAACGGCATGATCATTTCGAAAGTTGGGAACTGTCCTGTTCCGTCATTGGATCGAAAAGCAATACTGTTGTCCTGGAGCTCGATCAGATCCGCTCCGGGAAGAGCATCCCATTCCACCAAGAGTTCCGGTACATCGCATCCGACACAGTAGATCGACGGAATAGTGTTCCATTGACCATAACTGACGGTGGTGATAAGAAGTAAGAAGGATAGGAGAGAGTAGGTTTTCATCTTCGTTGGATTTTGGTAACGCTTCCACAATATAGGCCAATTCAGGTTAACCGACGTTGGAAAGTCTGGATCCTGGATCTCGATATCTTTACCTTGAAGGCCTGTGATAAGAGCAACGCCGCTGCGACGACGATAAGGACCTGGATCGAACTGCGAGATCCCATTCCGACGAATTAACGGTTTTGACGGCAGCGTTCCCCCAAGATCTTCCAACCTGCGATACCGATCCGTGCAAAGAAATAACGCAAGCTCACACCCACCACACCGATGCCATAGGTCATGCTGCGACTGAAATTGATGCTGCTCGCTTCATCAAAGTATTTCGTTGGGCAGGTGATCTCAGCGATATCGAATCCCTTCCAGAAGACCTGTGCGATCATTTGGTTATCGAATACGAAATCATCCGAGCATTGGTGGTAGTCGCACGCATCAAGGACTTCGCGACCAAAGGCCCTGTACCCCGTGTGGTATTCGCTCAGCTTCTGCCCCATCAGGATATTCTGCGTGAGGGTAAGCAAGCGGTTCGCGATGTATTTGTACACCGGCATGCCTCCTTTCAACGCTCCATTGCCCAAGATGCGCGACCCGAACACAACGGGATACACATCGTTGCCGATCAATGTGATCATGCTCGCCAGCAATTTCGGCGTGTATTGATAGTCCGGATGCAACATCACAACGATGTCCGCATTCAGCTCCTTCGCTTTGTCGTAACAGCTTTTCTGATTGCCGCCATAGCCGGTATTCTTCTCATGCATCACAATGTGGCGAATGCCCAGATCGCGGGCCACCTGAACGGTATTGTCCGGACTCTTATCGTCCACAAGAACCACTTCATCCACCAGGTCAAAGGGGATCTCCTTGTACGTTTGTTCCAGGGTCAGTGCTGCGCGGTAAGCGGGGAGCACTACAACTACGTTCTTGCCTTGGTACATGTTCGTGTTCGTCGTTCAGCTAGGTCTGGGCAAAGATGCGGTCTTCGGCCGGAATGCTGGAATTACGATTACCGGGTCCGTTCCGCGATGCTCACAATGTACACGCCGCTCAGCACTAACGCGATCATGGCCAGCTGTGGTACCGTCACACGTTCGCCATCCAGCACACCCCATACAATGGCGACCACCGGCATGAGGTACGTTACGGATGATGCGCGCAACGCCGTGGTGTATTGCAGGAGCTTGTTCCACAGGATCAGTGCGAAGGCGCTGCTTAACGTGGCGAGTATGGCTATGTAGCCCAAGGAGGTCCAGGCCTGCGGGTTGGTCCGAAGGGTTTCCGGCAGGCCGCTGCCCAAGGCAAGGCCGATGCAGATGGGGCCGACGAACGTAAGCGCCAACGCGGCAGTTGCCGTAGCGGGCAACGTGTACAAATACCGCTTTACGATGTTTCCACTTACGCCATAACACAGCGCTCCGATCACGGGCAATATCGCATACAGCGACCATGTTGGTGTTCCATCGCCGCGTTTCACCCATATCAGTCCTGCGGCACCGATCAACCCGAGAATGATCCCAATAACATGTGCGCCACGCATGCGGATCCCGAACAATAGCGCCCCGACGAACATGGTCATCAAGGGTGTCAGGCTGTTCAGCATGCCGGAAAGCGAGCTGTCGATCCGGCTTTGCGCGGTGGCGAAAAGGAACGCGGGTATGCCATTGCCCAATACCCCTGTGCCGATCAGCGGCAACCAATGCTTGCGCATCAGCCCGATGTGCTTGAACAGGAGCGGTGAAAGTGCAAGCCACGCAATTGCCAAACGGCTGGTGGCGACCTGCCACGGTGAAAGGACCGCCACGCCATCGTTGTACAACCCCCTTTTCATAAGAATGAAGGAGGTACCCCAGATCAGCGCTAAAATGACCAGCAGGAGCCATATAGTGCCCGAGTTTTTGTCTTTTTTTATGGTCATTTAACGCGGCGCGAAGGTATCTTGTATTGAATACCGCAGTTACATTTGTAACGTTTCAGCATTCTATGCGTCATATCTGATACAAACCCGAAAATCATGATCTCCCGATCCGCCCTTCCATTTTTCATTGCTGGTCTATTGTTCCTTGGTTGCGGCCACTCTGCCGCTGGAGATACCAACATGAAGACGGCTGCGAGCTTCGTGCGTACAGTTCAGGAAGTCGCGATCAGCTCCGGTATACCCGTTGCTACCGCAGATATCAGCATCGACGGCATGTCGTGCGAGATGATGTGCGGTGGTTCGATCAAGAAGGCATTGGCCAAACTTCCAGGCGTAGCAAGTACGGAGATCGAGTTCATCGAAGGCGATGAGCGGGATCACGCCATCGTTTCCTATGACGATACGAAGGTGACCGACGCTGAAATGATCGATGCGATCCAAACCCTGCATGAAGGACAATACAAGGTTGTGGAAGTGAAGGTCATCAAAGAAGTGATCAGTGCAACATCCAGTAATAAAGAAGCGGCTAAACCCAAAGAGAGTGGTGCCGTAGCTGCTGCTTCGTGTGCCCCGACTTCCTCCGTAATTATCCCGAGCCTCTTCGCGATCCTATCACGGATCCTGATCAGGTGATCCATTGAGTTCGAATTTGTAAAAGGGAGTTTCGGCTCCCTTTTTTTATGCGTGCGGTGGTAGCTTTGCGGCCTCTATGCAGGATCAAGGATCGGCCCGACTTAAACCAGTGATCACGTGGCTGCTCACAGGTTGCGTACTTATAGCCTGCATGGTGGCGATCGGTGGCATTACCCGCCTTACGGACAGCGGCCTCAGCATTACCGAATGGAAACCGATCATGGGCGCATTGCCTCCCATGAATGCTGCCGAATGGACGGAGGCCTTCGAGAAGTACAAACGGATCCCGGAGTATACGCTGACCAACCCGCACATGGATCTCGCGGGTTTCAAACGGATCTTCTTTTGGGAATACCTACACCGCAACTGGGGCAGGATGATGGGGCTGGTCTTCGCCATTCCGTTCGTGTTGTTCTGGCGAAAGGGCCTGTTGAAAGGCTGGCTTCTGAAACGCAGTTGGGTGATCCTGGTCGGCGGCGGACTGGTCGGTGCGCTGGGTTGGTTCATGGTGGTAAGTGGGCTGCAGGAACGCACCGATGTGAGCCATTACCGCTTGGCCATTCACCTCTGTGCAGCGTTCACGGTGTTCGCCATCGTGTTGTGGACCGTTCTCGATATCCGAAGGGGTAGGCGGACCTTCGCAACCAACGGAACCCGCGAAGGAAAATGGGCAAGGGTCTTGTTGGTGCTGTTAGTGCTGCAGATCGTCTGGGGCGCATTCACCGCAGGGCTGGATGCAGGCCACATGTACAACACCTGGCCGCTGATGAACGGCGAGCTCATGCCCGAGAACGTTACCGCATTCGGGAGTTTGCTGAAGGACTTCACCGACCACCGCGATGGCGTGCAGTTCATCCACCGCTACTTCGCTTGGGTGGTAGCTGGTGTATTCGTTTGGTATGGCGTTCGTTTCAGGAATACCGCCGACTTTGCCGCTCCTTCGAAGTGGCTATTGTTCGCCGTTGGACTGCAATTCGTTCTGGGTGTGTTCACCGTGTTATCACAGGTGCATATCGCCCTTGGCGTTGCCCATCAATTCGGCGCGCTGTTGCTGCTTGCTGCCGTGCTATGGGTCATGCACAGCACAGGTCGATCGGTTACCGTTCAGCGTTAAAGTGCCGTCGAAGCAGTATCACTTCCAACGAAGCGTAGCGGCCAAATGGCGCAGGTCGTCGCGGATCCGATCCGTAACGGGGGCGAGTGAATCGGCGTTCGGACGCACATCGAAATACAGCGCACCGTAAAGGAAATTGTCCGTGCTATCGGTGAGGTAGAACACGAACGGACTGGCAACGTCACCTTCCACATCGAAGAGCGTTCCAAATACCCGGACACTGTCGCGGAGCACACGTTCGTTGCCGATCTTCAACGCTTTGGTACCGTGTGAATTCTTGAATTCATGTGCGTCCGCGATCAAATTGTTCAATTGGCCTCCAACAGGGCTCCACGTCAGATGGACGGTTGCGCGTTGCTGCGGAAAGCGCATATCATACCAGCGTGCATCGCTCTTCGCATCGCGCTCGGCCATTTTCACGTAGGTCGGAATGTCAGCGGATAGTCCGATGGAACTGTTCCAACGCTTGTACCCTTTTTCGGGAAGGTCGATGCGGAAATAACCGCGTGGTTTCGGAACGGGATCAGGTGTGCAGCCTGTGGCAAGTACGACCAGGATCATGGTCATTCCCAGCACTGCACGCCAATGCGCCGAAACCGTATGTCCGCTGGTGTTACTCATCAACCACCACGTGCATGATCATTTTCACCCGTCGGATCCGCTTGTTATCCGAACCCTCAACCACGAAGGTCCAATTCCCGAAATCGATGCGCTCGCCTTTTTTCGGGATACGACCGGTCTGTTCCAGAATGAAACCACCCAACGTTCCGCTATCGCCTTTGTGTTCTTCGAAGAGTGCACCGTCGATGCCCAGCACACGGTAAACATCCGTCAGCGCTGCTTTGCCCTCGAACACCCACGTGCGGTCATCCAGCTTGCTGTACCAAAGGTCCTCATCGTCGTATTCATCGGTGATGTCACCCACGATCTCTTCGATCACATCCTCCAACGTAATGATCCCGCTCGTTCCGCCGTACTCATCTACGACTACGGCCAAGTGTACTTTCTCGGTCTGGAATTCCTTCAACAGGTCATCCAACTTCTTGCTTTCCGGAACGAAATAAGGTTCACGGATCAGACTCAACCAATCGAACGCCGGCTTCTCGATATGCGGAAGCACGTCCTTGATGTAGAGCACACCTTTCACCGTGTCCAAGGTTTCTTCATAGACCGGCACACGTGAGAATCCGCTCTCAACGATAGCGGCCAACAACTGCTTGAAATCAAGTTCCTGCGCGAACCCGACGACCTCCGTCCGGGGGCGCATGATCTGGCGGACCTCGAAGTTGCCGAACTTCACGATACCGCGCAGGATCCGTTGTTCCTGCACGCTCGAGCTTTCATCCTGTGTAAGGTCCAGCGCGTGGCCCAATGAATCCACGGAAAGGGTCTGCTTCTGCTTTTTGCTGTACCGCTTCTCAATGAAATTCGTGCTGCGTACCAACGTTTCGCTGAGCGGACGGAACAACCAGCGCAAGGTGATCAACAGACCGGACATCCGTTTTGCAATACTCACCGGCTCGGTGCTGGAATACACCTTCGGGATCACTTCACCCACCAGCACGATCAAGAACGCCACTGCGGATACATGCACCGTGATCACCAGGTAACGCGGCATCGCAGAGACATCCCACAACTGCGTAACGGCGAACGTGCTCAGCACGATGATGCCCATATTCACGAAGGCACTCGAGATCAAAATGGTGGCAAGCAACCGGCGCGGTTTCGCCAGAAGTTCCATCACGCGTTGTCCAGTATTCCCGCCACGTTCTTTCAGTTCGCGCAAGTGTTCCGGCTTCAACGAGAACAACGCAAACTCACTGGCCGACATGGCCGCCGACAACAGCAACAACGCACCAATGATCACCAGGTAGATCACCACCACTGGACTTATGGTCAGCAAGGTGATCAATACTAAATATGAGGACGGAGGTTCCAACGGATTCTTGTTTTACGCTAAAGAGCCAGGGTATTTCGGATCGCGCAAGTTAAACGATTGCTCCTTCTTTTCCCGTCATTCCGGGCCGGTCATCCCGTGCTATCGATCTGGGCCGTCACTCCGGGCTTGACCCGGAACATTCACCTAAAATCAGAACGGCAGGTCATCGTCATCATCGGCGCCTTGGCCAATGGGAGTTTGAGAAGCGCTGGATGTTTCCTTCGCTTGTGCTTGGGGTTGTTGTTGACCGCTATTTCCCGAAGTGTTGTCGCTTGCACGATCCAACATGGTCATTTCATCCACATGGATCTCCGTGGTGTACTTGGTATTGCCATCCTTGTCCTGCCATTGGCGGGTGCGGAGCTTACCCTCTAAATACACCTTGCTGCCTTTGCGCAGGTACTTCTCAGTGATCTCTGCCAACCCACGCCATGCGACGATGCTATGCCACTCGGTCTGCTCACGCCGCTCACCCGTGGTCTTGTCCTTATAGGTCTCACTGGTTGCAATTCGAAAATTGGCAACGCTCGCACCATTCTGCAGGTGACGAATTTCAGGGTCAGCACCAAGATTACCAACCAATATCACTTTGTTTACTCCGGCCATTGTAGGGGTGTTGAAGGACGAAGGTAAGAGATCGGGCGGGGTTCTACTTTTTGGTATTGTGCTCGTTAGTTAATGTCTCTGAACAGCAATATCCTGTTGCCATTTGAAAAAGGCGTTACAAAAGCGCAAAGATTACACTACAAACCCTCCCCCAAATACCGCTCAACCAACCGCGGAACCGCATAGTCCGTCATCTTCGCTTTCGGCACCAACACCCACTCCGCTGTAACAGCAAAACCGAGTGGTGGGATGGCTGTCCAGAAGGTAGCGCGGATGAGTTGGTGGCTTAGCACGTGCTTTACCGGGCCATAGGAATTGGTGAGCTTCCAGCCCTTGCCGTAGGTACGTTCCAAGAGCGCTGCGAAACGGTTGGTGCAAAGGTCTTTTTCAGATTCGATCTGGGGGAATTCGTACAAGCCTTCCCAGATGCCTTTGCCTTTTCGTTTCCGCAGGTAGGTTCCTTGCTTGGTGGTGATGTGCAGGTAGTTGAAATGGCGGGTGCGCACTGCGGTCCGGTTCGCTTTTACGGGGAGTTCGGTAATGCGATCCGTTGCTTTTGCAATGCACTTGGTCGCTATGGGACAGGTTTCGCACAGCGGGTTCTTCGGCGTACACACCGTGGCGCCCAATTCCATGACGGCTTGGTTGTGGTCGCCCGGATGGGTCGGATCCAAGAGGTCGGCAGCCAGGGACCGGAACACTTTTTTACCTTCGGTGCTGTCGATCGGGAGGTCCAACCCGAATACCCGTGCGAGCACACGGTACACATTGCCATCCACCACCGGCTCCGGCAGATTGAATGAAATACTGCCAATGGCCGCAGCGGTGTATTCGCCTACGCCTTTCAGTTGTTTCAAGGCTTCGTAGGTCCGTGGGAACTGCCCCTGATGGTCGTCCATGACCTGTTGCGCGGCGGTGCGGAGGTTGCGCGCCCGGCTGTAATAGCCGAGGCCTTGCCAGAGTTTCAGTACGTCATCCTCGGGTGCGGAGGCCAGGTCGGCCACGGTGGGGTAGCGTTCCACGAACCGATGCCAGTAGGCCATGCCTTGATCGACGCGCGTTTGCTGCAGGATCACCTCGCTCAGCCAGATCCGGTACGGGTCGGTGGTGCGTCGCCAAGGCAGGTCGCGGAAGTGCTCCCGGTACCACGGCAGTAAGGCCTTGCTGAACCACTGGAGTGCTGCGCTACTGTTGTTGGATCGGGCTGCCATCGGTGTTCAGGCTCGGGTCCGCAAGGCGCTGCTGTCCGAGCGCTTCATCCATGTTATGGAACCCACTGAGCGTCGGTTCGTTCGATGCGATGAAGGAAGTATTAATGATCGGTTGTTCATTCAAGAAGATCACCTATCTTTGCGGCCCCAAATCTAAAGCAGGGCATGACGAAGGCAGAATTGGTCGGTATGATCGCAAAACGGACAGGTGTTGAACGCCAAGTTGTTCTAACCACCGTTGAGGCATTCATGGAAGAAGTGAAGGTGAGCCTTGAGAAAGGCGAGAACGTCCACCTGCGTGGGTTCGGGAGCTTCGTGGTAAAGCACAGGGCACAGAAGACCGGAAGGATCCTGGCCCGTAATACCACCATTATCATCCCGGCGCACGATGTGCCGGCGTTCAAACCTGCCGACACGTTCGTCGATAAGGTTAAGAACAGGGCTAAGTCTGCGTAAGCAATGAATGGCTTGAAGAAGCCTCAATTGCTGGCACTCGGTTTAGCGGTGGTAGTGATCGTTCTTTTGGTATTGGCCCCCCGGATGCCTTCCGGGAAGCAGGAGGAAATGGCGAAAATGGACCCCGCCAAGGCGCGTACCGCGGAAGCGGTTGTCTTGGTGAACGGACAAGAACCCATGCGCGGCATCAAAATGCTGCTGGAGATCGTGAAAGAGGAACCCGACAATGTGGAAGCACTTTGGAACCTGGGTCTCTTCAGCGTCAAAAGCGGACAGTATGATAAAGCCCTCGATCGCTTCAAAAAGGTAGTTGAACTGGACCCGGATGGTTACCCGGATGCCTTGTTCTACTTGGGCCGAACCTACGCGACCTTGGATTCCATACCCCAAGCCATCGCAAGTCTGGAAAAGTATAAAAGCACTTCGCAGGATACGGCGATCACCAATGGTATCGATCGCTTCCTGCTTCAATTAAAAAACGAATAACACTGAGCATTCATGCCGTGCGGTAAAAAAAGAAAACGTCACAAGATGTCCACGCACAAGCGCAAAAAGCGCTTGCGGAAGAATAGGCACAAGAAGAAGAACCGCTAGGTTTTTCTTTTTGACCTCTTACGTTGCGTGGCCCTAAGGTTTATGACCTTGGGGCCTACGTGGCGTTATTGGGTACCCGGATCACGGGGCCCTTCACTTCAAATCAACATCACGTGAACATTGACCTGATCATCCGTTCAGGCGCTTCCGAAGTGGCTATTGCCCTGATGAAGGATAAGGTCTTGGCCGAACTCCACAGGGAAAAGACCGAACGCGGATTTGCCGTTGGAGACATCTACCTCGCCAAAGTGCGCAAGGTGGCCCCAGGCCTCAATGCCGCGTTCGTTGATGTTGGCCACGAGAAGGATGCCTTCCTGCATTACTTCGATCTGGGTCCACAATACCGCAATACCTACAACTTCGCGAAAGGTGCCGTACACGGTAATCTCAAGGATTCCACATTGGACAGCTGGAAGTTGGAGGCCGACATTGAGAAGAACGGCAAGATCGCCGATGCCCTGAGCGCCAGTCAGACGATCTTGGTGCAGATCGCGAAGGAACCCATCAGTACAAAAGGACCGCGCTTATCGGCAGAGATAACGTTGGCCGGTAGGTACATGGTGCTGGTGCCGTTCATCAACAAAGTGAACATCAGCAGTCGCATTACGGATGAGGGCGAGCGCAGACGGTTGAAGGACCTGATGCAGGCCATTCGTCCGAAGAACCACGGCGTCATCATCCGTACCAATGCGGCCGATAAGAAGAGCGAGGATCTCGAGGACGACCTGAAGACCTTGTTGCAACGCTGGGACGTGATGTTCCGCAACCTGAAGAATGCGCAGCCGCCCAAGAAGGTGCTGGGCGAGATCGATCGTACCAATGCGTTGTTGCGCGATGTGCTCAACAAAGATTTCACGAGCATTCAGGTGGATGATGAACTCCTGGCGGAGGACATCTACCAGACCCTGGAGAAGACTGCACCCGAGAAAAAGGGCATCGTAAAACATTACAAAGGCAAGCTGGACATCTTCGATAATTTCGGAGTGAACAAGCAGATCAAACAAGCGTTCGGTAAGCAGGTGATGCTCACTAGCGGAGCCTACTTGATCATCGAGAAAACGGAAGCCATGCACGTTATCGACGTGAACAGTGGTAGCCGGAAAGGTGGCAATCAGGCGCAGGAAAAGAACGCGCTCGACATCAACGTGGAAGCGGCAATTGAGATCGCCCGTTTGTTGCGCTTGCGCGATATGGGCGGTATCGTTTGCATTGATTTCATCGACCTCTACGAAGCGGACAACCGCCGCACCTTGCACCGCGCAATGAAGGATGCGATGGCCGATGATAAGGCCAAGCACAACGTATTGCCCCCAAGCCGTTTCGGCGTGATCGAACTCACGCGTCAACGTGTTCGTCCGGAGACCGAGATCGACACCAGCGAAAGTTGCCCGACATGCAACGGCACCGGCGAAGTGGATGCACCGATCCTGATCGTCGACGAGATCGAGAACACCCTGAATTACCTGGTCTCCGAAAAGGATATGTCCGGCTTGACCCTGAGCGTGCATCCGTTCATCCACGCGTACATCACCAAAGGATTTCCAAGCCGCCAAATGAAGTGGGCATGGCGTTGGAAGAAATGGGTGAATGTGAAGCCCGAAAGTTCCATGCAATTCCTCGCCTACAAGGTGGACGACGGAAGTGGGAATGAGGTGCCTGTGTAACGGTGGATCCTTTTAAGTCCCAACCGTAAGGGTAGGACGAAGAGTTATCGAGCGATACGTATACCTTTGGCGGATCAATCAACACGTACAATGAACAGAACTATTCGGAATATTGCCGGGATCATCGCTATCACCGGTCTAGTACTAACGGGTTGCGGTGGAGCCGATGATGGCACAGCGCACGATGCTGACGGTGCAGCAGCGATGAATGATGGCACGGCGGACCAAGCCACTGGTGATGGTCATGACCATGCTGACGGAACTGCTGACCATGAACATGGTGATGCTACACTTGAGCAAGCCAATGGAATGGATAATCTGGATGCAAGTGCCACTGAGGCACGCACATTCATGGTGATCACCTACAAAACTCCAGCCGAAGAACGCACAGGCACCACCACCGCGTTGAATGGATTGCGTTCAACATTGATGGCTGAACTGGATGCTGTTCGTGGCCGTTTGAAGACAGCAGGAGCAGATGCCGCAGCAAAAGATGCGGACCAGAAGCGCGCTGCTGAATTGGCCCAAGGCCTGGAGCGCATGGATCGCTTGATCAAGAAAGTAGGCGAAGCGGACGACGTGAGCTGGGCGAATGTTCGTGAGAGCTCTTTGAAAGAAGCGGAGGAAGTACGCGTATGGATGCAGCAGTACAACATGCCGAATAGCATTTGATCGGTGCAATTAGCTGAAGTTGAAAGGGGAGGTGGTCGTTCGGACCGCCTCCCCTTTTTCTTTGTTGTACCGGTTCTCTTGACTAGAGAAAGGTCCGAATCCGGTTGCCTTCCTTTGCGTTGAAATAAGAAAGGTGCATCAACAGCTTTGCGCTGTCGATGCACCTTTCTAGTGTTTTCTGTGCGTATTACTTGATCACACTAAGCGTTGTGCTTTCGTTCTCAGAGGTCAATCGTACCACATAGCTGCCGGGTGCAAGATGCCCTGTAGCCAGGGTGGTCAATTCCATCCCTGTGCGGGTTTCATTGATCAATACCTGACCGGCCATGTTCATCAATTCTACGTGTACTGATCCTGCTTGTCCATTGCTCTGTACTAAGAGGTTTTCGTTGAACGGGTTCGGGTACACTGTGTATGCCTGCTGGTTTGTACGGTCGTCTTCCACACCGCTGACGATCACAGCCGTACACTCTGAAGTTTGGGAACAGTCGCCGTCGGAAACAATAACCGCATAAAGGCCGCTAACAGGAGGTGAAAAACTTTGCTCGGTAGCCCCAGCGATCGGTTCGTTGTTGTTATTACAATCCAACCATTGGTATTCCATGTCCATCGCCGTTGCAACGATCGTGTTTGCTGATAATGTAACAGAAGCATCAATAACGATCTCAACCGGCTCCAAGAACAACGCGATACCATCACCGCTTTCTGGGCAGTCAACTGTTACGGTACCGCTCAATGGCTCGTAGCACGGAATGCTGACCGAGTAGCTGTACTCTCCGAAAGGCACGTTCTCGAAGGCATCACCGAACGGTGCGCCGGTAACCAATGTTTCCAAGTAGTTCGCATTGTCGGTCAAGGTCACTGTAGCGCCGGGAATGGTCAGTGGCGAACCAACGAAGAAGAACACGGCGTTGGAAGTCAATTCTACAGGTTCCAGGAACAACGCGATACCATCACCATTTTCTGGGCAGTTTACTGTTACGCTTCCGCTTAATGGCTCGTAGCAAGGAATGCTGATGGAGTAGCTATACTCACCGAAGGGTACGTTCTCGAAGGCATCCCCGAACGGAGCGCCGGTAACCAATGTCTCAAAGTAATTCGCATTGTCGGTCAAAGTCACTGTAGCGCCGGGAATGGTCAGTGGCGAACCAACGAAGAAGAACACGGCGTTGGAAGTCAATTCTACAGGTTCCAGGAACAACGCGATACCATCACCATTTTCTGGGCAGTTTACTGTTACGTTACCGCTTAGTGGCTCGTAGCAAGGAATGCTGATGGAGTAGCTATACTCACCGAAAGGAACGTTTTCGAACAGATCGCCGAACGGAGCGCCAGTAACCAACGTCTCAAAGTAGTTCGCGTTATCGGTCAAGGTCACCGTAGCGCCGGGAATGGTCAACGGTGAACCGATGAAGAAGAACACGGCGTTGCTCGTCGTTGGCTCCAGCGCGATGGCATCGCTGTTGTCTCCACCAGCGATCGTAAGCATGCCGGAGTAAGCTGTGTAACAGCCTTTCGATACGGTATATGAGTAGTCGAAGTCGATGAGGTCCGTGAATACCACCATACCCGCAGCATCGGTGGTCTGGAAGTTTCCGTCAAAGATCACTTCGGCGTCCTGTAGTGGTAGTCCAGTGACGAGGTCCGTAACGGTTATGGTGGCATTGTATTGGGCGAACGCTGTTGTCGCTGCCAAGCCGATACCAAGTACTGAGAGGTAGAGGTGTTTCATAGTGATGTGTTTTTTACTCGTTGATCAGAATGTTCGTAGCAATGCGGTTACCGGGTTGTTCGTATACAACTTGATAGATGCCCGGTGAGATCCCGGTCGGTACACTGAAGTTGATGACATTGCCAGTGCGCTGAAGCTGTTGGGCAGTGATCGAAGTGATCATGCGACCGTCGGTAGCAAAGAGCTTGATCAGTGAACTCGATTGAATTGCATCAGTGATCCGCAGCGAAATGGTGGAATTCGAGTTGGCCGGATTCGGGAACACCAATGCTTCCTGTTGTCCAGCATATTCTTCCACCGCGCTCATTATATCGTTCTCTAAACGCGCCATGAAAAAGTAATTCTGGTTGGTCGTGGTCCGTGCTTGCCCACCGATCAGGATCTTGCCATCGGCCTGTACATCCATCGCGTAGATCATGGTATAGTAGCTCGGTATGGCGTGCTGAACTACTCCGTTGCTACCAAAGGTGTTGTCGCGTGTGCCTTCGGCGTTGTACTTCCAGACCGCAAGGTCAAAACCGTTGGGTGGACCTACACCGGAAGTGCCGGACATGATGATCGTGCCATCGGACATGGCTTCCAGGTTGGCTGCGTAATCGAAATTGGCAAGGTCTTCCTTGATCGCACCATTCGTGCCGAAGGTGGAGTCGATCTGGCCCGTTGGCGTGAACTTGGCCAATAATGCGCTGTAATTGTACGATTGTGTTACCGTAACACCGGCCACGAGTATGGATCCATCGGGCAACAATTTCAGGTCCTCGCCTTCATCATCCACATTGCTGTAGTTGTACTTTACGATTCCTGCATCACCAAAGGTCGGGTCAAGGGTGCCATCGGTTTCAAAGCGTACAATGAGCATTACGTACCACAATTCCGTATTCCCGAAATAGCCGGATGCAACGATCTTCCCATCCGGTTGAAGCGCAATGCCTTGGAAAGAATTGCTACCGACGGTCATGACCGGGATCGTAGCTACGCCATTTGTACCGAACGTGCTATCAAGGACGCCATTCGGCGTAAAACGTACTACCACCGGACGGTTCACATAGTTGAGGTCATCAGAGCTACCACAGACCAGTATGTTACCTGCGCTATCGAGTACAACATCGTAACCGAAGTCCTCGGCATTCTCCGTTGGTAAACTCACCTGCGCCGTAACCACTCCATTGCTACCGAATGTGTTGTCCAGTGAACCATCCGCATTGAGTTGGATCAGGAGCATACGATACCCCATGTAGTCCGTGGTTGCACCTACCAGGACGATCTTTCCATCGCTGGTGAACACCGCTGAATTGATCAAAGCTTCATTGTCCAATTCATAGGTGAACGTGCCGCTTGTTCCGAAAGTCATATCCAGCATGCCATCAGTGGTATAGCGCGAAACTTGGGCACGCGCCGTATAGCCAGCATCAAAGCTGTAGCCGATCATCAGGATCTTTTCATCGGGCTGAACAAGAATCTTCTGTGTTACATCCAGCGTGTTCACCGGTGCGACCACATAGCCGGTTCCATTGAAGGTGGGGTCTAATGAACCGGGTTGGGCCTGAAGCATCTGCGTTGAGCAGATCAGCAGACCGATCGTGGATAAAATGGAGTAGAAGTGGTTTTTCATGTGTTCGGCTTTTTTGGTTCAGTTCGCTTGTTTCGTTCGGTTTTCAGTTTGTTCAAATTCTCCAACAGGTTGCGCCATGCTTCCTGTTCGTCCTTCGTTCTCTGATGGAGTTTTTCAAGACCTTCCATTTCATCCGGTGGGATGGGGTCTTGTTCGGGGGGTGTTACGCTGCTCATTGTTGGCTGGCAGCAAAAGTGCGCCACGAAATTGCTGTTGCCTAGCATATGACCATTACATCAACTGCACAAGTCCAATGACCGGCCTTACATGGCCGATACATCCGTGGAATTCGACCTTACATTCACCCTACAGATTGATGTAATCTACTGAAATTCAGAAGTGTATAAAAAGGCCTTTATTGAGGCCTAGATCGACTGTAAAAAGTCGATCAGGTGCACATCCTCACCTTCGATATTCAACTTTTTGCGCAGCCGCGAACGTGCCACGGTTATGCTGTTCAAGCTCTGGTGCGTAATGGCGGATACATCCTTCGTGGACATGTTGAGCCGGAGAAAGGCACAGAGTTTCCGTTCGTTGGGCGAAAGCGCCGGGAATTGTTCCTGTAAGGTCTGGTAGAAGGTGGAATGTACGCGCGTAAAATGAGCCTCGAATTCCTCCCAATTGTGTTCGTCGTGGCTATTCTGTAGGTCGCGCACAATGTCCTGCACGATCTTTTGGTTCTCTTGCTTGAATGTGGATTTGGCCTTGAGCAAACGTTCGGCGATGTGTGCGATCAACTCGTTCTTCTTCAACAGGAACAAAGCATTGGCAGTGAGTTCGCGGTCCTTGTAGTCCAAGCTTTCCTTCAAGATGGTCTGTTCCGCCTCCAACTTTTCCTGTTCCAGACGAAGCCGCTCCTGTTCCAGAGCACTGTTCAATACCCGGGCGCGCATTACTTTGTACGTTAGAAAAGCAGTTAGCAACATGAAAAAGGCTACCGTCGCCAAGGCGATGTTCCAGATACGTTGCCGCTCATTCTCTGCATCCTTCCGTTTCGCTTCCAACTCGAATACTTTTTTCTCCTTGTCCCTACGGAAGCCATCCTCCAAGCGCGCTATCGTGGTCCTGCTTTCTGCGCTGTACAAACTGTCGTTCAGTGTTTTGAATTCGCGAAAGGTTCGCACTGCGGATCTGTAATTCTCAAGGGTATCGTACACCAAGGACAGGGACTCCAGTGAAATGACCATCGATTCGCGGGATCCCGATTCCCTACCGAGCGCAAGCGCTTGATCATAATGGTCCCGCGCCGCTAAAAAGTTGCCGACCTTGGTCTGGTTCTTTCCTAAGTTGTTCAGCACCTGTGCTTGTCCGCGCAAATCGCCTGATTCATTCCGAACGGCAAGCGCCTTCAGGAAGAACTGGTTGGCCAGGTCGTATTTGCCCATTTCCATGTGGCATATACCAATGTTGTTGTTCAAGGAACTCTCATTCCGCAGATTGTTCAACGGCCTATTGATCGCAACGGCCTGTTCGAAATAAGGAAGCGCCGTAGCAAAGTCCGACCGCTGGATATAGACCGCCGCGATGTTATTGAATGCACGAACTTTCCGGATGGCCATCTCTTCGCTCGAAAGATCCTTGCCGCCCGCATCCAGTATGCGTAACGCCTCGTTGTAACAACTCAGGCTCTGGTCGAAATTGCGCAGATTGAAATGCAATACACCGATCTTCAACTGGATGTCCGCTCGCGCCAGTACAAGCGAAGCGGTCTCACCGTCATTGTCGATGGCCTCTTCGATCAAGAGCTGTGCCTGCTGATATGCCATTAAGGCCTCCGGCATAGCGCTGGTGGATTGTTGGGCATCGCCCAGGAGGATCAGTGCCTGTGCCTGTTCTTCCGAAGAAGCTAGTTCATCCAACCGTTTTTCGACCTCCAACACAAGTATGAGCGCAGAATCGGGGGCGCTTGATAGCAGTTCTTTCGCCAGCGCTATCTGAGATCCCAATGCAGTCGAAGCTTCACCGGACACGGGTTGGTCCTGTTGAGCGAAAGCCGGGGGTGGTGCCAATAGAACAATAAGGCTGATCACGATCAATTGAACAACCGGCGTTGCGCGGATCGGAAATGCAAAAAAGCCCTTGGTTATGCGCATTGATTCTATCCGCAATGGATGAACCAAAACTACATGTTGGGCCGTGAACCCATAAGGAAACTACAAGAAACTGCGAGCAGGATCTGATATACGTCCGGGTCTTTCGCCATATTCGCTGCGTGGATCGTACATTCTCCGAGACCGAATTACTTGCGAAAGCCAAGAACTACTGCGCCCGACAAGAGCGTTGCCAGCAAGAGATACGCGATAAGTTATACGGTTGGGGTGGGCACAGAACGGTGGTGGAGAATATTGTTTCCCAACTGATCGGTGAGCGGTTCCTTAATGAGATGCGGTTCGCGGAACACTTCGCAGTGAGCAAGTTCCGGCAGAAAGGGTGGGGAAAGCGCAAGATCGAAGCTGCGCTAAGACTGAAGTCGGTCAGCCCACAATGCATAACCAAAGCACTTGCATCCATTGAACCGGACGAGTATGACAACGAGTTGCTCAAAGCGGTGGATAAGCGGTTGAACAAGTTGCATGATATTAACCCGTACATCGCTCGCCGAAAGATCATCAACTACTTCATGGGCAAGGGATATGCCTCCGGCCAGATCGAGAAGGCGCTGGAGAAATTGAAGGAGTGATCGACCTACTGATCGCTAGGGAAGACCGGCCTGGAACCATTTCTCTTTCGAACTTTCCCACTACTCCTTAACCCTTACTTTTGCCGCCCCGTACCGCGAATTGCCATGATCACCATCGATAAGGTCGACGACCTCAGAACACGCCTTGATGCCCTGAAGGGATACTTGGACATTGAGGATAAGCGCGGACGTATTCTCGAAGAAGAAAAGTACACATTGGATCCGGATTTCTGGAACGATCAGAAAAAAGCCCAAGTGGTCATGCACAAGATCCGCGAGCTGAAACGCTGGGTCGGGTTGTACGAAGGTGTGGAGCGCGAAGTGGATGACCTCGGAGTGATGTTCGAGTTCTACAAAGCGAAAGAGGTTACTGAAGAAGAGGTGGATGAACAGTTCAATAAGGCAACACTTTCTTTGGAGGAGTTGGAGTTCAAGAACATGCTCAGCGCGGAAGAGGATCCGTTGAGCGCAGTCGTGCAGATAACCAGTGGTGCCGGTGGAACCGAGAGCAATGATTGGGCTTTGATGCTTTTGCGCATGTACCGCATGTGGGCCGAAAAGAACGGTTACAATGTTAAGGTGCTCGACTATCAGGACGGTGAAGCTGCGGGTATCAAGCAAGCTACGATCGAGATCGATGGTGAGTTCGCCTTCGGGATGTTGAAAGGAGAGAACGGTGTGCATCGGTTGGTCCGGATCAGTCCGTTCGACAGCAACGCGCGTAGACACACCAGCTTTGTTAGCGTGTATGTTTTCCCGTTAGTGGATGAGAGCATCGAGATCGATATCAATCCCGCTGATATTACGTGGGATACTTTCCGGAGTGGAGGTGCAGGTGGCCAGAACGTGAACAAAGTGGAGACCGGTGTTCGTCTACGCCATGCTCCTACAGGGATCATCATCGAGAATACCGAGACCCGCAGCCAGTTGGATAATAAGACCAAAGCATTGCAGTTGTTGAAGAGCCAATTGTACGAAGCGGAGTTGGAGCGAAGGAGGACCAAGCGCAGTGTGATCGAAGCCGGAAAGAAGAAGATCGAGTGGGGAAGCCAGATCCGGAACTACGTGCTGCAACCCTACAAATTGGTAAAAGATGTGCGCACTGAATACGAGACCAGCAGTGTAGATGATGTCCTGAACGGATACATCGATGAATTCCTGAAAGCATACCTGATGATGCACGGACAAAGCCAGACCGCGTCATAGCAATTTGGCATAGCGGCGCATGATCATGCGCCCTTTTCCGTGACCAGCCACAGAAAATAAATAAATGACCAAATACACGATCTATCATAACCCACGGTGCAGCACAAGTCGAAAAGCATTGGCGCTGTTGGAAGAGAACGGGATCGAACCGAAGGTGATCGAATACCTGAAAACCCCGCCAAGCCCAAAAGAATTGGAACTGTTAGTGATGAAGCTCGGTGTGAAGGCTGAGGATCTTCTTCGGAAAAAGGAACCCATGTTCAAGAAGAAATACAGCAAGTACAAATTCAACGAGCACGAATGGGTGAAGGTGATGCACGAGAACCCGACGCTGATCGAACGGCCAGTGATCGTGAAAGGAAATAAAGCCGTGATCGCAAGGCCAATGGAAAACCTGACCGACTTGATAGGATAGGCGTGAGCCGCAAAGCGTCGTCCATTAGCAAGGGCGATGCATGCATCGCCACAGAACATGAACTACCGCATAGAGAAAGACACAATGGGCGAGGTGAACGTGCCCGCCGATAAATACTGGGGTGCCCAGACCGAACGCAGCCGCAACAATTTCAAGATCGGTCCACCGGCCAGCATGCCGTTGGAGATCGTTCATGCGTTCGCCTACCTGAAGAAGGCAGCGGCACTTACGAATCTGGAGCTTGGCAAACTACCGAAGGAGAAGAGCGATCTCATCGGTAAGGTCTGCGACGAGATCCTGACCGGCGCATTGGATGATCAGTTCCCATTGGTGATCTGGCAGACCGGTAGTGGTACCCAAAGCAACATGAACGTGAACGAGGTGGTTGCCTACCGCGCACACGTTCTGAACGGTGGAAAACTCGACGATGCGGAAAAGGTGTTGAACCCGAACGATGACGTGAACAAAAGCCAGAGCAGCAACGACACGTATCCCACGGCAATGCACATCGCCGCGTATAAGCTCACCGCCGAGGTAACGTTACCGGGTGTCAAGAAACTGCGCGATACACTTGCGTCAAAAGCTGATGCGTTCAAGGATATCGTAAAGACCGGTCGCACGCACTTCATGGATGCAACGCCGTTGACCCTCGGACAGGAATTCGGTGGTTACGCGCAACAGCTCACCAACGGCATACGCGCTGTTGAGAATGCATTGGTAATGGTAAGCGAGCTGGCATTGGGTGGAACGGCGGTAGGCACCGGATTGAATGCACCAAAAGGATACAGTGTGCTGGTCGCAAAGAAGATCTCGGAACTCACTGGTCTACCGTTCGTAACCGCGCCGAATAAATTCGAAGCATTGGCGGCGCACGATGCCATGGTGGAACTGAGCGGTGCATTGCGTCGCGTCGCCGTGAGCCTGATGAAGATCGGTAACGATATCCGCATGCTGAGCAGTGGCCCGCGTAGCGGTATCGGTGAGATCGTGATACCGGATAACGAACCAGGTTCCAGCATTATGCCAGGCAAAGTGAACCCAACGCAACCCGAAGCGTTGACCATGGTCTGCGCTCAGGTAATGGGTAACGATGTTGCCGTAGGTATCGGTGGAAGCAATGGTCATTTCGAACTGAATGTATTCAAGCCATTGATCGCAGCGAACGTCTTGCAAAGCGCACGGTTGATCGGTGACGCATGTGTAAGCTTCAATGATAATTGCGCTTCGGGCATTGAGCCTAATAAGCCAATGATCAAGCAACACATGGAGAATTCACTGATGTTGGTGACCGCTTTGAACACGCACATCGGGTACTACAAAGCCGCAGAGATCGCCAAAAAAGCACACAAGGAAGGCACCACGTTGAAGGAAGCTGCGGTTGCGTTGGGCCACGTGAGTGCTGCCGATTTTGATAAATGGGTGGATCCAATGGGAATGGTTTCCGGAGGGTGAACGACATTGATCGTCGTACCCGTAGTTGAGTAGGAATCCATGTAACCACAAACGATACCGATCATGTTCGTAGACCCAACATTAAGAGCTGAATTCGAACGAGAGGTGGTTCGGAAGTCCATTCCCGCAGGACAGGAATTGATGCGCGTTGGTGACTCGATAACGCATGTGCCGATCGTGGAGAAAGGTAGTATCCGGATACTCGCTCAGGACGCTGAAGGTCACGAGCGCTTCCTGTATCACATCATGCCCGGTGAGAGTTGTGCCATGTCCTTGACTTGTTGTGTGAGCAAACGGACCAGCTCGGTAATGGCCATAGTGGAAGAGGATGCCGAACTCTTGATGGTTCCTGTGCGCTTTGCGGAGGAATGGATGATATATCCTGAATGGCGCCACTTTGTTGGTGAGACCCAAGCGCAACGGTTCGGTGAATTGTTGGAAACGATCGAGGTGGTCGCCTTCCATAAACTCGATGAGCAGCTTTGGGATTACCTGGTGAAACGCGTACAGGCCACTGGTTCCCATGTGATCAAAGCCACACACCAGGATATTGCGAACGAATTGAATTCACCCCGTGAGGTGATCACACGCTTATTGCATCAATTGCAGCACAGCGGTCGTGTTACGATCTCACGTGGATCGCTGGAAGTACATGTTAGCGCAGCCTGGGAGCCAAAGTGATCACAGGAACGGTTGCAGTGCCTCGTTCAATTGCGCGGCGGATAGTACACCCGACTTACGCCAAACTACTTTACCGTTCTTGAAGATCGCGAGGGTAGGCACACCGCGCACCTGATAGGCTTGTGCCGCGGCTTGATTCTTGTCAACGTCGATCTTGATCACAACGGCCTTATCGCCGATCTGGCCCTTGAACTCGTCAAGAATGGGTTTCATCATTTTACAGGGACCACACCATTCGGCAAAAAAATCCACCAATACTGGTTTGTCCCCGTTGATCAATTCCTTGAATGAGCTTGCCATTTTTATGGGATTATTTTACCTCTTCAAAGGTTACGTCCTTGATCGCTGACACAGCCACATCGGATGCTTGGCTCGTTGCAGTTGAGGGTGCGCACGTCGCTCCGCAACAGCCGATGTTGAATACCGCTTGTATTCCAAATACGGCGGCAATGAAATAGGCCAACGTATCTCCTCTGGATAGTCCAGCTGCAAGGAATACTACCGCGAAAGCGAGTCGCAGAATTCGAGGCATCGGCCAATTCTGAAGCAATGAGCGCATTCCAGTTACCTTAATTCAGAGCGCTGTTCAGGCTTGCCCAACCGCCACCATTGTATGCGTCGATCCCTTCGGCCTTGAGCATGTCCACCGCACGGCCACTGCGTGCGCCGCTCAGGCAGCATGCAACTACAGGTTTGCCCTTCGGTAGTTTTTTCATCTGGCCAGCGAGCTGGTCCAGTGGGATATTGATGGCTCCTTTTACGTGGCCGCTGGCGAATTCCGCCTTGGATCGTACATCCAGGATCGTAGCGCCGTTAGAGACAAGTTCCTTATAGTCCACTTTAGGACCCATTCCAAAAAGAGTGCGTAGCATGTTAGTGTGTTCGAGTTATTCGTGTTTATTGTCCTTCTTGAAGGTGTTCACGAGCAGACCACCCATGAACGACCCATACAATGTGCTGTTGATCGGACTGCCCGTTATACTGCATCCGTTCGTGCAACCATAAAAATGGTAGTACAGATATCCGGCTACCGCACCAAGCAATACTCCCAATGATGTATACAGTATCGTTCGTTTCATTTCTTTCGAGTGGAGAACTTGAACGGTGCGTAGAGTGGGCAGAAACTTACGAAGCCGGTTAGCAGGAAGATCGCAGCAAAAGCCAGTGCCAATAGTCCAATTGTTCCGGTGATCACATTCGCAAAGTAGAGTGCAATGATCCCCACCGCCGCTAGAATGCGGATGGTGCGATCCAAACTTCCCATATTCGGTTTCATCTGTTGCTGGTTTTGATGGTACAAAGGTCCGGGATCCGGTCGGGTCCGTATGTGATGAACATCACCTTCGGACCACGTGTAACACGGGGAAAGGGTGACCGATGTCACATCCGGTTCAATGGAAAAAAGCTCACTTTGCGGAGTAAACCAATATATAGAAGAATGGAAACAACACACATGCCCCGGATCGGTGATCCTGCTCCGGATTTTGATGCATTAACGACCATAGGTCCGATCAAGTTCAGTGAATACATAAAGGATAGCTGGACCATCCTGTTCTCACATCCTGCAGATTTCACGCCGGTGTGTACCACGGAACTATCAGGCTTTGCGCAAGAGAAGAAATGGTTCGCGGAACGGAACACGAAGTTGATCGGTGAAAGCATAGACAGTATCCACAGCCACGTGGCCTGGGTGCAGAATGTGCGCGAGAAGACCGGCGTATACATGGACTTTCCGATCATTGCGGACATTGATATGAAGGTGGCGCATTTGTATGGGATGTTGCATGATAATGCGAGCAGTACCGCTGCTGTAAGAGCCGTATTCTTCATCGATCCGAAGGGGATCATCCGGTTGATCATGTACTACCCACTGAATGTTGGTCGCAACATGGAAGAGATCAAACGTGTGCTGGAGGCAATGCAAACAGCAGATGAAAAGGGTTGCGCCATGCCGTTGAATTGGAAGAAAGGTGATCGCGTGATCCTTCCTCCACCAAAGACCTTGAAGGATCTGGACGCACGCTTGAACGAGAAGGGTATTGAACTGATCGATTTCTACCTCGCCAAAAAGGAGTTGGCTTAGGTCGATGGAAACTCAACGAAGAAGGGCGGCCAGAAATGGCCGCCCTTTTCTTGTAAAGACTCTAGCTGTTTCTAACTCTTCAACGTACTCGGGCAAACGAATTCCGTGGTTGCCAGATCCGTTTTCTTGATCGCTGCAAATCCACCGGCCACATCGACCACATTGTGATACCCGCGTGACTTCAGCACAGAGCTTGCGATCATACTTCGATAACCACCAGCGCAGTGGATATAATTCGGTCCAGTCTTATTGAACTCAGCAAGATGATCGTTCAGGAATTGCAGTGAAGCGTGCTTGGCATGCTCCAGATGTTCCGCTTCCCATTCACCTTGTTTGCGTACATCGAACACATTCAGCTTTTCGGCTTTCATACGCGTTGCGAATTCTTCGGCACTGATGCTTTCCAATGTATCCACTTCACGACCTGCTTTTTTCCATGCGTTGATACCACCCTCCAAATAACCGAAGACATTGTCGTAGCCTACACGGGCCAAGCGCGTAACGGTCTCATCTTCGGATCCTTCATCAGCGACGATGACGATCGGGTGTTTTACATCCGGGATCATAGCTCCCACCCACGGCGCGAAATCACCTTTCAATCCGATGTTGATGCTACGCGGTACGAATCCATCCTTGAAGGTCTGCGGTGCGCGTGTGTCCAGCACTAGTGCGCCTTCTCCTTCAACCACCAGTTCCAGTTGATCCGGCGTTAATGCCCGCATGCCCATTTCCTTCACTTTATCCAAGCTCGGGATGGTGCCTTTGTTCATGGCCACGTTCTGCGGGAAGTAAGCAGGCGGTGGAAGAATGCCATCGGTGACCTCTTTGATGAATTGTTCTTTGGTATCAGCCTTCAGTGCGTAGTTCACTTCTTTCTGGTGGCCCAAAGTGTCGAAGGTCTCCTTGCTCATGTTCTTGCCACAAGCACTACCCGCACCATGCGCCGGGTAAACGATCACATCATCGGGCAAGGTCATGATCTTGGTGTGCAATGAATCATACAGGTACCCCGCAAGATCCTCTTGGGTGATCGATCCCATTTTTTGCGCAAGGTCCGGACGTCCAACATCACCAATGAAAAGCGTATCTCCACTGAAGATGCAATGCGGTTTGCCTTGCTCGTCGATCAATAGATACGTGGTGCTTTCCATGGTATGGCCTGGAGTATGCAAAACCTTGATGGTGACATTCCCAAGTTTCAACTCCTCGCCGTCTTTTGCAATGTGCGCTGTGAAATCGGGGTTCGCATTCGGGCCGTAGATGATCGTCGCTCCTGTACGTTCTGCAAGGTCCACATGTCCACTTACGAAGTCAGCATGGAAGTGCGTTTCCAGAACGTATTTGATCTTGGCGCCGCTCTTTTCAGCTCGATCGATGTACGGTTGCGATTCGCGCAATGGGTCGATGATGGCTACCTCGCCATTGCTTTCAATGTAGTAGGCTCCTTGTGCAAGACAACCTGTATAGATCTGTTCAATTTTCATTTTCTCTGTTTTTGTCGTTCATGAGTTCCTCTCCTTACTTGAGGATCCATAGTTCTTTGATCATGATGATGACCCCCATTGACAGAACGAACCACCCGAAGATAGGACGAAGCCGTTCTCCATCGATCCGTTTCGACAATTGGCTGCCTAGGATCGTTCCCAGGATAGCGAGGGTCAATAGCGGTAATAGGATCGTGTAATGCTCTTTGATGTGGATATCTGGATCTCCGATGAAACCGATAAAGGCATTTACGGTGATCAACAACAGGGATGTGCCTACGGCTTTTTTCATATCAAGCCCTGCAAGAAGCACCAACGCCGGTACGATCAAGAAGCCACCACCCGCGCCGAGTATACCGGTGATCAGTCCGGAAAGTAGGCCGATAACCAATAGCGCCATTGGACTTGATCCCTGTTTTCGCTGGTCGTTGCGTTCAATTCGTTTCCGGATCATGGATACGGAAGCAAGCAACATTAGCAGCGCGAACAGCACAAGTATCGCAGTGCCCTTGCCAACAGAAACGCTGCCGAGAATGAGCAATGGATCAGGCAGTGCCGGGATCAACCAATACCGCGTTGCGAATACGCTGATCACGGAAGAGGCACCGAATAGAAAAGCAGTTCTCCAATGGATGTTGCTTTGCCGGTGATGGGTGAAGGATCCGACAGCGCTCGTGGTTCCTACAATGAACAACGAAAGACCCGTAGCGGTAATGGGGTCCTGCCCGAAAAGGTAGACCAGTATGGGAACGATAAGAATTGATCCGCCACCACCGAACAAACCGAGCGTAATGCCCATTGCCAGTGCTCCTATGTAACCTACTATCTCCATGCGCGATCAGGAACAACGGATCACGTTTTCCCTTACGTGCTGCAAATCTACAGGTCTGACCATTGGACGAACGTGATGTACATCACACCCGAATGGTGTTACTGTGTATCAAAGGGCCTTCAACAGATCCGCGCCGAAGTTCGCAACTTGGTACTTGCGGATCCCCGGTAATGCAGCTAACGCTTCCAGATCGCCGGGAAGCGTGCGTGCAATATCCGCCAACAATTGATTCGCACCGATGATTCCAGGTTTCAGATCGTGATCCACCATCAACTTTTCGCGCACGACCTTCAAGCGTTTCACGCGTTCCTCGTGATCATCATCTCGCGCATAACGTTTGGGCCTTTCTACGCGGGGCCATTGGTCTTTCGGTACAGCCTGTCCCTTTTTAATGGCATCCATTATGGCTTTACCATAGCGTACCATTATTCTATCGCCCATGCCAGCAACTTTGGCCAATTCCTTTACGCTTGATGGTGGGTGCGCTGCAATAGCAAGCAACGTATTGTTGCCGACAACCATGAACGGGGCACGATCCATCCGCTCAGCAACTTTCTCACGCCATGCATGCACTTCACACAGAACGGCGAGCTGAGCTGGTTTCAAGGTCTTGGCACCTTTCATACGTATGAATGCAGGTTCCACTTTTGCTGGCGTATTGTATGGCATGTCCGTGAGCAAAGCGAATTCTTCTTCGGCCCAGGTCCATCTTCCTTTAGCGATCAACTGGTCCTTCAGAATATCGCGTAATTCGATCAGGTCGCTGGTATCCCCAGCAGCATAATCCAACATGTCCTGCGGCAACGGACGTTTGCTCCAATCGGCTTTCTGGAATTTCTTATCGATCTGAAGCCCTTTGTATTTCTTCAACAATGCAGCGAGACCGATCTCCGGTTCGTTCACCAATTCGGCAGCAACAAGCGTATCGAAAATATTGGATACACGGATCTTATGATGCTTCGCTAGGATCCGAAGATCATAGTCCGCATCATGGATAACGACCTCCATCGCTGGATCGGCCAATAGGATCCCGAGATCATCCAAATTCTCAACCGACAAGGGATCTACCAACCATGTGTGATCCCTATTGCTCAACTGGATCAAACAGACACGCTCCGTGTACCGATGAAAACTGCTTGCTTCGGTATCCAAAGCAAGCACCTGGGTAGGGGCCAAATGGGTCGTAAGCTTTTTCAGGGCTTCCGGTTCAGTGATCAATTCAAATGCTGGCACGGTGGAGGGAGATGCGGTGATTCTGGTCAATTCGCCGAAGTGAATGGTGCAAGGTAAGGGGCTTAGCTGCCTAAGCCACTAAAGACGGGCATATTGCGTAAGATCCCCCAGCCTCCGATAACGATCATCCAAGAGATAACGCTCCATTTTGGTAGTTCAGGCCAAGCCTTGCCGGACCAAGCCCGATTCAAGACCAGTTGAATGCCCAATGCCGGAATACCTATGGAAGTCAGTGGATTGTGATGCATAGCAGCAAACGGTTCTCCATGCAATAATGCGTGCAATGCGCGTTGAGAACCGCATCCTGGGCAAAGAAGTCCTGTGAGTTCATTCAACGGGCAAGAAAAAAGCCGACCTGAAGCAGGGTCAATGAAATAGAATACCCCAAGAACGAGGGTCACTGATCCCAAGATCACAAGAAACGTGATCTTTCTATCGTGTATTTGACTGCTATTCAGTACTAAACGTATTTGGGGCCGCTCTCTGCGGTAAGGTCGTTCACGAATTGCTTGATCTGCTGTTCGTCCTGCTTACGGCAGACCAACAATGCTTCTTTGGTGCTCACAACGATGTAATCCTCCAAGCCTTGCAATACCATTAAACGGCCATCGTGTACGTGTACCATATTGTCCTTACAGTCGTAAAGCCTAACGTTATCGCCGACAGCAGCGTTGCCATTGTCATCCTTATCCATGTGGGTGAACAAGCTGCCCCAGGTACCTAGATCGCTCCATCCGAATTCACTTACCACCGTGAATACGTTCTTCGCTTTTTCCATGATGCCATAGTCGATGCTGACATTCGCACAATCGGCATAGGTACTCTCAATGAACGAACGTTCGTTCTCTGTGCCATAGCTCTTCGCACCTTCTGCGAAACGTGCTTCCATTTCCGGAAGGTGTTCCGAAAATGCCTTCATGATGCTCTTAACGCTCCAGATGAAAATGCCTGCGTTCCACAGGAAATCACCACTCTGAATGAATCGCTCCGCTGTTTCCAGATCGGGCTTTTCTGTAAAGGTCTTCACCTTTTTTACACGCGCATGTACCGTATCGGTGCCTTCGACATATTGAATGTAACCATAACCGGTATCCGGACGGCTTGGTGTAATTCCCAATGTCACCAATCGGTCTCCACTGTTCGCTTCATCCAAGGCAATTCGCAACGTTTCCTGGAATGCTTCTTCTTTCATCACCAAGTGATCACTCGGTGCCACTACGATCAATGCCTCCGGATCGCGCGCGGCAATAACATGATTCGCATAGGCCACACAAGGCGCAGTATTCCGACGACTTGGTTCCAACAGGACCTGATGTGCCTTCAGTCCCGGAAGTTGCTCACGTACCAGATCCGCGTATTGTGCATTCGTTACGATGTAGATGTTCTCGGGTGGACAGATCGCAAGAAAACGATCATAGGTCATCTGCAACAACGTGCGACCAAGTCCCAAAAAATCCAAGAACTGTTTTGGGTAAACACTACGGCTCATTGGCCAAAAACGGCTTCCGACGCCGCCTGCCATGATCACGCAGTAGGTATGTTTATTCGTCATGATGAAATTGACAGCCGAAGTTCTACGATGCTTTACGTGCGATCATTGGACCATGCACGTGTACTTCAGCCAATGGGTCAATGAAGTAAAGACGACGATCATTAAGACAGTGACACTTATAACGCCGCCGCATCTGCGGACCTTTTACGAAGATCTTTTCGTTGAACCGGAAAACGGAACGATCCTCCAATTCCTCCAGCATCGGACGTGGTTCGCGATCATACTTACGCAACACGCGCATCAGATCGATGTCCGTACAACTGCTGGCAGGAGCATCGTATAAATGATGTTCCAACGCTTTCAGAACATCAGCTGGAAAAACGCTGCGCGACATGAACGGTCGCATCAACCGATGGTATTCGTTCTTCCATTTGGTTCCGTGCGGTTGCAACCAACGTTTGCTGGTTACGCAAGTCGTATAATGTGCAAACTCATGGATCAACGTTACGAGAAATGCATATTTGTTCAGATCATTGTTCACCGTTACGCGATGCGGTTTTCCGTTTATCGCGCTGCGGTAATCACCTAACTTGGTTTGGCGTGGACGAACAATGCTAAGTTGTACAGGGTTTCGACGCAACCATTGTACAACGATAGGATACGCTCCTGAAGGAATGTGTTTTCGAAGTTTATCGATGTCGGATAAGTGTACCATTTAATTAAGAGCCGATCGCGGTCAATTTGTTCACCTGAGAGTTTGTGATATAGGCCTTATGGTGGTCCAAATTAGCATGTACACCATTGTCCAAAGGTAATTTCCGATGGTTCCATTTGGGGCAATCGCACTCTTTTTTCTTTCGATATTTGGAAGGTCTTGAATTACAGGAAGTTACGCTTAATATGACCAGTATAATGATCAGCGTCTTGAGGATCAGCGAGTTGGGTGTGCGGGTGCTCATCAGAGACCCCGAAATTACGGATACACATTCATGTGTTGACCCTTCTTGGTCAGTGAGATGAACCGCAACAACTAATTTTAGCCCTTTCAATTCCCTGGATGACCGTATTATTCCATATTGGCCGCTATTTCATGCTGCTTAAGGAGACCTTTAGCCGGCCTGAGCGGTTAAAACTCTACTGGAGACGGACTTTGGAGGAGATGGACCTGCTGGGTGTCAATAGTTTAGGTATAGTGGCCCTGCTCTCCTTGTTCATGGGTGCGGTGGTTACCATCCAGACCAAGACCAACATGGATAGCCCTTTGATCCAGGAGTATATCGTAGGATTTGCGGTTCGTCAAAGCACGATCCTGGAGTTTAGTCCCACGATCATTTCGCTCATTCTGGCCGGTAAGGTCGGTTCCAATATTGCCGCTGAAATTGGCTCCATGCGTGTTAAGGAACAGATCGATGCGTTGGATATCATGGGCGTGAACAGCGCCGGTTACTTGATCCTGCCCAAGATCGTGGCTTCCATTCTGATGAACCCATTTCTTGTGATCATTTCCATGTTCCTGAGCATACTCGGTGGCTATCTCGCCGGAGTAGGTACAGGGATCGTTGGTGGTGCGGATTTTATTCAAGGGATCCAGTCGGACTTCAATCCTTACCACGTTACCTATGCGTTGATCAAGACCGTTGTATTTGCATTCATCATTGCGACCGTTTCCGCGTATCAAGGGTATTACACCACTGGCGGTACGCGCGAGGTCGGCGTGAGCAGCACAAGAGCAGTTGTTTATAGTAATGTGGTGATCCTCATTGCGAACTATGCGCTAACGCAAGTGTTGTTGATCTGAGTCCGGATGATCGAGGTAAAGAACTTATCGAAACGATTCGGCTCGGTGCAAGTACTTAGCAATATCAGTGCGCAATTCCGAAAAGGTAAGATCAACCAGATCATTGGTAAGAGCGGATCGGGTAAGAGCGTGCTTGCAAAGTGCATCGTAGGGTTACACAAACCCAATGAAGGTTCGGTCCTTTACGAAGGCAAGAGCTTTCATGATATGGGGCCCGACGAACAGCGGGAGATCCGTCAGCGGATCGGAATGTTGTTCCAAGGTTCTGCGTTGTTCGATAGCCTGAGTGTAATGCAGAACGTAATGTTCCCGCTGCAGATGTTCTCGGACATGTCCAAAAGTGAAATGGAGGATCGCGCACATTTTTGTTTGAAACGCGTGAACATACTCGACAAGGATCGTCTCTTTCCGTCCGAGTTGAGTGGTGGAATGCAGAAGCGTGTTGGTATTGCACGCGCCATTGCAATGACCCCGGAGTACCTTTTTGTTGATGAACCGAATAGTGGCCTGGATCCACAGACAAGTATTCTGATCGATGAATTGATCAAGGAATTGACAGTGGAGTTCAACACAACGACCATTATTATAACTCACGACATGAATTCAGTAATGGAGACCGGTGAGAACATCATGTTCATCCATAAAGGTCAGAACTGGTGGCAAGGAACGCGGAATGAACTAATGAACAGTGACAATGCCGAGCTGAACGAATTCATCTTCGCAGGAGGTCTTATGCGAATAGTGAAGAAAGTCTTGATAAAGGATCCAGGCGCACTTGACTAGCATCTGATCGTTGTAAAAGCAGAACGCCCATTGGTCAAACCAATGGGCGTTCCATGTTAAAGATATATCCCGATCAGCGAACCACCGTCATCCGTTTGGTCTGCTTCACATCACCAGCAATGATGGTATACGTGTAAGCACCTTCACTCAATGCGCTGGTGTCCATCGTAATGCGGTATGAACCAGCACCACGCTTTCCTTGGTTTATGGATTGAACAAGTTTTCCACTGAGATCACGCACTTCAAAGTTCACTGTTGCAGGAACCTCTAACGCGTAAGGGATCATTGTTGTGCCATTGGCAGGATTCGGAATGTTCTGTCCCAGACCAACACCACTGGAAAGATCGCTTTCTTCGATGCCTACGGTAGCATCGAAATTCATACGCACCATCGGAGTTGTGGTCGTGTAGAACCAATCCTCACCCTGTGTTGGGCTGTTGTAATAGATGAATGAAGTTTGTGCTTCACTTGTACCGCTAACTCCAATTCGAGCGCTACCATAAACTTCGATCGCGATCAAATAGTCCATTCCTTCCTCAACCAGGAATGGTGAGCTGAACAACAGTTCTGTAAAGTTCGTGCCACCGGTACCATTCAACATGGCAGCGGTTATCTCCACCTCCTCGGTAGAAGCAATAAGGCTGAAGTCTTCATCAGTAGCACGCACTTGTCCAACCACTAGGTCACCTACTACGGATTGTGCTCCTAAAAGAACTGAAATACTGTAGAGATCAGCGGTGCTCGACGCGTAGAACATGTTGCCGAAAATGAATACACCACCGGCTCCATCACCATCCTCATATCCACTGGCTGATCCACCATCCCGTGCATAAATGTTAGCATCCACTTTGAAAGAGGAACTGCCCGTGTTGTCCGCAACAGGATCGACAGCGCTGGAAGTGATCGAATAGTCGACGTTGTACGTACCAGCTACTGCAGGTGGTGTAAAGTCAGGATTGACGAAAACCACGCGTTCTTCACCAGGTAGGAAATCAGGAACAGGTTGGTCCTGATCCAATACGGTATTGCTTCCCTCGATCACGGTAAAGTTCGCAACAGCATCTGTTTGTGCCATTGAACCGTTGTTCAGAACGGTCATGTTCAATCCCAAAGGACGCAATTGGTTGAATGAGAAGATCGTATATGCCAATGAATCATAGGTAGCAGCTGCGGCGAGGTCAAATGAGGTATTGGCAGCAGAGACCAAGCGCAGGTCGAATTCCCCTACCATACGGATCTCAATATCATCCAACTGCCAGAAGTAATGCGATGTTCCGGATTCGCTATTATGGCGGAAACGGATCTTTACGTTGGCTGGATCAGCAGCGATGGCTGAGGACAGGTTGAACACACGGGTCTCCGTAGTAACGGGTCCACCAGCAACTCCTGGCGCTCCCTGGTTCAATGGTAATCCAGGGTTGGTCAGGATCGCGGTCGGCCATGAAAAACCACCATCAGTACTTACTTCAAGGAAAAATGGAGATTCATCGCAGCAGAACCTGGAACGCTGCTGGAATTCGATCTCCACATATGGTGATGCACTGAGATCCATCAACGGAGAAACCAAGGAAGCTTCCCAATTCACCGGCGAAGCAACGATCACTATGGGTGTCACGCTCCAATCCGTATTCGCTGAATCCGAAGCAAAGATCGCTGCACCATTCGCAGCCGTAGTGGATGCAATGTATTGATTGCCAGTGGTATATGCTCCATTTGGTCCAGTGTTTTGGAATTTCCAGATATTCCCGTTCGGTCCTTCAACGGTCCAAGGCCCTATGCCATTATTACCATCGATACCGTTCGCAAAGTCTTCTGAGAAGACTACGCCATTACCGCGTTGTGCATTCGCCACTGCATGTTGTGGTGCGCGTGGGGTCAATTGGGTTTCAGCAGATGGGCCGAAATTATGCACAGCACTACGCGGGGTAGCAAGCTGAGCCATAGCGCTGCCCGTAATGGCCATTGCTACTATGCTTAACGTTGTGTAACGGAAGTTCATGTTGTGATTTGTTTTTGTTCTAAAGACACTTTCGAGCGGACTAAGTTACAGAGATCGGTCTTTCCAGATCTTCGGATATTCTTGAAATGGTACGATGAACAAGGAAAATCTGACTTTGTGGACCACAGGAACGGGGAACGGTCGTTTCCGATCAGAAAGCGGTCCTTGCCGATCCTTCCAACAGATCGGATCCTACCGAGAAACAATGACCTTACCCGTTGCTTGGCTCCTTTCGCCGCGCACGATCACTGTATAGATCCCAGTGGACAAGGTGCTAACGTCCAGGTCGATCCGTTCTTTGGATATTCCTAAGTAACCGAGGGTCCGCTTCTCGACCAAGCGACCAGATGCATCCAACACCAACAAGTCCGCAGGTCCCGTGAAGTCAACCTGGATCTTACCGTGATCGCTCATTGGAACAGGATACACGTGCAATGCGTGGTCTTCGCTTGGGTCAATTTCATTAACACCAACAGGGTATTCAGCAAAATGTATCCGGACGATCGGAGTTTCCATGATATAGTTCACTTCGAATGTGGCGCCCTGTAGAACGGCATTTGCACCTAACGGTCGCGTTCCACTGGTGTATACACCAACATATTCGCTACTGTCAGTGGTTAAATGTTGAATGCCTGCAAAATAATCACCGGATCCACGTTCCATAGGGTCGGACAATGGAAGGTACAGCAAGCCATATGCTGCAGCTGTGTTCAGGTCTTCCTGCGTAATTACATGTCGAAAAGAGGTGTCCAAGAACGCCAGATTGCCATCCATGAGGATCGCCCGGATCTCCTCACCAATGGCTGAGGATGCACTCAGCGATATACTGATCCCACTGATCGTGCCTCCGGAATTGGCAACTTCCATTCGGACCGTAGCCACGAATTGCTCACTGTTTCCCACTTCCCCTGTGATGTTATCTTCATCTGCCGCCATAACGGAATATCCATTATCCCAGCCTTGGCCTGTGATGCGCAAAGAAGCAGTACCCAGATTATCGGAAAGGTCCACATCCGTTTCAACAGGCTGAACATCAATGCGTACTTCCACGTCACCCGTTGAGGTCGGTACCCAACCAGTTTCAATGGAAGCAATGAGCCGTTCGCCAGGATCGAGATCGCCAATTGGCTGCGGCGAGACACTGAAAACTTCCGCCCCATTCTGCCAGATCGTAACAGTCGCAATAACAGCCTCGGTCGTGGTTCCTGTGTTCAATACTTCAGCCGAAACGATCATCGGAGCGACCTGCTCCAAAGGGATCTGCCCATAACGTAAGCTTTGGTCGCCATTGACGAATGGTCCAATACTTATATCATGTGTGTACGCTTTGACCACCGTAAGGTCATGCACGAATGCCTCGCGTAGGCAAACATCGTCCAATGCGAATCCACTGGCCCAACCACCGCCGTCACTCCACCGGAATCGTAGTTGAAAGTTCGTTGTTCCATCGTAGGTACTTAGGTCCAACCAGATGTTCTGCCATTCATCTTCGATAGCTGGAATGGTGAGCAACGTATCCCAATCCACTCCATTAGGGGTTGCTTGTATGATCGCATAACCAGCCCCAAGATTCATTTCATTGAATGTACGGCAAGAGAAAGACACTTGCGAACGAGCGCTGAGGTCGATCACAGGTGTGGTTGCGATCACATCGTTCATGTCACAATTACATGGCGCTATATCATCGTTCGCCATGAGAAATGAATTGCCATTCGGTACGTTCGGTACCGGGAAATAGCTGCTGCCGTTCAGTTGTGCTGTAGATCCAACGTTCCAAGCTGGAACGAATTCTCCGAGGCCAACGCCATTATCGGTCTGTTGCTCAACCATGTTGCCGAAGTCCCAATCACCTGGCAATCCATTCTCGAAGTTCTGCTCAAAAAAGCAGGCTTGTGCTCTCGCTTCAGCTTGCCCATAGGCGCTGTTCGTTACGCTTAGCAATGTGCATAGTGCGATGAAGAAAATTGATCTGATCGGCATGGTATGGATTATCACGGCGCGAAAGTACCGGTTAGCGAGCGGTTTGCCTCTGATCCACAATTCAACTTGTTGAGAGAGGAGCTAGAGCAAAGCGTTCTGCACGTATGTGGGTCCAGAATAGGTTCACACCTCAACAGTGGCGTAATCCTCGATCGGTGGACATGTACATACCAAATTGCGATCACCATATGCGCTATCCACACGGCTAGCTGTAGGCCAGTATTTCCAGTCGTGCATGCTATTCATCGGGTATGCGGCCTTTTCCCTGCCATAAGGGTGCGACCAACTATCAGCACTGATCTCGCTACTCGTATGCGGAGCCATTTTCAGAACATTGTCCAATTTATCCGCGTTCCCATTCTCTACTTCCGCGATCTCTTTGCGGATATTGATCATGGCCTCAATGAAGCGATCCAGTTCAGGCTTTCCTTCACTTTCGGTGGGCTCTACCATCAAGGTGCCAGCAACCGGAAAACTTACAGTAGGGGCATGGAATCCGTGATCCATCAGACGTTTCGCAATATCCTCGACCTCAATACCCGACGTGCGTTTGAATCCTCTGCAATCCAAGATCATTTCATGTGCTACCATTCCCTCATCTCCAGTGTATAGAATAGGGTAGTGATCCGCCAGTTTCACTTTCAGGTAGTTGGCATTCAGGATCGCATAACGCGTTGCATCAGTTAGTCCTTTTCCGCCAAGCATCTTAATGTAACCGTAGCTGATCAAGAGGATCAACGAACTTCCCCATGGCGCTGCACTGACCGCGGACACTGCTTTATTTCCGCCGGTCTTGATCAATGGATGTCCTGGTAGGAACGGCTTCAGTTTGTCATTCACACAGATCGGACCCATGCCTGGGCCTCCTCCACCATGCGGAATTGCAAAGGTCTTGTGCAGGTTCAAATGGCAAACATCCGCTCCTATTTCACCCGGACTTGTGAGACCGACCTGCGCATTCATATTCGCACCATCCATATAGACCAGACCGCCGTTGGCATGGATCGTACCGGTAATATCACGGATCCCTTTTTCGTACACGCCGTGTGTGCTCGGGTAGGTTATCATTAAACACGATAGCGTGTCCTTGTATTGCTCTGCTTTTGCCTTGAGGTCAACGGTATCCACATGGCCTTCTTCATCAGCCTTTACAACAACTACCTGCATCCCTGCCATGACCGCACTTGCTGGATTGGTTCCATGTGCACTGCTCGGGATCAACGCAACGTTCCGCTTCAGGTCGCCATTCGCTTCATGGAAGGCGCGTATCGTAAGCAGTCCGGCATATTCACCTTGTGCTCCACTATTCGGTTGTAGGCTTACCCCGGTAAAACCAGTAGCCTTCGCTAATGCATCGCTCAGTTCTTCGAAGACCTGTTGATATCCTGCTGTTTGTTCCACTGGTACGAACGGGTGGATATTCGCCCATTCCGGCCAGCTCAGCGGGATCAATGTGCTCGCAGCATTCAACTTCATCGTGCATGAACCCAACGGGATCATTCCGTGCATCAAGCTGAAATCCTTGTTCTCCAACTTCTTGATGTACCGCTGCATTTCAAGCTCAGTATGGTACGAGTTGAAGACCGGATGTTCCATGAAGCGGCTATGTCGCTGAACATATTCCGGAAGCACGGTTGGTGCTCCTTGACTTGCGCATGGGAATGCTTTTTCACCACATGCCTCGGCTAATGAAGCGATCACATCATTCACATCCTCATACCTTACTGTCTCATCGAATGCGATCGTGAACTTGTCCTTTCCATACCTGAAGTTGATACCTCTTGACTCTGCTGAAGATCTCACTTTCTCGATCGATGAGGTTGCAGGTAGATTGAATGTTACGGTATCGAAATACACGTGGTTCACCAGTTCGTAGCCTAACTTGTTTGCAGCCACTACTAAACGGTGTGTTCGTTCATGAACATTATGCGCAATGCGCTTCAGCCCGTCCGGTCCATGGTACACTGCATACATGCTGGCCATTACAGCCAACAGAGCTTGGGCAGTGCAAATATTGCTGGTAGCCTTATCTCTGCGGATATGTTGTTCGCGGGTCTGCAGTGCCATACGCAATGCGCTTTGGCCACGACGATCCTGACTTACACCAATGATACGACCAGGAAGGATCCGTTTGAATTCTTCCGTAGTCGCAAAGAAGGCAGCATGCGGCCCTCCATAACCCATAGGGACACCGAATCGTTGCGTATTTCCAACACAGACATCGGCTCCCCATTCGCCCGGCGGCGTCAACAATGTCAGGGCGAGAAGATCCGCGCAAACCGCTATTCGGACACCTGCTTTTTTTGCTTTCTCCACAAGTGAGCGATGGTCATGCACTCCGCCATCCAAGGACGGGTACTGAAGCGCAATACCAAAGTAGGAACCATCAGGCGTAAAGTTCTTCACATCGCCAACGACCAATTCCACCCCGATCGGAACGCAACGGGTTTTGAGTACCTCAATGTTCTGTGGATATAGACCATTGTCCGCAAAGAATTTTTTTGCTCCCGTCAATTCTTTTGGTCGAGCCGCGTGCAACATGTGCATGGCTTCGCCGATCGCTGTTGCTTCATCCAACAGTGACGCGTTCGAGATCGGTAACCCTGTCAGATCACTGGTCATGGTTTGGAAATTCAACAACGCTTCCAACCGTCCTTGTGAGATCTCCGCTTGATAGGGCGTGTAAGCTGTGTACCAGCCTGGATTCTCAAACACGTTCCGTTGAATGGGAGGCGGTAAAAGGGTGCCGCTGTACCCTAAGCCGATGTAGCTCCGGAACACCTTGTTCAACGCGCCAAGCTCTTGCATCCGATCCAGATGCTCGCGCTCCGTTAATGCCGGTCCAACGTCCAATGGCTTCGGCGAACGGATCCGGCTGGGTACGGTACGGTCGATCAATTCATCCAATGAGGCCACACCAATGGCGGTCAACATTTCGGATGTGGCTTTCGCATTGGGGCCGATGTGGCGCTCTTGATAGGTGGCGGGGGTCATAATTCAACTTTGAAATAGTTTGCAAATATACCGGGCGAACCGGTGCGCTTCGCGATCAAACGCTCAACATGACCAATGTCAAGGTTCAAGCGGACCGCTATCTTTGGCCGCCAACGACCATGTGCGATATACGACGGTTCATTCTTCTTATCTGTTTTGTTTGCTTCGGCACCATCATCAACGCTCAGGAAATGATCCAGATGATGAATGGTCAGGTCATCCCAGCAAAGATCGTTGGTCAAAGTTCCCTGGAGGTCCGTTATCAGACGTTGCGTAAAGGGAAGTTGAAAGTTCGGGAGATCCCGACCGAAGAGGTCTTCTCCGTAACGGATAGTATTGGGCGCGAACGCATATGGTATTTCTATGACTCCGCATTCGGGAATGACCTTTCCATTGATCAAATGCGTTGGTTCATTAAAGGGGAACAGGATGCACGTGCAGGTTACAAACCCTTCTGGCCAATGGTCGGTGGTTTTGTTGTTGGAGCAGGTGTCACCATCGGCCTGAACCTTGAAGTGAATTCACTATTTCTACCTCCGTTATATTCGGGTGCCATGGCGTTACCGCGTGTTCATGTCACGCCGGGTTCCATCACGGATCCCATCATGGAAGGTGATGAGTATTACGCTATGGGATACGCTAAGGTGGGAAAGTCCAAACGCATCATTAGAACACTGATCTCCACTGCAGCAGGTGTAGTTGTAGGGTTAGCTGTGAGACAACTGATCATCAATCCGAATTTGGACGGATATTAGTATCGCACCAAGGGGTCTATAAGGTGTGGTACAAAGTATCACCTTTGTTCTGCATGATCCGGGTTCAATGATCGGTCCTTTGGAAATAAGTCCTGAAACGAGCACGCCAAACGTTTATTCGACTGAGGATCAGTTGCCATTCAAAGCGTTGCGATTCCTGATCTACTCACATTTCTGGCTAGCAATTGGTATGGCCGCCCAAGTGCTATGGATGGGAGAGTTGTTCGGCTTTTCAGCCCTTCGTCCTGCATTGGCAATAGGTGCGGGACTGATCGCTGCATACGGAACCATGCGGATCCTGCGATCATTGGAGCCACACCCGATCCCATCGCCTCACATTAATTGGGTTATCCAGAATAGGTCGATCATGACCATGATAACGATCTGTGGGGCCGTTATTTCGTTGTTCGCGGTCTATCCTTTACATTTCGTATTCGGTAGATGGACATTGGTGGCGGCCGTGTTGGTAGCACTCTACCTTACTCCCTTGCGCAATAAAAAAGGTAGTTCCATCGGCCTAAGGAATATCCCTTTCCTTAAAGCGCCATTGATCGCAGGTGTTTGTACGTTGGTAACGATCGGTCTTTCTGCTGATGTTGTTTTTGTCGTCGAACGAGAAATGCTGAAATGGATCGCGATACCGCAATTCGCATTCTTCCTTGCTATTACCGCTACGTATGATATCGCCGATGTTGATCATGATGACCGTGGCCTAAGAACATTCCCGCAAGTGTTCGGTGTAACAGGGACAAAGTTGTTGGCCATCATTCTATTGGTGCCGTGGTGCGCGTTCTACATCATATCCATGTATTTGAGCCATGTACTCGAAGATCCGGATAGAAATGGTCAAGCGTTGGATCTCATGGACGTATTACCACTGTCCGGTCTGGTGTTGACGGCATTCATTATTGCACGCGCTAAGCCGGGAACGAATGAATGGTACTATAAGGTCTGGCTGGATGGAGCGCTACTCTTGATCCCATTGCTCGGTTGGATAGGAAGCATTTTCAAATAGTGCCACCTACATTTGAGGACCTACTATGAACGCTTTTCAAAATACATTGGCATTTACTAAGGCCTTGGACAAGGCGGATCCATTGCGCTCGTTTCGCGATGAATTCCTATTCCCAAAACTGAACGGTAACCCCGTGATCTACTTCACTGGAAACTCGCTTGGGTTGCAACCGAAAGCTGCCGCAGGTGCGTTGAAACAAGAATTGGATGATTGGGCAAAATTCGGTGTGGAAGGGCATTTCCATGCAAAGCATCCTTGGCTCAGCTATCACGAGGAGTTGAACAAAAGTGCTGCTCAGCTGGTCGGGGCAAAGAAGAGCGAAGTGGTCGTGATGAACCAACTCACGAGTAACCTGCATTTCTTGTTGGTTTCCTTCTTCAGACCAAAAGGTAAGCGCGTAAAGATCCTTACCGAGCAACGACCGTTCCCAAGTGATACCTACGCATTTGCCTCACAGATCGCTTTTCATGGTGGTAAAGCGAAGACCGATCTTGTAGAAGTGAAACCACGCAAGGGTGAGCATTGTTTACGCACGGAGGACATTGTCGCGAAGATCAAAGAACTTGGAAGTGAACTTGCACTCGTCTGTTTCGGTGGGGTGAATTTTTATACCGGACAAGCATTCGACATGAAAGCGATCACCGAAGCGGCGCATAAAGTAGGTGCGGTCGCAGGGTTCGATCTGGCTCATGCCGCTGGTAATCTCAAAATGAATTTGCACGATTGGAATGCGGATTTCGCTTGTTGGTGCAGTTACAAATACCTGAACAGCGGACCCGGAAGTGTAGCCAGTGTATTCGTGCATGAAAGGCATCACGGTAAAGGCTTACCAATGTTCGCCGGCTGGTGGGGACACGATAAGAAAGACCGATTCAAAATGGAGCCTGTCTTCAAGCCCATTCCTACGGCGGAGGCATGGCAGGTGAGCAATGCGCCTGTGTTGAGCATGGCCGTGCATCGTGTAGCATTGGAACAATTCGATCGTGCTGGTATGTCCGGATTGCGTGCAAAGAGCGAACAGCTTACAACGTATTTGGCGTTCATTATTGGAGAAGTCGCAAAAGCCACGAACACGAAATTAGAGATCATCACGCCGAGCGATCCGAAACAACGCGGAGCGCAATTGAGCGTGTTGGCACATGGTAAAGGCAAGTCGTTGTTCGATGATCTTACCGAGGGTGGAGTAATTGCGGATTGGCGCGAACCAAATGTGATCCGCATGGCACCTGTGCCGCTTTATAACTCGTTCGAGGATGTGTATCGGTTCGGAAAAATATTGACGGAATGCTTGGACGTGTCGCGCTGATCGTGCATGTCGCACCCGTATCCTCGACCCACTGGGTCGACATGCGGCATAGGGGGAGTGCACTGATCTTGGACGTTTTAGCTGTAGCGTAGATAAAGTAATAGTTAATGAAGAACATTACCATTGTAGGCGGCGGATTGGTAGGTAGCCTGCTCGCCATCTTTCTTGCAAAGCGCGGGCATAAGATCAATGTGTACGAACGCCGCGCTGATCCACGCAAGACCGATGTCTATGCTGGACGGAGCATCAACCTGGTCGTAAGTCATCGCGGCTGGACCGCATTGAAAGCAGCCGGTGTGGACCAAGCCGTGAAAGAGATCGTTGTGCCCGTTTATGCGCGCATGATGCATGATCGAGAAGGCAACTTGAACAAAGTGCCCTACAGCATCGAGAACAAAGCGATCTTTAGTGTAAGCCGGGGTGAACTCAATCGTCGTTTGCTCACCGAAGCAGAGAAGTTGCCGAACGTGACGTTACACTTCAATGAGCGGTGTATGGATGTTGATCTTGAAAATGGTACCTGTTACTTTCAAGCGGATAAGAGCGCCTCTGAGCCGTTAAGCGTCCGAGCAGATGTTGTTTTTGGGAGTGACGGTGCCTTCAGTGCGGTACGGGCAAAGATGATGTTAGGTCGTTTCTCTTACAGTCAGGAATACATCGAACACGACTATAAGG